>CAZGOS010000031.1:0-19777 GCA_964527795.1 uncultured Rhodothermales bacterium | reverse complement strand
GTCAATACGGCAGGCATCCAGTCCGTGTGCTCGATCCAGGTATAGGCGGCTTCGAACACCTCCCGGTCCACGCGGAGGCAGTGCAGGATTTTGGACCAGAACCACTCGGAGCTGTACGTACCACCACATTTAGATAGATAATGAGGGCGCATCTCACGCGCGATGGACGTGATCTCGGCGGCCTCGGCATGTCCCGTATGGTCTTTCCAGAGCCAGACGTGAGCATTGAGGTTGTCGGCGAAGCGATCATCGAACGCGAGCGGCCGACCCTGCACATCAACCGGGATGGGTGTCGATCCGGTCGTGTCCACACCAAGGCCAATAATGTCCGTCGGATTGAATCCGTCATGAGAGGAAGCATGCTCCATCGCACCGCGGATGCTCTCGAAAAGTCCGTCCAGATAATCGTTCGGATTCTGTCTCGAAACATTCGGATCTCTCGGGTCCAGGAGAATACCGTTGCGTCCGGAGGGATAGTCGTAGACATGGGTGCCCACCTCGTTGCCGTTCTGCACATCGACGACGAGCGCGCGAACCGAGTTCGTACCGTAATCCAACCCGATCACGTATTTACGTGCCATGGATTATCAATGAGAGGTTCAGTCCAAAAAGTCAATTTCCATTTCACCCTGTGCCATGCACAAGAACGCGCATACAATATCACCGGTGTTCGTATACGATCCATGACTTGTACTTGCCGAGTGCCTCCGAAATTGCGTTCGCGACACGTGCGCGTGTCGCAGCCACGTGATGCTCAAAGCCGTGCTCGCATATATACACGAGCAGTTTCTGTAACCGCGGGACCTCGAACACACCGTATCCGCCGAACGTTTGCATCTTGTCACTCGTAAACTCACCCTCGCCCACATATGCTCGAATTATTCCCTCGTAGTCGTCTGTCGAAACACGTGCGTACGTGAAAGGTCCGGGAGAAATCCGGCCCACAATCGTGCCGTAGGTGTTTTCCTTTCCGACCGTACCGGCGATGATTTCCTGGTTGTCCATTCGGTGTCCCTCTTCGAAAAATGCTTTGGGCAGGTTCGAACAATGGAAGACGACACCTTTGTTGGGATCCGTGCCGTAGTTGTTGTTCCAGTCGAGAAGTGCCGCGGGCCTGCCTGATGCCTGCTGTAGTATGTACATGCTGAGCGTTCCTGCTATATCCGATTCACAGGCGCTGGCCAGGAGCTTGTTGCTCATCATACTCATGGCCGTACATGGGACGACGCCATAGAATTCCTCGAGTGAGGTCCAACACTGAATCGCCGTCGCCGAGAGCTCCTGCTCCTTGATGAATCGGTCGATGGCTACAGCGAGCTTGGCCATCTTCGTGAGACTCTCGGAGGGAATTTGCTCAACGCGCGTATAGGCCTTCATTTCATCGAGCTTGTTCTCGACAGCTTTTTCGCCGTCGCCCATTTGACGAATCCATCCGAGAAGCTCGGATAGATCGAGCGTCTCAACCGAGATTCCCGCTCTTTCGAGAAGTTTTTCGCTGAAGCGCACGGTATTGAAAGCCGCAGGACGCGCTCCGATCTGCCCGAGTCGTACATTCTGAAGTGAGCGAACGACCCTGCAGGTAGCGGCGAATTGTTGAAGATCCTTCTCAAAGTCGTTGCTCTCGGGATCCATCGTGTGGTGGCTCGTGAGCGAGAACCTGATGCCGTACTGCCGGAGGTTGTTGCAGACCGACATTTTGCCGCAAAAGCTATCGCGTCGATTCACGATGGTCATTTTGTCCGTCACGTCCTGGAAGGCATGGATCAGGACCGGCACGTCGAGACCGGACCAGCGGAGAGCATTCGCTATAGCGCGTTCGTCACCAAAATTAGGGAGCGTAACGAGCACTCCGTCGATTTTATCTCGGTTTTCCCGAAAGAGATCCGCACACAGACGCGCTTCCTGAAGGCTTTCAATCACGCCGTTGTTGGTTGCATCCGTCGGCGTGATGACCGCATGGATTCCAACCCGCTCGAGTACGTCCAGAATGATTTTGCGTCCGGACTCGCAAAGGTGATCCGGGAAGAAGCCCCTGTTGCCGACAATAACGCCAAGGGTGATGCCTTCCAGGCTTCTACTACGATTATGTGTCGTGCGAGGGTCGTTCGACGTATCGAGCGTTTGTCCCGACTCCTTATCGATTCTAGATTCTGAATCCATTGTATTCAGAGTGGATTATCGTTTCGGTTTGCACGCACGGGGCACAAACGGCCATCTCTCGATACAGGTCGTCTTTCTCGAATCTTTCGCTGATGACGTCCCGGGGGTGTCTTCGACCGCCCCCGGGTTGTCACTACCACTACCTCCAATCACACAGCCAATCACAATAGAACATGTGAATGACAACTAAACATTAAGAAAAACATTTATACGTTTCAAGTATTTTCATATTAATTTCCTGCAAGGCCGTTATCACGTGCTGAAATCAGTAATGCCCTGGATTCCGAATAGCGCTACGAGTTGGTATGGAGCACACGTGTAGAATCACGGATCACGAACTCGGTCTCCAGAATGACCTTTTCGACGGTACCTGCGTCGTGCGCCTCGATTTGTTGGATAAGAAATTCGGTAGCCTGCCGCCCCAATTCATGTTTCGGGACACGCACGGTCGTCAGCCGCACCTGCGAATAGCTGGCCATGTCGATGTCATCGTATCCGATGACAGAAATGTCATCCGGCACACGTAATCCCAGCTCGAGGAGCGCTCGAATCAATCCCATGGCCACAAGGTCATTGTAACATGTAACGGCCGTCGGATGATCTTTTTGCTGACCGAAGAAATCAAGTCCCATCTGATATCCGTCCTCCAGTCGCGCGCCTGCATGTACGATATCGTGATCCCCAAAGACGAGTTGTTGAGCGCTGAAGGCCAGTCGAACGCCCTTGATCCGTTCGTCGCTATGCATGGAGTACCGCGGTCCTGCAAAGTGTACGATTCGTTCGTGACCCGACTGTATCAGGTACTCGACGGCGGCCCTCGATGCGGCAACGTTGTCGACATCAACCATGCTGGCTCGGATCCCTCGAATATTTTCCAGCAAAACCAGTGGAATGTTGCGTCGCTTAAGTTCATAGAGGTGGGAGAGATCCGCATCTTCGTCGAGAAGCGGGTTGATTATAAGCCCGTCCACATCCTTGGAGATAAGTAGTTCAACGAGCTCCTGTTCCAGTTTGTACGTCCTCTCTGAACTGGTCACGAGCAGATGATAGCCATGCGAACCGGCAGCCTCCTGCGCACCGATAACGATGTCGGCGAAGTACGGGTTATGGATCTCCTTGATGACCAGGCCAAGCGTTTTCTCTGCAGACGGTTGAAGGCGTCGACGAGCAGCGGCGCTCGGACGATAGTTCAACTGATTGATGGCCTGCAGCACGCGATGCTGAGTGCCTTTATTGACGGTCTTCTTCTGGTTAAGCACCGCCGAGACAGTCCCGGTCGATACTTCTGCCAGTTTCGCAACGTCATGAATAGTGACATTCTTCACGGTTCCAAGAATATAGGCAAATGTTTTTTCCGATGATGTTCGTTAGACCCCGGAATCGGGATCGGGTGCCCCTTTCAACTCAGAATGGGCGTTCTGATTCTGAATAGGTTTTTGTGTGTTATGGAAATCACGCTGTCTTAATGTTATAAAATACTTTGTCAGAAGGATCACGTTCTCCGGAAAACGGCAAGATATTTTTTCGAGCATGAGGGTCCTCGAATATAATCGGCCCTCCAGCTTTCGGTTTCGATTAGAATATGTATGGAGCGATGCCACTTCGAGCCTTCCGTTCCTCCTGTGTTAGAGGCTTTTCCGGACCCGTCTTAAAATCACTCTGCTCTTCGCGCCATCGTGCCATGCGGATTCGAAACTCCTCGATAAGGCTGTGAAAAGCGGGCTCACCGGCCAGATTGATCGTCTCGTTCGGGTCATTTTCGAGATCGTATAATTCCTCGACCGGACGATTGTGATATCTCCACAAGACGGATGCCGCGAACGAATCCCGAAAGGACCGCTCTCGCCACGAGTCCCAGTAGCCGGCGCCGCTGATCGGGCCTTTCGCCTTATCCATGTGGGTCGTGTAGATGATCTCAGGCGCCAGGTTCAGAATATACTTGTAGCGTTCTGTCCGAAGCATCCTCATTGGAGCACGATTCATCTCTCCGTCACCCGTGTGAGTCGCGAATACTTCGTCCCGCGCTCGATCCCGTTCCCCGAGCAGCACGGGTAGAAAGCTCTCGCCGTCGAGTCCGTCCGGAGCGGCTCCCCCGACGGCTTCGATGATCGTCGGAAGCAGGTCCACAAGAGACACCATCGCATCGGTCGTCCGGCCGGTTTCCATCAGTCGGCCCGGCCAGCGGACGATCAGGGGTGTCTGAATACCGTAATCGTAAAGGCCCCATTTACCGAACGGCCACTGGGGTCCCTGGTCCGAAATGAAGACGAAAATCGTGTTGTCGGCAAGGCCGTGACGGTCGAGTTGCTCCATCAATATTCCGACATTACGGTCCATCTTCGTCACGTCGGTATAATATCTCGTTCGGAACTGACGGTACGACGGCGTATCGATATGCCGTGGATCGACGTCTACATCGGTTGATTCGTATGTCGGCGTCTCCGGCCAGAATACATGCGGACTGTGATCGGCGACGACTAGCGCAAACGATTGATCGCCCGGCAGAGCGGAGAACCATCTGTCCACGGGTTCGAGGTTGAGGTCCGTCCACAACACGCCACCATTCTCATGGCCGGGCTCCGGAGTATTTGTTCCTTCGATCCGTTCGAACGGAAACGCAGTTTCCGGTCCAACGTGAAGCTTTCCGGCGATTGCCACCCTGTACCCTAGCGGCTTCAGATAGTGAACGATCGATCGTGTGCCCTCGTTTACTGCGGCGTGATTGGCATGCGCACCGTTTCTGAATGGCATCAGACCTGTATACAGGGCGCTTCGCGAAGGCGAACACGTAGGTGAAGAAGCAAAAGCCCGCGTGAACCGCAGGGCTTCTCCTGCCAGCCGGTCCAGATTCGGCGTTCGGGCAACGCTACTTCCGTACGGCGAGACATCGTGCACAGCCAGGTCGTCGGCGATGAACAGGACGATATTAGGCGGGATATCGGATCGCTCGCGGCCCCGACCCAGTACCGCGAACAGGACGAACGCACCGCCAAGAAGCAATGCAAATCGCATAATAAATTTCACTTTTCGCATTGAATAGGATGCTTTGTTCCGGATCAATTCGTACCCGCCAGGTCTTCCCACGGCTGGACTCCCACCCTCGATGCCCATTCTTCGTAAAGCGCGATCATTTCAGTGCGGACGTCCGCGTGCGTTGCCGACAGGTCGTTCAGTTCGGTCCGGTCGGTTTCCATGTCATAGAGTTCCCAGTCTTCCGGATACACGGAAACCAGCTTCCATTTGCCGTTGCGCACGCCCCGATTCCCCTCATGCTCCCAGAAGATCGTGCGCTCCGCAAGGGCTTCATCCTGAAAAACGGGCATCAAACTCGTGCCTTCAAGTGCTGTGGACATCGAATCCCTGGTATACACAGCCGGGTCCACATCCGCTATGTCAAGAAACGTCGGTACGAGATCAATCACATGCGCCACGTCGGGGCGAATGTCACCTCCCCCCTCGAAACCGCGCGGCCATCGAGCGATAAACGGTGTTGAGATTCCACCCTCGTGAATAAATTTTTTGGTACGCCTGAAAGGCGCGCTGCTTACGTGAGCGCCCCGCAAACCATAACCCTCGAACGAATCCCGCTCACCGAGGACAGCCCCTTCGAGGCTTCCGTTCGGATCCTCGGCCGCTCCACCGTTGTCCGATAGAAATACGATCAGCGTATTATCGGTGAAGCCTCTCTCGTCGAGCACGGCGAGAATTCGAGCGATGCCGGCATCCATCCGTTCGATCTGTGCGGCGTAGATCGCCATCTCCAGATCCCACTGATCCTGCTCTTCGCCGGACAGGTCCTCCCATGCGGAAATCTGGTCAGGTCGCGGTGCGAGTTCCCACTCGGGATCGATCAGACCCAGTTCCTTCAGCCTTTCAAAACGCTGCTCGCGGATCCGGTCCCAGCCTTTCCGATACGTGCCCCGATACTTCTCGATGTCCTCCCTGGGAGCCTGAAGCGGCCAGTGAGGAGCATTGTAGGCGACGTACATGAAAAACGGGGCCGTCTCGTCATATTCACGCAGAGTCCGCACCGCATAATCGGTAAAGGCATCGGTCGTAAAAAATCCCTCTCTCGGAGGCGTGTACACTTGATCATCCAACGCCATTATCGGATCCCTGATCTCTTTCCCCATTTGCACGCCGTAACCGTAGTAGTTGAAGGCCCCTTCAATCGTAGTAAAAGAATGCTGGAATCCGCGGTCGACGGGCCACTGAGGACGAACGTACCCGAGATGCCACTTGCCGGTCATGTAGGTAGTGTAGCCGGCTCCGAGGAGCATTTCGGCGATGGTCGGCGTCTCGTAGGCGAGGTGATCCTGATAGGCCCGACTGTCGGCCCTCGCTCGGATGCGTTTCGCGTACGAATCCGGCATGTGTCCGAGTCCCGCCTGATGCGGATATAAGCCTGTCATCAACGAAGCCCGCGTGGGACTGCACCGGGCTGTATTATAGAATTGCGTGAACCGGATGCCGGTGTCGGCCAGCCGATCCAGCGCGGGCGTGTTGACTTCTCCGCCATAGGACCCGATGTCCGAGAAGCCCATGTCGTCGGCCATGATCAGCAGGATGTTCGGCCGATCATCCTGCGTCGTATCGGCCTTCCGCCCGGAACATGCACTCAGGAACATGACGGCGAGCACGGGTGTCAGTACATACAGAATAACTTTCGGTAGCTTTCTCATTTCGATATTGTTATTGGGTTGAACCGTGCTCCGGTGAATTCAGCACAGACCCGGCGACAGCCGGCACGTTGGAGACCGATGACGGTTGCCGTCCATCGATGGTCGGCCAGCCACCGATGTATCTGATGCGATCCATGAGAAGGACCCGACGACTCCAGTAGACACCGGGGATTCCTGTGAAAAGACGCGGCTGCGCCCTGTCAATGGCGTGATAGAAAATCCAGTCGTCCCCGTTTGCATCCGGTACGACCGAGTTGTGTCCCGGAGCATTCCAGGTGACGTCGGCTTCGAGAATGACGCTCTCGCCGGCCGTGTCTGTCTCGCCCTTCCGTTCAAACGGCCCAAAGGGATCCGACGCACGTGCTACCATTACGGCGTAGTTCGCTGCATCGCCGCAGCAATTGTCGCCGGAGTAAAACATGTAATAGATCCCATCTCGATAGTGCACCCAGGCGCCTTCGATCAGACTGCCATAGCCGGCATCCTGGCCCGGAAATAGTACCTGCACGGGCTGTGTCCCGGGAAGAAATTCAAGCCGATTCTCAGCCAGCTCCTGCACCTTGATGGGTTGACCACCCGAGCCCCAGTACAGCAGTCTTTTTCCGGTCGTCGGATCGTCGAAAGCCATCGGATCGATGTTGATGTATCCATCTCCACACAAAAGTGGATCACCGGTGCTTTCAAACGGACCAAGCGGGTCATTCGATGTGGCCACGGCAAGACACTTGCCGTTCTTCACGTCGTGATGAGCGGAGAAGTACATGAAGTACGTCTTCGCGACGGCATCATAGAGAAGGTGCGGTGCCCAATAATTCCTACCCTTCGCGGCCCATTCCACGCCGGCCGGAAACGCATCGCCGTGCCAGGTCCAGTGCACGAGATCCGTTGACCGAGCCACCTGAATATTATACGGTTGCGCGTCGATCATCGTCTCGGTTCCGTACACGTAGAACGAACCATCCGGCGCGACGATGACGGTGGGATCGGCGAAATCCTGGTTGATAACCGGGTTGGAATAGGTGACCTCAGCCGCAGTGTTGGAATCACCAGTCTCGCCGCCGCCTCGGCTCGATGTTGAGCACGCCGCCATCAGACTTACGATTCCGCACCCCACCAATACCGTGATCACATACCGCCACATGCGGTCAAATTCGGTACGATATATTTGATGCCCGTTCGTCATCATTACCGGAGTTCGAATTCAAAAACGGTGATGCTCATCGGATCGATGGTCAGCGTCTTCGAGACGCTGGACATAGTTGATTCCGTGATTTTAACGACTGGATCTTCGCCGGGTGCATTGTTGGCATCCAGAGGACCTGTAAGTATCCATTTCCGCCCGGCAGACGGCAGTGAGCCGCCCTTCAGATCCAGCGCGATCTCCTGCTCGTTCCCGGTCGGATTCACGACGGCGATCGTCAATTTTGTGCGGTCGGTCGTCAGGGCAGCCACCACGTCGAGCGGGTAGGTATCGCTGCCCGACGATATGCGTGGTTTGTCGACACCGACCGTACCCGATACCTCGCGCTGCGGGGCGTTGCCGCTGACGTCCACCGGAATAGTCCCGAAATGTTCGGTGTACATTTTGAAAAGAAGACCCGCACCGTTCAATGTGGAATGGGTCTTGTCGTACCTGAGAGCGCACGTCGCGCACGTGAACGCCGACATCGTAAATACATCGGTATAACGGAAGAGCTCATTCATGGTCTCGGCCGCAGCCATCGCGCGAACGAGATCGGTGCCTCTTGCCGGCCATTCATCCAGCACGATTTTAATGCCCGAGTCCTGCAGCCACGGGAAGCGGCGATTGTACTCCTCCCACGCCTCGACGACGGCGCGCACCCGATTCGGCGCCCTTCTGAGTTGATCGATGAGTGGATCTTTCATCCTGACGAACTCCTGTTTCTCGACGTCGAACGCCGAATCCTCCAGATGATAGAAGTGCTCCGACAGGTAATCGAAGTATTCCCCCGATCCTTCCAGCAGACGTCCCGACCAGTCCTCCGGACTTCCGTACTCGAAGGGACGCTTGCTGTAGAGCGGCTTTCTGAAGTTCCGCGAGACTGTGCCCATTTCGAACGGGGATGCGCCGGAAGCGACGAGGATAATGGAAGGATCGACCTCGCGCATCGCCTTTGCGAAGCGGTTGTGCTTGATCACGTAGTGTTCGATCTTCATGCGGCCCAGCTGCCACTCCCCATACATCTCGTTTCCGATACCCCACCATTTGACGTTGAATGGCTTTGCATGTCCGTGACGGGCCCTCAGCCGGCCCATCGGTGTATCGACGCTCCCGTTGACGTATTCCACCCACTGGGCCGCGGAATAGGCGTCCCCCAGACCCGCGTTCACGCCGATATTGGGCTCTGATCCGACGAGACGATTCAGCGCCAAAACCTCGAACGTGCCCATGTCGTTCGGCTCGAGCGCCCCCCACGCGAAGTCGTAGCGGGGGGGACGCTTGTCACGATCTCCGATTCCGTCACGCCACTCGTAGCCTGACGAAAAATTACCGCCCCAGCGCAGCATCGTCGGATTCATCTCCCGGAGCAGGGCGATCAGGTCGGGACGGAAGCCCTCGATGTTGTCCTCCGGCATGAGCGACACGGCACCGATCCAGAAAAATTCAGATCCGGTGCCCGTGATCTCCAGACGGGCGTCCTGCGCATCCACCGGCACCGTGAAGCTAAACGGATAGGTATCGTATTCGGGAGAGAGCCGTGAGATCGCAACGCTCACACGATCTTTCACTCCCTCTCCCCAGATAAGGGTGACTTCTATATCCGCACCGGGGTGCCCGGCCAGGATGACGCGGCCCGCGTAGCCTTCCCCTCGCTCGAGCGCCAGGCCGGCCTGTCGAATGCCCCGCACCTCAACGGAGTCCAGTTGAATGCGCGGCGACTGTTCCCCGACGTACGGATGTCCCTTGCCCATTACCACGAAGCGTTCCTCCCCGATAGGGAACCATCTTCCGACGAAACCACGAAACCAGCTTCCGACGAAACCTCTGCGACTGTTTGGCGGCGAGAGTTCTTCATTGTTGTTAACGGGGTAGAAAAACTTTCTGTCGCCGAGCATCTCAGCCCAGACGCCTCCCTCAAACCAGTTGGCCAGGTTTTCGATGAAGTGGCCGTAGAGTAGCTTGTTGATGGGTGCATACGTCCTGGACACGTCGATGACGACGGTTACGGGTTCGGGGCGTGTCGTGTACGGGATGGTGCACCGATCATCCGGCAGTTCAGCGGAGGCGAGTCCGCCGGTCAGGATCAAGAAAAATGCGGAAGCCGCCAGGACGATTGCGATATTTGCAGTGGATCTAGTCATGATGGTGGAGCGGTTCGGGGCCGGCGCAAACGCTACCGTCGCACGGTCGGGGCTGATTCCCGGATGGCCGATGATTCGCCTTCCGGATCACGCATGGACGCGTAAACTTTTCGTCGCTCAGTTGGTTAAAAAAGCAAGAGCGAATGGTCGCTTTTGCCGGCGTCGAATCAGATGCATGTTCGCCGGTTCTCGGATGGCTGGACACCTGGGAGCAAAACCCCAGGGGAGGTCGAAAATGAAAATGACGCAAGTCGTAACCGCGCTCATACTCTCTCTCATGCTGACAGCCGGTTGTGCCGGAACGGAACCGATGACGGATGAGGCTGTCGCCGACCGCGAAATGGTGTCCATTGGTTACGGAGAGGTCGAAAAAGGCAACGTAACCGGTCCCGTATCCGTTATTACCCGGGACGATATCGAGCGGCGGAGGATCACCGAAATGGGGCAACTTTTTGAGGGTCGTGTGCCCGGTGTGCGCTTGATTCGTACGGCGGATGGGATAAGACTTCGTATTCGCGGGGTTCATTCTTTCAGGGGTTCCAACGACCCGTTGTTCGTAGTGGACGGCACACCCCTGCAGACCGATCTCTCGGGATCGCTCCGCTTTCTCAACCCGAACGACATCGAGCGAATCGAAGTCCTGAAGGGAGCCGCGGCTGCCATCTACGGCACCCGTGGCGCCAACGGGGTTGTCCTGATCACGACCAGGACGGTGCAGTAGCCTTCGTTGATGGTCATTCCTTCAGCGTGACAGACGGCCAACCGTGGTCGTCCCATTCAATTTCATGTATGACGAGCTTGGATCTGCCTTCGTCGGTCTTATCGTACGCGTGAAATACCAGGTAATCCTTGCCGTCGAATGTGTAGGCAGAATTATGCCCTCCGGCGGCCCATCGCGCGCTCGTCTTAAAATTGTCGACAACCATGGTGCCCCCTCCAACGGTCATATCCTCTCCCGTTCTGTCCAAATACGGACCTCGAATGTCTTTTGATCTTCCCACCACCACTTGATACGTGCTGTTTACGCCGCGGCAGCATCGATCCCAGGAGGCGAACAGGTAATAATAGCCGTTCTTCCTGAAGAGAAACGGGGCTTCGATCGCGCCGCTCTCGGACGCCCGATTCAACTCGAAAATTTCGTTCGGGTATAGCGCTTCATAGTCCAGTTCCGGATTGGCGGCATCGCCGGCGTCGCGGTCATCCAGTTTCCAGTAGCGTTGTCTCGCCGCAATAGTGTGCCACTCTCGCTCAGGTAGCGCTGATTCGATCTCCGTCATACCCGGCTTGAGCCTGACCAGCTTGATCCCGCCCCAGTGAGACCCGAAGACCATCCACGGCGTGCCCTCGTCGTCCTGAATCACATTGCTGTCGATGGCATTCCACATGTCGCGACCGGGGATCGATCGCACGACCATGCCCCGGTCAACCCAGTTGTACTCGGTATCGGAAGAGTCGAGTGTCGTGTTGGTAGCCACTCCGATGGCGGAATTATTTCGGCCGAACGCGGAGACCGAATAATAGACGAAGTAGGTACCGTCCCGGAAATAGACATCGGGCGCCCACTCCCGATTGCGAAATTCCGGGAGGAGTTCGAATATCCATAGCGGCGCCTCCGAAAACACCGGGGTCTCCTCCGTCCAGGTCACCATGTCCGTCGACGACCAGATGGGTATGCCGTATCCCGTTCCGAACGCGTAGTACGTATCGCCCTGTTTGATCATGACGGGGTCGTGAATCGGAACATCCCTCGTCTGCGCCGACACCGGAAGCGCCAGTACGACGACGAGGTACAGCACCTCCAACAGGGCGCCAAACTGGACACGTATGCGCAGGACGTGACTTCTTCTAGAACAGGTCGAGAGCATCAATGTGATCGATTTATATCAAGTTGACTGAGACGAAGCGGACGACCGCAAACGTCAGTCCAGCGTGACCTTCGGCCAGCCGTCTTCATCCCACACAATTTCTGTAATCCAGAGCTTCGGAATCCCTTCATCCGAAACATCATATCCATGGAAAACCAGATAGTCTTTCCCGTCGAGGGTGTACGCGGAATTGTGGCCAAAACCGGCCCACTTGTCGTTTCCACGCACAACGAGTGAACCGCCTCCAAGACGCATGTCTTCTCCTTCTTTGTCCATGAACGGACCGAACACGTTCTCCGATCTCCCTACCACGATTTTATAGGTGCTTTCAGCGCCGCTGCAGCACCGGTCCCACGAGACGAACAGGTAGTACGTCCCGTTCTTCCTGAAGATGAACGGGGCTTCTATCGCGCTGCTGAACCTGTCACCGGCGTCGCGTTCGTCCAGTTTCCAGTACCGATGTCGGGCGGCGACGGTATACCACTCCTGCGGTTCAGCCGGCTTTGTACGGTCTTCGTTCAGGCGGAACTGCTTCAGGCCCGCCCAGAACGACCCGAATACGAGCCACGGTTTACCATCGTCGTCTTCTACAAGATTAGGATCGATGGCGTTGAACATGTCCCGTCCCGGAACAGTCTCCACTACCGGGCCGTGATCCACCCACTTGAACGCGGGGTCATCCGGTTGAAGCGTGCTGTTCGTGGCCACACCGATCGCCGACGTGTTTTTTCCGAATGCAGAAACCGAGTAGTAGAGATAGTACGTGCCGTCGTAGTACGAAATATCAGGCGCCCACTCGAAGTTGTTAAATCCAGGAACGACAAGGCTCGCCCAGATCGGCGCCTCGGCGAATACCGGATCTTCGCGCTGCCAGTTCACCCTATCCTTCGAAGACCAGACGGCGACTCCCTCACCGGTGCTGAACAGATAGTACGTATCGTCCTGTTGGATCATGACCGGATCATGGACCCGGATGTTCACGTGTTGGGCTCCGGCAAGAGGCGCCGGCGATGCCAGGAGCGCGAACACTGCCAGTCCTGAACAAGTCGCGAAAATCCTGTTGCTCATACGTGCTCTGTGCATTCTAAAGATCGGCTACCGTTTCGGACGAAGCCGGGGGTACAACCTCCCTGTGTACAATCAGCGAATGAGGCTACCTTTTAACAACGTAAACGAATGTGGGGGAAAGGTATATGTAAACCGCGAACCGCTGACTGTCATATTCGGCTTCTGCTCCGAGGATACGGGTTCCGATCCGAAGTCATTCCGGGCCTTCACGTCGGGACCGTTCACTTCGAAGACTTCGAATGAGCCCCGGAAGGATCCCTCCTGCGCGATGATCTCGGTCGTGATGGGCTCGTCTCGATGCCGGTTCATGACATTGATCGTGAGCGTGCCATCCTGCTGAACCGTGGCGGAAACATCCAGGTATGGAACGTCCCTTTGCACGGTCGTGCGTTCACCCATACCCACGGAGAACTGATCCGTGTCGTACGTATCGGATTCGACAAAAACGTCCAGTGACGTTCCGAAGACGTTGTTTGCAAAAAGCTCGAGCGGAAAATAAATCGTCTGTTTGAACATACCCTTCTCGTTCGTGAAGATGGGTGCAATCACATTCACGAGCTGAGCCATGTTGGCCATCTTGACGATGTCGGCGTTTCGGACAAAGCCATTCAGAAAACCCGCGATGACCAATGCGTCCTCGAGATTGTACTGCTCTTCGAGGGCGTTTCTTCCGCGCGCTGACGCACCCGAGCGGGCCCGGTACCAGACATTGTATTCATCCCAGGCGATGTAGATAGGATCACGATCTCCCCTGTTGGCATCCTCCATCTCGAGATTGATCAGTCCCCGGACGAGGTCCGTTCGCTCTTCCATGACCAGCGGAGTGGACATGAACTTGTAGTAGTTGTCGTCCGGATTGCCGACGTAGATGTGCAGCGCGATATAGTCGACTACATTCTTGAGTTCTGTGAGAACGACGCGGTTCCACTCCATGGGATCTGCGTCGCGACGCATGTTGGACGATCCGGCGGCAATCAACTTAATGCGGGGGTCGGTATTCCGCATCAACTTGGCCGCTTCCCGCGCTTTCTTACTGTAGTCCTCCGCATTCAGGTGCCCCATCTGCCAGGGCCCGTCCATCTCATTTCCGAGGCTCCAGTATATGATGTTCCATGGTTCGGGGTAGCCGTGCTGTTTGCGCAACTCAGCGAAATAGGGTCCCTCCAGCGTGTTCGTGTATTCAACCCACCACTGCGCCTCCTCGATCGTTCCCGTTCCCATGTTCACGGTGAAGTACGGCTCCGTGTCGATCATCCGGGCATACTTCATGAACTCGTTGGTGCCAAACGTATTGGGCTCCAGAACATGCCAGGCCAGGTCCATTCGAGGTATACGCTCCGGCCCCACGCCGTCAAGGAAGTGATAGTTGGAGACGAAATTCCCGCCGGGATACCGGAGGATCGGCACATTGAGGCCCTTCACTGCCTCGAGAACGTCCTGCCGAAAACCATCGGCATCGGATAACGGGGAGTCCGGATCCCAGATGCCTCCGTAAATATTGCGTCCCAGATGCTCCACGAAATTCCCGTAAATCATCGGATTCACCTCACCGATGGTCCGATCGAGATCCAGTTTTATCCGGGCGTCCTGGGCTCTTGTCGCGGGAATACAAACAAGACCCAGGAGCAGAAGGACGAGTATAGCGCGACTGTTCATTCGGTGGGACATAATGATGTCTTTTTCGATAGTTCCGTCATATTCGTGGTTGTTCTACGGTCGTCGAAAGGCTACCACCATCGCCACTCGGCGTGCGTAGTAGCCTTTCTTCCTTTACGGCAAGCGGGTTTAGCAGCCGTATTTAGTAGGTCGTATTCTGCTGAAGCAGCGGATTGGTATCGATCTCTGACTGCGGAATTGGAAGCCATTCCCGGCCGGGGAAATAGCCTTCAAACTCGGGGTCACGAGCTTTCAATTCGGCCAGCTTCGCCGGATTGTCCAGCCATCCCCACCGGCGGATGTCGTCGAAGCGTTTTCCTTCCACGGCCAGCTCGAGGTACCGCTCGTGAGCGATCCGATCTCTCATTTCCTGCTGCGACAGTGCGGAGAACTCAGCCTGGCGATTGGGCAGCCGGGCGCGGTCGCGGACCATCTGGACATACTGAGCGGCTGTGGCCTGGTTACCCAGTTCATTTTGCGTTTCCGCATACATCAGCAATACGTCGGCGTAGCGCATGGCCCGGAAGTTGATTCCCGAACGCATATCCTTCTCGTTGCCGCCCGGAATATCGCTCTGATACTTCCTCCAGAAAATCTGCGTCAGGTCAGCGGCATATACCTCTGCGAACGAATCACCGTAGACCGTCATGCCCGGGGCGTTGTAGAACATGGTAGCGTGCAACCGGGGATCGTCTTCTCCATCCACCGTCTGTTCCGACTTGAACGCTTCAAAAAGACCGCGGGTAGGCACGGTGTCCGCCCAGCCGTATCCGACCGGCGCATACGTGATGGACCGCGCATTCGTAAGACCCCAGTCGGATCTCGGCGCACCGGCCCATCCATTCCGAGTACCGCCTATGTCACGCGAATACTGGATTTCGAAGATCGACTCCTCGTTGTTTTCGTTTTGAAGGCCGCCGTTGTCGCGCGGATCAGCGACAAGAGCGTAGAGGCCCGAGTCGATGATTTTCTTGAACTCCGCATCGGCCTCCGACCACCGCTGGTTGAAGAGATACGCGACACCCAGATAGGCAGTCGCGGCTCCCCAGGTAAGGCGTCCGACATCAGATGAAGGATAAACTGTTGGTAACACGGCCTGCGCCTCCGAGAAATCAGCGATCACCTGGTTCCAGACATCCTCCGGCGGTGCCTGTGGCTGCAGGTACTCATCCGGATTCGTAATCGGCTCCAGGATGAGCGGGATGTTGTTATACATCTTTACGAGATAGAAATAGAAGAAGCCCCGCAGAAACCGGGTTTCTCCCAGAAGCCGCGTCTTGAGAGCTCCGTCCATTTCTATGTCCGGTACGTAGAAGAGTACCTGGTTGGCGCGGTATACCCCGTGGTAGATGTCACGCCACATGTATCTAACGCTCGATCTCACAGATTCCAGGGTAAATATGCCGATTTTCTGAAGGGAGCCCCAGGGGCTGTCTCCCTTGACGTCGTCACCGCGAAAATCCGGCAGAGCATGCCCCATGCGCATGTACAGGCCGTCATACGTGAGAACTTGATAGACAGCGGTAGTTGCCTTCTGTGCCTGCTCCGCTGTTTCCCAGAACGTATCCGTCGTCGGCATGTTCGGGTTCGTCTGTGTCAGGAATTCATCATCGCATCCCAGAAATAAGATCCCCAGGAACGCAACGACCAGTGCAGATTGTTTCAGCGCTTTCATAACTCTGTATGTTGAGAATGACGGTTTTTGTTTCGCAGTCGGTTTATCTAAAAACGCACTTGCGCGCCGACGCGGAAGATCCTGGGATGCGGCCACGCACCTCCATCCCATCCGCGACTGAAGAGGGCATCGTTATCGACCTCGTCCCCATCATCACCCAGTTCGGGATCCAATCCAGTGTAGCCTGTCAGCGTAAACAGATTTTGACCACTAACATAAATTCTGACATTCGAAGCGCCTATACGGTCCCCCAGTTTTTGGGGAAGACTGAATCCAATAGTAACGTCCTGAACCCTGAGATAGGATCCATCCTCTATCCACAACCGCGAGGCTCGTGCATTATTATTGGGATCGAGGTATATGGCCCGGGCAACGTCTGTATCCGTATTCTGCGGCGTCCACCTGTCAAGAACGGCGGTAGACTGGTTGTTGAATGACCGCTGCCACTGCAGAAAGTTCTTTTGGAAGTTGAAGATCTTATTTCCTACCGTTCCCAGAAGGAGTAAGGACAGATCCCAGTTTTTCCAACTTACGTGGCCCGTAATCCCATAGTAGAAATCCGGGATCGCACTTCCCAGATACGTACGATCATCTTGATTGACAACGTCATCGCCATTCAGGTCCTTGAATCGATAGTCGCCCGGCGCCGTACCCGGCGCCTGGAAGGCATGTTCATCTACCTCGGCCTGGCTCTGGAAGATGCCGTCCCACACGTAGCCATAGAGCTGTCCAACTTCTCCGCCCACCTCGGTCTTGCTACCCGGTGCGAAGATCGGTTCCCCTGCGCCAAGTGAAAGGACCTCATTGTTCCAGGTACTCAGATTGCCGGACACGTCGAAGTTAACATCTCCAACCTTATTTTGATACGTGAGGGCGAACTCAAGACCCGTGTTCCGGAGCGTGGCTGCGTTGACCGTGGGATTGCTGGTCGATCCGACGGCGCGCGGAATAGGCACACGGAGCAGGATGTCCTGATTTTTGTTGTTGTAGTAATCCGCCGTCAACAACACCTTGGCGTCAAACAGGGTCGCATCCAGGCCAACATCGAACGAAGTAGCTCTTTCCCACTTCAACTCGGTATTTGCGAGTGCGGTCTGGATCGCGCCCTGCGAGAGTGTATTACCGAAAGCATAAATCGCGAATGGGTTAATGACCGCAGACGTCGCGTAATTCCCGATGTCCTGGTTGCCCAGTTCGCCGTAGCTGCCCCGTATCTTGAGATCGGAGATAAACGGTACCTTGAAGAAGGACTCTTTACTGACGCGCCAGCCAAGAGAGACCGATGGGAAAACGCCGTACCGGTTGCTTTTGCTGAATCGAGACGATCCGTCTCGACGGACACTGGCCGTCAGCAGGTACTTGTCGGCGTAGTTGTAGATGATGCGACCGAGCTGGGACCTCAGGGTGTTTCTCGATTTATCGTGAAATACGGACGCTGTTTCGGTGCCGACTGTCAACAGAGGGAACTCCTTGTCCGGGTAACCCTGATTGGATCCGCCGAGACGCGAGAACTTGTTGTCCTCCTGCGTAACGCCGGCTAGAAGCGTGAAGTCGTGCGCGCCGATCGATTTGGTATAGGTCAGCGTATTCTCGATCAGCGTATAGGCTGTTTCTCGACGGTTTTGATCGAGAGTGCCGTTCTGCTCCGTGAAGAAGAAGCCCATGTCGTACTGCGGCACCAACAAACGATCCTCGCTCTGCCGGATGTCGAAGGCGGTATTGATCCTGAAATCCAGGCCTTCGATGATTTCGAACTGACCCCAGAAGTTACCCAGGAAACGGCTCACGTTGACGTCGCTGTCGATCAGGTTGTTTACACCTATCGGGTTCAGCGTGATGGCGCGCTCTATGTTCGCATCCGCCCCGCCGTAACCGCCCAGCCGATTCTCATCGAAGACGGGCATCGTCGGAATGGCTTTGAGCATGTTGTTGATCAACGAGATTTCGTGACGGGACTCCTGCCGGTTGCGCGTTGACTTGGTGAAGTAAGCCGACTCACCAAACGTGAAGCGACCGAGCTTGTGGTCCGAATTGACGCGGACGGAGTACCGCTCATAGTACGGAGCGGAGCCCTCCATCTGGCCTTGCTGGCTTAGATAGCCGGCGGAAATTCCAAAGCGGCTGACGTCGTTGCCGCCGGAGATGCTCAGGTCCTGCTGCGTCATGTAACCGGGTCGCAACGCTTCTTCCTGCCAGTTCGTATCGATGTCGTCGATGAAAAACGGGGAATTAGGGTCGTTGCCGGCAGCCGGTAATTCGCCGGCATTGGCCATCATCTCATTCTGAAGGGCCTGGTAATCCTTCCTTCCGAGCACATCCCAGCGCTGGTAGATGTTTGCGACACCCACGGACCCCTCATAATTGACTCTGAGCCCGCTGCCTGCCGCGCCGCGTCGGGTCGTAATGATGATGACTCCTTTCGCGGCCCTCGTACCGTAAATGGCGGCAGCGGCGGCGTCCTTTAGTACCTGTACCGACTCGACATCGGCCATGTTGAAGTCGAGGATATCTTGAACGGGAACACCGTCAATGACATAAAGCGGGTCGTTATTCCCGAATGACGAGATTCCTCTTATTCGAACCTCGGGTGTCTCGCCCGGAGCGCCGCTCGACGTTACAGCGACACCGGCTACGGTACCCTGCAGCGCTCCTTCCAGCGATGGATTCCACGACCTTTTTAAATCGTTAACATCCACGATGGCCACAGATCCCGTCAAATCCACCTTTCGCTGCGTACCGTACCCGATCACAACAGCCTCCTCAAGGAAGATAATCGATTGCGTGAGGCGAACGTCGACGACCTGCCTGCCGCCGATTGCAACTTCCAGGGTCACATAACCCACGAAAGAGAAGACAAGCGTGTCTGAAAGAGTAGGCACGGACAGCACATAACTGCCGTCGAGCGCGGATGCGGTTCCTTGTGTCGTTCCCTTAACGGCGATATTCACCCCGGGCAGGAGCGTTCCGTCGGAGGCATCGCGAATCGTACCGGATACCTGCTGTTGGGCGAATGAACTTCCGGAAAAAAGAAGTGCACCCGGAAGTATCAGGCACAACAGACGTAGCGTCATTTTCATAATATCACAGCTGATTATGGTGACAGGCTACCAAAAACTCAGGATACAATATGAAACGTTTCTTAATATGTTGAAACATTATAATCATCTTCACGAATCTTTCATTTGCAATAACGCACAAGTGGAGCACGAAATGGGAACGCCAGATCCTGGTACAGGTGATTATCTTATATGCATGGTACATGACATCCGGCTAGCCCGGCAAGTGCTGATACCGCATTCCATGACAGTCAAACATGTCCTTGCGACCCGTCGGCGCGCGTTTTGTCT
>CAZGOS010000030.1:0-19888 GCA_964527795.1 uncultured Rhodothermales bacterium | reverse complement strand
CTAGCTAGGTGTGTTTCCGGGCACCTGTAACGCAGGCCAAAAGAAACGGCTCCTCGGGGGACGGAGAATGCCCTTCCACGCTCGACGACTAAGTCTTCCGGACAAAGTCTACAATACGAGTTCAGTCGTAATAAACTTCCTCGAGTGTAAGCCCGCAGGCGGGGGCGACAAATCCTGCTTCCCGACGATCTTTGCACGCTAGAAGATCCGGAATGCAGTCAAACGAGCGTTTACCGTGACCGATCTCCACCAGCGTACCTACGATACTTCGAACCATAGAGTGAAGAAATCGGTCCGCCTGGATATCGAAGAGCCAGGTATCCGAGACCCCGCCGGGATTCCACTGCGCGCGTGAGATCGAGCACACGCGATTCCTGGTTTTCGAGTTGGTCCTGCAAAACACGCTGAAATCATGCGTTCCGATAAGATCACGGGCGGCTTGGTTCATGGCATTAACGTCCGGCTTCGGCATCACGTGCCAGTGATAATGACGTGCTATCGCAATAGGCACGGTACAAATCCGATAGGCGTACCGGCGAAGACGCGCATCATAACGAGCGTGGAAATCGTCGTGTACGCATTCGATCGCACGAATCGCCACGGACTTCGGCAGGATCCCATTCAGTGAACCGGCCAAACGCCGGGTATCGATTTCCTGATCTACGGTCATGTGTGCAATCTGGCCACGGGCATGAACACCCGCGTCCGTGCGCCCCGAACCCGTAATGGAAACCGGTTTTCGCAGCGCCGTCCTCAACGCATTCTCAATGGCATCCTGAACGGTCGGATCTTCGGGCTGTGATTGCCAGCCGTGCCAATCGGTACCGTCGTATTCGATATGCAATTTATAGGTAGCCAGTGTGACTGAGTGTCTTGACGCTTTGTCTTGACGCTTTGTCTTGATGCGTTGTCTTGATGCGTTGTCTTGATGCGTTGTCTTGATGCGTTGTCTTCATGCGTTGTCTTCATGCGTTGTATAATGAGCCGCCGACATCAGTGCCTGCCCGCAGCGCGACCTGACTACACATGATCAACGTGCACAACCGCAAAAATAGTCAAAATGGCAATTCCTTCGCGCATTTATCTCACCGGATTCATGGGATCCGGTAAGTCCACGCTCGGAGCCGAAATCGCCTCGGCGCTGGCGTACGAATTCGTAGATCTGGACAACCACATTGAAGAGACGGCAGGTCTGTCGATTCCGGACATCTTCGAACAGAAAGGCGAGCCGGAATTTCGCAGGCTCGAGCGAGAGTCGCTCGCAGAGTCGTATGCATGGAGCCGCGTTGTGATAGCTGTGGGCGGCGGGGCACTGGCACAGAATAAGAACATGGAAAAAACGTTACACAACGGCCTGGTTGTGTATCTATCTGCAAGCGCACAGACATTGCTTAATCGGCTTTCGGGATCGGATACGATCCGGCCGCTGTTAAAAAATGATCTGGATTTTGGAGATCTGATGGCGCGCCGCAAACCCGTCTATCGGAAAGCGCACATCACTTTCTCCGTGGACAATCTGAATGTGACGGATGCGGCACGAGCGCTCCTGCAGCGAATCGTTTCCTGTCAGAGAGACGGGTAATACGGGAGAAGGTTCGAACTACGATCGAGCCATCTCGGTACTTCATAGATACTGGGGCCATGCTTCCTTCCGCGCAGGTCAGTATCAAATCGTCGAGTCCGTTCTTCAGGGACGAGATGTTGTGGCCATTCTTCCGACGGGAGGAGGGAAATCGATCTGTTATCAGGTTCCGGCGCTGCTTCTCCACGGTCTGACGCTCGTTGTTTCCCCACTGATTTCGTTAATGGAGGACCAGGTTCGAGCACTTCGTGCGCGAGGGATTCCTGCCGAAAGCCTTTCCGGAACTCTCTCCTCGGTGGACATTGAGAGCAGGCTCAATCTGGTTCGTCTCGGACGTGTGCGACTGTTGTATGTCTCGCCGGAGCGGCTGCAATCCGTCATGTTTCGTCGATGGCTGCCTCAGTTGAACGTTCGTTTGCTCGCAATCGACGAGGCCCACTGCATCAGCGAATGGGGTCACGATTTCCGGCCCGACTATCGAAGGATACCAGAGATTTACGACCGTATGAATCGCCCACCATTGCTCGCCTTGACAGCGACGGCCACGCCACTCGTTCGCGCCGATATCGTGCAGAGCCTCTCGCTGCACCAGCCCGTCATGGTCACCAGAGGATTTGATCGTGCGAATCTCATCTTCTCCGTATTACGCACGCACGGGAAGCGTACAAAGATATCGGAAATTTTGCAGGTCGTACCCGGTTCTGCGATCATTTATGCCCCAACGCGATCTTCCGTTGACCGCTGGACACATTTCCTTGCCCGGTCGGGCGTGTCGGTCTGCGCCTACCACGCCGGTCTTTCTCCGGGAGTTCGGGCCGACGCCCAACTTCACTGGCAACATGGCCGAAATCGCGTAATGGTGGCCACCAATGCGTTCGGTATGGGTATTGATAAATCGGATGTGCGAAGCGTTACACATATTGGCCTTCCTTCATCGCTGGAAGGGTACTACCAGGAGGCTGGACGCGCCGGTCGAGACGGTCGCAAGGCATACGCAACGCTCGTTTTTGATGCCGAGGATCTCGAGCGGCATCGTCTGCTGATCAAGCGGCCGGATTGGCGCATTTCGGGGTGGTTTGAGGACTCGCGATCAGAGCGCCGCCGGCGCTCGCAGCTTCGTCGTCGTTTGAAGGATACGATGTCTTACGCGCGTTCGAGAATCTGCCGTAGACAACAATTGCTGGCCCACTTCGGCGACTATTCTCTTCGTCGCTGCCGTGCGTGCGACGTCTGTTTGGGACGACACAGGATGTATGCACCGTTGCCGGAAGAAGCGCACGTGTTCATTCAGCTCCTTGGCATGATCGAGCGAGGCGAATCACCGTATTTATGGGCCATGGAATCCGGCATTCCGAAATATCGAGTCGAGCCGATGGTCGAGTGGATGGCTCGTCACGGTTACATCGAACTACCGCAGGATCTACCACGAAAACCGTCGCAGAAACCATCGCAGAAATGCGGTGCTATTCCGAGGTTAACTCGGCTTGGCCGACGCGTTGTCGCTTCTGATTCAGCCGATCGAGCACCTGATTGTACAGTGCGACGTAGCGGGAGGGTTCCTTGATATAAGGCTCCATGGCGAGCATGAACTCGGCCTCGGACAGACCATACGCCGTAAGCACCGAATCCCTGCCTGATGTCAGATTGTTTTCCTGTGCCGGCGCACCCGGCAAAAGACTATCGCGGGATATCTCGATCTGCAGGGTGGCGCTTTCCACATGCAGGTCGGCAAGAATCTTAGCGAGAGTGGAATCCGGCACGTTTTCGGGGCGGTTTTCTGAGTCCAGGCAACCGGCCAACTGCCAGAAACAGGCAGCCATAAGGATCAGTGATCTGAATCCTGAATAGTGTATTCCCGCAAACAGGTTCGTCATTTACACTAAAAGAGGAACGCAATTAAGGTGCGTTTTGAGCGTGAGAGACAAAAAACGCACGCGACTCGTTGCCTGGCAATGATACTGTGTGGTCATGAGAAAAACCGCGCCCGGGAAAGGGGCTAGAATCCTGCCTGCGTCCGTTCCTGATCTTTCAGTTCTGCATCCTTCTGCGTTCTGAATGTGTGCGCAATGGCTTCCAGGTGTCGCAGAAACTCGCGTTTTTCGTATCTGGGCGCGAATACCATACCATCGATCAGATAGATGCGCTCGGAAGCCTGGTCGTAGAAAGCGTAATTCACAAAAGCCCCACCCATGCCATAGTCTACTCGTTCGCCATCGTCACCGAGTCCGACCATGTGCCACAACCCCCTCGTTTCGTAACCGAAGCGGCCGAGGAAGTCGATATTTACCGTTTCGAGTTCACGACGAAAATCGATCGCTACAAATCCGCCAAGATTCCCGGTTACCCAGCTCTGCGTCAGCCGTTCACGGGCCTCATAGATCCACTCCGGAGTCAGTGAGTTGGGGCTGGCGCCGTCCACATAGTAGACAAAGAGACTGCGCCATGAATCACTGCTGACCAGTCTGCGCAGCCATACGAAGTTGGTCGTGTCAACGGCGATGACATAATCATGTTGGGCGTTTACGGCGAATCCGTGCTTCTCCATTAACTGCTGTTCGATTTCAGGCTGCCGTCCTTTGGAGAAAATATCTCTCGTCGTGCGCTCTCTGGCGATTTCGTTAAAGGTGTATCGCATGCCATCGCCGTTTTCTTCGAGCGAACGAATCAGACCTTCAGGAGTAGCGGACATCACATAAAACACCTGCTGATATCGTCTCCAGAGATCGCGCCTTTCGATCACGGCATCACGGCCGTTCATGATCGATTCCAGTCCGGCTTCGTCAAGCCGGCTCCGGATAAACGTCGCCTCGGGCGTATCCTCGATCAGCGGAGCTGCGAAAACGATGCTTTTCTGTTTCTGAATCGTATTCAGGAACGATTCCGACGTGATGGATACGCGACGCAGCGTAAACATCGGTTCCGGTGTAGGTAGCGTTCCCATCCAGGGAGCCAGGTGTTCACGGAGGGCATCGCCCACCGGCCCATTCCAGTTGACCGAATCGACGACGACCATAATTTCCCCTTCCGGACCCACGGCCTCAGGTCGATACTGGAGTGTTTCGCACGCACCGAGTAAGAACGAAAAAACGAAAAATCCGAGCCCCAGAACGGGATTGGCCCTCCATGATGGTGTCTTTCTTGTAGTACGATGCATTGGCATGCTACTTCTCGGTGTTACGCGGACTTCTGTCACGAGGTACTAGCCGTTTTTCAGCTTATGCACGAATGACCGAACGGCATCAAGGCGCTCCGACGCCGACAGACTTTCCTCGTTCCAGAGCTCCTCAATTTTACGTACGAGAGCTGATCCGACGATGCAGCCGTCGGTGTTCTGACTGAGTCGGAAAAAATCGTCGTGTGTGGAAATACCAAAACCCACCAACAGTGGATTTTGTGTAACCAGGCGTCTGGCCCGTTCCAGATAACCGGATATAGAATCTGTTTCTTCTAACCGACTACCCGTCAAACCAGTCACGGAGACAGCGTACACAAATCCACCGGAGAGTTTATCTATTTCCTGGACGCGATCATCGGGCGTGGTCGGAGCGATCAGGAAAACGAGATCAACACCGGCCTCCCGCGCCTGCTGACGAAATGGTTTTGATTCTTCGGGTGGCAGGTCCGGAAGAATGACCGCGTCCACACCAGTAGATCGCGCGGACTCGAAAAAGTTGCTGATTCCGAAGCGCCAAACGGGATTCGTATACCCCATGAGCACCAACGGGGTTGTACTCTTCCGGCGAAACAAGCGTGCGACGTCGAACGCATCCTTCATGCTGACGCCGCCGGCGAGCGCCCGTTCACTGGAACGCCGGATAGGAGCACCTTCGGCCAATGGATCGCTGAACGGCATGCCCAACTCGATGAAGTCGGCGCCACCTTCATCCAGGGCCGATAACAGGTCGGGTGTATCGCGGCGAGTCGGGAAGCCGTTCGTTACGAACATGCCGAGCGACTTCCTCCCCGCAGCGTTGTTTTCCTGTAGAATGTGTCGAAGTCTGGACAAGGCGGCTAGAGATTTTCTGAGATGATAGCCATGTCCTTGTCTCCGCGGCCGGAGCAGCAGAGCACGACGACAGCATCATTCGATAGTTCAGTAGCGATGTCAGCCAATTTTGCGACGGCATGTGCGGTTTCGAGCGCGGGGATGATGCCTTCCAGAGCCGACAGCATTTTTACGCCTCGCAGTGCATCCTCGTCCGATGCCGTTACATACTCGACGCGGCCGGTGTCCTTCAGATACGAATGCTCCGGTCCGACGCCCGGATAATCGAGGCCGGCCGAAATCGAGTGGGCAAGTTGTACCTGTCCATCTTCGTTCTGCAGAAGATAGCTCATGGTGCCGTGCAGAACGCCGGGTGTACCCAGGGTGAGGGTTGCAGCATGTCTGGCTGACAAACCTTCTCCGGATGCCTCGACGCCGATGCAGCGCACTTCCAACTGGTCGAGAAATGGGTAAAAAAGACCAATCGCGTTCGATCCACCGCCGACACTGGCAATCAGAACGTCCGGCGCCGATCGACCTTCTACGAGTGAAAGCTGTCTGGAGACCTCTCTTCCGATTACCGACTGGAAGTCGCGGACCATCGCCGGGTAGGGATGCGGTCCCACCACCGATCCAATGATGTAGAATGTGTCCGTCACGTTTGTAACCCAGTCGCGAATGGCCTCGTTCGTAGCGTCTTTCAGCGTCTGACTGCCGCTCGTAACCGGTCTCACTTCCGCCCCCAGTACGTGCATGCGATGCACATTCAATCGCTGCCGATCTATGTCCTCGGCGCCCATATAGACGACACATTCAAGGCCGAATCGCGCGCAGACGGTCGCCGTGGCCACGCCGTGCTGACCGGCTCCCGTTTCCGCGATGATGCGCTTCCTGCCCATGCGCATTGCGAGAAGTATCTGACCCAGCGCATTGTTGATCTTGTGAGCGCCGGTGTGGCAGAGGTCTTCGCGCTTCAAATAAATCCTGGGTCCATCCAGGGAAGCAGAAAAACGTTCGGCCCATGTTAGCGGCGTCGGCCGACCGACGTAGGTCTGAAATAGATTGTCGAGCGTTCGTCTGAATTCCGGGTCGTCCTGAGCGTCCGTATAAGCGGCGTTCAGTTCGTTCAGGGAGGGAATCAGAATCTCGGGGACGAACATGCCGCCGTAGGGCCCGAAGTGACCTGCCTCGTCGGGCAGATCGTACGCTCCAGGTCCGAACGTCAGCCTGCTATGATCGTCTTTCGTCATTCGTTTCTTTCAATCATGCCGACCGTGCGAAGCGCGGAAAAAAATGTCTCCACTTTCTGATAGTCTTTCTGACCGGGCTCGGATTCCAGCCCGCTGGATACGTCGAGACCGAACGGATCGACAACTCGACACGCTTCCACGGCATTTTGAGGATTGATGCCGCCTGCGAGAAAAACAGGAAACTCTTGTGCCAGGGCACGAGCAAGGGTCCAGTCGAAGGTTTCGCCGGTACCGCCTTTCCGCGAACCGTCGTGGGTGTCGAGCAGGAAATACCGGGCGACTCCCGCGTACGCACACATGCGCTCGCGCAGATCGCCCGGTTTGTCACTCTCCGATACGCCAAAGGTCTTGATTATGGGAAGATGGATGGCGCGACACGTTTCGACTGATTCGTTTCCGTGCAACTGCACCAGGTCGAAAGGAGTTGCCGTGGCCGTTTCGTTGATATGGTCTGCATCCGCATCGACAAATACGCCGACCGTCCTGGGGCCAAACACCCACTCGATGATTTCGGCCGCCGCGGAGGCATCGACGTACCGCGGGCTGCCTGCGTACTGAATGAATCCGAGATAGTCGGCTCCGGCAGCCGAAGCGAATCGCGCATCGGCAAGATTTGTAATTCCGCAGATTTTTAGCTCCATTTTACAGGCGCCCGGGGGCTTTTCTCAAAGAAACGATTCGAGTCAGGTGTTTCGGTTCAAGGGTTTTCGTTCAAGGGTTTTGGTTCAAGGGTGGCAGAGCATGGTCACGCAGCTCTCTGAGGGATTCCCCCGGATTCTCGGCGCGCATAAACGATTCTCCGATCAATACAGCGTCAATGCCGGATTCGCGTACCCGAATCAGTTCTTCCGGTAGTTTCAAACCGCTTTCCGCCACGCGTACAATTCGTTCGGGAACGTGTGCCAGTACGCGCGCCGCATGCTCCGGATCGACTTCGAACGTATGCAGGTTTCGATTGTTGACACCCAGAATCTCCACCGAGTCCATATCGAATTTGTCCAGTTCACGCGCCTCATACAGCTCGACGAGGCAGGAGAGACTGAGTTCGTCGGCCGCAGCCATCAGTTCTTCCATCTGTACGCGATCGAGCAATGTCGCTATGAGGAGAACGGCATCTGCGCCAAACGCCCGGGCTTCGTAAAGCTGATACGGATCGACGATAAAGTCTTTCCGGAGAAGAGGCAGCGAAACGGTCTTTCTTGCAGCTTCGAGGTGCGAGAGATCTCCTTGAAAGAAATCAGGCTCCGTGAGAACGGATATTGCCTCTGCCTCCGCATCCGCGTAAGACCTGGCAAGGGTTTCGACGTTGAAATCGTCTCGTATCACACCCTGGGATGGCGAAGCGCGTTTGATTTCCGCGATAATAGAAAGGTGTTCATGCCTGAGCGCAGGTGCCAATCGAAGTGGCGTACGCTCAAAGAAGGGTTGATCTTCAAGATCCCGCAGAGAAGCCTCTTGCTTCCGCGAAGCAAGAACCACACGCACTCTTTCGACGATAGTATCCAGGATGGAACGTGCCATGCGCTTATGCACCGGGAGCTGAATGTGACGCCTCAACGAGCTTCTCGAGGCTGCGACGGGCCTGACCCGAATCAATGCTCTCGGCAGCCTTTTGAATGCCGTCCTGGACCGATGGAACAACGTCTCCGGCGTACAGCGCAAAGGCTGCGTTAAGAACGACAATATCACGCGGGGCGCCCGATTGACCGCCCAGAATACTCAGAATCATCTCGGCGTTGCGAGCGGCATCACCCCCAATGATGTCATCGATGGGTGCCGTTGCCAGGCCGAAGTCCGACGGATGGACCGATGACGGTTCGATTCCGCTATTCTCTCCGGTATAGGTAAATACCGTCGTGGGTCCGCTGATGGAGATCTCGTCCAGTCCATCGTCGGCGTGAACCGTGACGAAACGTTCGGAGCCGAGCGCGACCAGTATTTCAGCCATTGTCTCTGCGATTTGCAAACTGAATGCGCCCACAAGCTGATGCTTCACGCCGGCGGGATTGCACAGCGGCCCGAGGATGTTAAAACACGTGCGTACACCCAGCTCGCCACGAACCGGCATGATATGTTTCATGGCGGGGTGAAATAACGGAGCGAATATGAATGCCAGTCCGGCCTTATGCAGGCAGTATTCGACGCCGTCTTTTCCGAGGGACGTTTGCACCCCGAGCTCATGCAGGACCTGCGACGATCCACATCTGGAAGAAACGCTGCGGTTGCCGTGTTTAGCCACCGTGGCTCCGGCACCAGCGCAGACAAACACCGCCGCCGTTGATATATTGAACGTGCCGCTGCGGTCACCTCCGGTGCCAACGATGTCGAGCCCCCTCTCTCCCGGTAGAGAGACCGGAACGGCATGGGAACGCATGACGTGCGTAAATCCGACCAGTTCATCGAGTGATTCACCGCGCGCCCGGAGTCCCAACAAAAAAGCTGCTATCTGTACATTGGAGGCCGATCCCGTAAGCAGAAGATTCATGGCCCGCTCGGCTTCGGCACGGGACAGTGTTTGACGCTCTGCAATCTGGGTAAGAATGGCTTTCATTATTCGTTCCGGGCACGCGTCGACTCAGGCGGCGGCGACGCGCAGGCTGTTTACCCAGTTGGCAATAATCCTGTGCCCTTCGACGGTGAGAAGGCTTTCTGGATGAAACTGGATCCCCTCGATCGCATACGACCTGTGGCGAAATCCCATTATGACGCCGTCCGGAGTACGGGCCGAAACTTCCAGGCATTCGGGCAGATCGTCTTCCGAAACAACGAGAGAATGATAGCGGGTCGCGACGAAATCAGGCGGCACATCTTTAAAGATCGAACGGCCGTCGTGTACTATGGTGCTCGTTTTTCCGTGCATCAAAGTGGGTGCATACGTGATCGATCCGCCGAACACTTCTCCGATCGCCTGATGGCCCAGGCAGACACCCAGTATCGGAATGCGCTCGCCCAGCTTTTCGATCACCTCGCACGTGATTCCGGCATCGGCGGGTCGGCCGGGACCGGGTGATATCAGAATGCCTTCCGGGTGAAGCTCAGCGACGTGTTCTACGGTGATTTTATCGTTGCGGTGTACGACGAGCCCGGATTCTCCGGCACGACTGCTCCGCACGTCATCCGAGTCGACATTCGGGGTCAGGGCCTGAACGACACTCGGGGCTGGATTCCGGGTAAGATTCCGGGCAAGATTCTGGGCAAGAAGGTGCACCAGATTGTAGGTGAACGAGTCGTAGTTATCGATTACCAGAATCACTCTTCCCCCCTCAGTCCTGTGTCCTAAGAATGCCCACGCACGAACGTACCCGCTCCATCATCTCCCGTGCCTTCTCCCGCGCGCGACGCGCTCCCTCGAGCAGTACGTCCATGACATAGTCGTCGCGCTGGTCAAGGTCATGTCGACGTTCGCGCGCCTCGGCAAAGTACTCTTCAATGAGCCCAAGAAGTTCTTTTTTCGCATGGCCATAACCATAACCACCGGCCCGGTACGCGTCTGCGATTCGCTCGACCGTATCCTCGTCACCGAAAAGCCGAATGAGCGCGAACACGTTGCACGTGTCCGGATCCTTAGGCGCCTCCAGCGGAGTCGAGTCCGTGACAATGTTCATTACCTGTCTCTTGAGCGTGCTACCCTCGTCGAAGATGCCGATCGTATTGTCATAACTCTTCGACATCTTGCGACCGTCAATGCCCGGTACGACCGCAACATCTTTCATGATATACGCCTCCGGTACGGGCAGAACCGGGGCGTCCGGACAGAAACGATCGTTAAATCGCTGCGCCAGATCCCGACATATTTCAATGTTCTGTTTCTGGTCGGCTCCGACGGGCACGAGCGTTCCACCGTAAATCAAGATATCCGCCGCCTGAAGCACGGGGTAATTGAACAAACCCGCATTTGCGCCCAGACCCTGCGCAGTTTTGTCCTTGTACGCCACCGCCTTCTCCAACTGAGAGACCGGAGTAAGCGTGAACAGGATCCAGGCGAGTTCCGTGACTTCGGGAACATCACTCTGAAGAAACAGGCAGGCTTTTTCCTGATTGAAACCCAACGCCAGATAGTCACGCGCAACGTTCCTGGAGTAGCTTGCCAGCGCTTCGGCGTCGTGTAACGACGTCAGCGCATGGTAATTGACGATAAAGAAGTAGGCTTCGTGACGATCGTGAAAATCGATATGCTGCCGGATGGCGCCAAAATAGTTTCCAATGTGAAGCGTTCCCGACGGCTGAACTCCGGATACGACAACGGGATTGGTTTCGGATTTTGGGTTCGTTGCCATCGAATCAGGTCTGCAGATAAGTGATCACGTCGATGTCGCAGGGGCCGTTTCGTGTTAACCGATCCGGCGCAGTATGTGCAATCGTTCTCCGGCATTTGATGCGAGAGCCCCTAAAATGGCGCGTGTTCGCATCTGATGCTCCGTTTTCTTCTCGTCGGTGAGCGCTTCAATAAATTCCTCTTCCATATCTCGCACAGCACTCCAATCATTTTCGCCGGAAGAGAAAGAGTCGGGATCGAGATCCGTACCCGAGTACGCCACCGCACCACAGCTGTGGATCGTTTCACTCAACTTGCCGATGTCTGCTCTCAGAACGGGCATAGTTTCCTGAACCTGATCCAGATCCGGCCCGGATCCACCCGATCCCAGGGCTGCATCGTAATAGTACATGAGTTCGATCAGCGTGCGTATCAACACATTCAAACGTTCAGCCGTCTGCTCGCGGGTGATTGTAATTCCCGCCCAGCCCTTATTCAATACGAGACCTTTGATACCCATTGGAATGTCCTCTGGATTTTCTTCCTACGTGAGCATGGCGAATTCACGCCGATCGGAAAGTAGGAAGATCGTTTCACTTCTAGGTTGAATCTATCGTTTAATTCGGATGGTTGTGGTCGCTGTTACAGCAACTCAGTCGCCGCGATCTGGATCGCGTGATGGAGCGCTTTGGCTTTGTTTACAGTTTCCTCAAACTCACGCGCAGGATCGCTGTCGGCAACGATTCCTGCACCGGCCTGAACGTATGCCGTTCCATTCACGACCAGCATCGTGCGAATCGTAATGCACGTATCCAGGTCACCGGAAAAATTGAGGTAGCCGACGGCTCCGGCGTAAGTACCTCGTTTTGTCGTTTCAAGTTCATCAATAATTTCCATCGCACGGACTTTCGGGGCTCCACTTACCGTACCGGCGGGGAAACAGGCTGCCAGCACGTCGATGCCGTCTGCATGTTCGTCGAGTCTTGCGGAAACGGACGAAACGATATGCATTACGTGTGAGAATCGCTCTACGTACGCGTATTTGTCAACTTTTACGCTTCCGAATGCGCTGACACGTGCAAGATCGTTTCGTCCAAGGTCGACGAGCATCACATGCTCGGCCCGCTCTTTCGGATCGTTCAGCAGATCCATCTCATTCCGCGAATCCTCTTCAGGCGTGCGGCCTCGAGCCCGTGTTCCCGCGATCGGGAGTACTTCGGCGCGATCTCCTTCCACTCGAACCAATACTTCCGGTGACGAGCCAACAAGATTGAAATCCGGAAATTCGAGGTAGAATAGATAGGGTGACGGGTTTACCTGGCGAAGCGCGCGGTACAAATTGAACGGATCTCCTTCAAACGGAATCTCGAATCGCTGCGAGAGCACTACCTGAAAAATGTCGCCCTCAAGGATATACGTCTTGGCCTTATTGACCGCGTCTTCAAACACGGTTTGTGCCACGTTTGACGAGACATCGCCCGTAAGATAAACGGGCGATGTATGAGGCAGGGTTGCGACACTCAGCGCGGCCTCCAATGAGGCGATTTTCTTAATAGCTGCCTGATAGGCTTCCTCGATATTCGTATCGGGATCAATGAACACCAGACTGATGAGTACGAGCTGGTGTTTTACGTGGTCGAATGCCACGATGGAATCATAAAATGCCCAAATCCCGTCCGGAATATCCAGATCGTCCTTTGGCGCATTGGGGAGATGCTCAAGTATGCGTACCGTGTCATATCCGAGATAACCCACCGCGCCGCACGAGAATCGCGGAAGTCCCGGCACCGATACCTCGCGATAGGCATCGATCTGCTCCTTCAAGGACTCAAATATCGTCCGGTCTTCATACGTTTCTTCATAATTTTCTTCATGAATCGATTCACCGGGAGAATGCTCAACCGATACCATTCGAGCCCTGGCTCGAATAATGCGGTATGGATTCTTACCGAGGAACGAGTAACGGGCCAGCTTTTCACCGCCTTCCACACTCTCGAGAAGAAATGCATAGTCCGATCCCTGACGCAGCAGCAGAAAGGCCGAGACGGGCGTCAACAGATCGGCACTTTTTCGCCTGCAGATCGGAATGACCAGTCGATCCGAATCGGAGAGCCGGTTCTTCCGCACGGTCTCAAGAAATGAACTGAAGGTCTGCATCAGCGCGTTCAGATCGGTATCAGATACCGGTTGTTCAAAAGTGACAGAAGCTACGGAACCAAAAAAAACCCGTCGCCGAAGAAGGCAACGGGCCGCATTCGATTCAAAATCAGAATTCGCTGAATATCAGGCAGTTCAGGCGGCCCGCCATAGTGGACAATGCCACCACGAAGAGACTGCAGCTGCGTTTCTATACATTCTATAACAAGAGCCCGAATTCACGGCGAGAAGATAATTGGTCAGAGCGCGTGAAGCAATGATAATCGCCTGTGCCGTCGATTTGGGGGTCGCACCGCGCCATGGCACCGCAAGAAGGCACCGCGCCGCTTTGGGCCGTACCTCCTAAAACACCTTCGGCGATTCGACATCCTCAGCGCCGGCTGCAAACTGGGAGGGCGGACGTGGCGTGAGATGCAATGCCGGATAGGCGAACTCAATACTTCCATGTCTGGAAAAAGCATCGAGAATCGAAACCGCAAGCGCGTGTTCGGATCCGCGCCGTTTTCTCACCTCACAGAGGTAGCGAAGCGTAAGTCGAACGCCATTTTCGACGATACGCACATAAACGAACGGTGTCAGGATCGAATAATGAACCAGGAATTCTCTCGACAGTTCGTGGATTTCCTTTCGTGCCTGTTGCTCAACAATGGTCGCTGACTCTTCCGCAAAACCCAGCATAATATCGCGGGCGGCTCGCCAGTCGCTGGAAAATGTTATGATCAACGGCAATTCATTCCAGATGAAGTTGAACGAGCGAGTATAGTTGTAGAGCGTGTACTGAAAAATCCAGCTATTGGGAATGTGAGCAATTCGTCCCGTGCTTTGATCGGCATCGACCCAGCCGCGAATCTCCATCACACTGGTTCTGAGTATTCGGATGTCTACCACATCTCCAACAATCCCGTTGATCTCGATCCGGTCTCCATTTTTGTATGACGAAAGAATCGATATGCGCATCCAACCGATGATGCTCAAGAGCACTTCCCTGAGCGCGATGACCATACCGGCGCCGATCACCATGAGCAACATCAGCAGATCGGCCGAGCCCGGCGAAAATAGAGCCACAACCGTAACGAGGGCTGCCAGCGCACCTATTCGGCGGATCATGCGGGAGGTTCGAAATATGCGTTCCGGCTCTTCTCCGTATCGTCCAACGAGACGCTGAGTTATTCGAACCAGGATGACGACGGCAACAAGGATGATCGCCGCAAGAATGGCGTTACGGGCGAGCTCGTTTTGAAGTAGGTCCTGCATGTTGTTTCTCACCAATCCACTATGGCGTTGCCGAGATCCGCTTCAGGATCGAATCGCCTTGCACAGCCGGGCAACATTCAATCTAAGAAGTAACAAGTCCGTGCGCCCGGATCAAAAATCGAGATCTCAGGTTACGACTGCATCGTTCATCCCCACAGATCGAGTGCATCATGAACCATTTTAAGAATCACATCCGAGATAGCTTCTTCTCTCTGGTTGCCGTAGGAACTCTTATCGTCATCTCCGGAGTAGGCAGCTTTTGGCCGAACCGCCCCGGACTGAATGAAGCTACGATCGGTAGGCTCACGCCTGTTCAATGCGGATATACCACGGATATTCCTCCGGTTCAGGATTACGGAGATCTCGTCACGATCTCAGATCCGTATTTGGGCAATTATGACGCCGACGTAACAGTCATCGAGTATTTCGATCCCAACTGTTCGTACTGTAAAAGCCTGCATCCCGTCATGCAGCAGTTGATTTCAAAATACGCGGACCGTGTTCGCTTTTTTATGATTCCCTATGTGCTCTGGCCGCATTCAATGGCCCAGATTGAGGCGCTTTACATAACGGCTCAGGAGGGAAAGTATTACGATATGCTCGATGCGCAGTACAATATCCAGAAATCAGGGGGGCTCTCGCTTTATGAACTCCGACAGATTGCCGCGGAACTCGACGTGGATCCGGATCAGCTTCAGGCGCGACTCGAACGCGGGCTCTACCGAACGGACATTCTAAGCAAGAAAGAGCAGATCAAGGAATTGGGGGTCAGTGGCACTCCAACGCTCGTGATAAACGGCCGCTTCATTACGGATTCGGACGCCAAAACGGTTGAATGTCTGAGTCGACTGATCGAAGAGGCATTGAAGGCATCCGACTGATACAATACACATCAATTTTATACAAAAACCTTCGATCGCAGGGGTGTACATGCGTCGGAAGTATTTGTAAGTTTCGGCGCCCTCTTTTGACACGCCGTCCATCAATTCCATGGAACGTCTGGTGACGCTCGGACCAGGTGTTCCCGGTCACCCAACGCCCTGATTTTTCACATATGGATATGACGCTTGCCGTCCCTGAGTCGGCTCACGCCGAGGATATCGATCTTTCTTCCCGCACTGTCAACACCCTTCGTTTCTTGGCCGTCGACGCCGTTCAGAAGGCGAATTCCGGACACCCGGGAATGCCCATGGGCGCCGCTTCAATGGCCTATGTCGCGTGGCGTCACCACATGAGACACGATCCGGGAAATCCAGTATGGCCGAACCGTGACAGGTTTATTTTGTCGGCTGGACACGGCTCCATGCTTCTCTATGGATTGCTGCATTTGTCGGGGTATGCGATAAGCATCGATGATATTCAACAGTTTCGTCAGTGGGGAAGTAAAACGCCCGGACATCCCGAAGTCAGTCGCGAAGAAGGGATCGAGACGACGACTGGGCCGTTGGGGCAAGGATTCGCGAATGGTGTCGGTATGGCCGTCGCCGAGCGATATCTCGCGGCCAAATTCAACCGATCAGGGTTTGAGATTGTCGATCACCACACCTATGCGATCGTTTCGGACGGCGACCTCATGGAGGGTGTATCCCACGAAACGGCATCGATTGCCGGTCATCTCGCGTTAGGCAAACTGATCTACCTCTACGACGATAATCGAATCACCATCGATGGCTCGACGGACCTGACGTATTCCGAAGACGTGCGCCAACGATTCGAATCGTACGGCTGGCAGGTCCTTCGCGTAGAAGACGGGAATGACCTGACGGCGATTGACGATGCGATAAGCGAAGCCAAAAAGGACACGGACCGACCTGCGCTCGTCATGGTGCGCACGTCAATCGGCTTCGGAAGCCCCAATAAGCAGGATACGTCGGCCGCTCATGGTGCCCCTCTGGGTGACGACGAGGTTCGACTGACGAAGCAGGCTCTTGGCTGGCCGACCGACGAGGCGTTTCTGGTACCCCGCGACGTGACGGAGCACATGCGTGAGATCGGGCCCCACGGAGAGTCTGCGAGGGTCGCCTGGGAAGAGCTAATGACGGCGTATGCAGAAGCGCACCCGAACCTGGCTGCGACCTGGAATGACTGGCACAGCGATCAGTTACCGGACGGTTGGGACTCTGAACTGCCCTGCTTCGAGGCCGGCTCTGCAATCGCCACCCGATCGGCCAGTGGAAAGTTTCTTCAGGCGGCCATCGTTACCGTATCCAATTTATTCGGAGGATCTGCGGACCTGGCCGGCTCGAATAACACGTATCTACCGGGTCGCGGTGATTTCTCATCCGATCATCCGGGCGGTGGAAACATTCATTTCGGTGTGCGCGAGCACGGAATGGCATCGATTTGCAACGGAATTGCCCTGCATGGAGGGATTCGGCCTTACTGTGCGACATTTCTGGTATTCAGCGATTATATGCGACCGGCGTTGCGGCTCAGTGGACTTATGGGCCTGCCGGTTATTTATGTGCTGACGCACGATTCCATCGGATTGGGAGAAGACGGACCGACCCATCAGCCCATCGAGCATTTGATGGTGCTTCGGGCAATTCCCAATCTGACTGTGATACGGCCGGCGGATGGAAACGAAACTGTGGAAGCCTGGAAAACAGCCCTGCAGCTGAGAAACGGTCCTGTTCTTTTCGCTCTGACTCGCCAGAAGATGACCAGCATCGACCGCAACGAATATGCCGCTGCAGGCGGACTCGCGAGGGGCGCCTATGTTCTCAACGATGCTCCGGAGAAGCCGGAAGCAATTTTAATTGCCACCGGCAGCGAAGTTCAGCTGGCGCTCGAAGCATCTGAAGCACTGGCAAACGATGGTATCTACGTTCGAGTTGTCAGCATGCCGTCGTGGGAGCTGTTTGAGGAGCAGCCCGAGGCATATCGCGAAGAGGTTTTTCCCCCAGAAATCGAAGCCAGAATAGCGATAGAAGCGGGTATTACGGCCGGCTGGGAAAGATACGTGGGACCAAAAGGCCGCATCATCGGCATGACCGGTTACGGAGCCTCGGCTCCGGCTTCCGTCCTCTATGAGCAGTTTGGTTTCACAGTCGAACGCGTCGTATCGGATGTAAGGCATGTAATCGGCAGAAACTAAGCGGTTTCACTCCGGTCTTACAGGAGTCGCTGAGCGATGGAACGAAAGGTGGTTCGCATTCGGTTTCGTCTGCAGAGCATGCGCTCTTCGGAATCCGTAATCGTACGATTTACCGCGTTCAGAATGTATTCAGAATGTGATCAAAACGTGGGTCGGGCGTTTCTTAAGCTGTCGCCGGTGATGCTGCTGTTTGTCTCCACGGTCCTTTTCGCATATCCCCGATCTACTTTTGCCCAGGAGACACCCAGCGACTGGGCGTGGACGCCGATTACCAGAGTTGAAGGCGTCGAGTTTTTGTACATCTTCTATCGCGAAGCTGATACAGAGAACAACGGTGTCGTTCTGAAGCTGGTCAACTGGAACGAGTATCCCGTTCGCTACCGCTTTCTGGTTTTGTTCAAATCCGGACGTGATGAATACAAGGAACTCGTAACAGGCCGCATCGATGCCAAAACGTTTGTGACCGGTGATGAACCGGGTCTTTTCTTCATCCCGTTCAAAGACGGCCGCTCGATTGGAGAAATCGGCCTGAAAGCATACCGGATTACAAAGCCGGCTGAGCGAACGAAGGTGCCTTCTTCAATCCGACCGTCGTATCGGGTCCGGTGAAGTCATTGCGCGTACGAACAGCTGTTCTCCTGTGAGGCCATCCGTTATATTTTCGCTCCACTGAAATTAAGGGAGTGTCCGCCATGTCTACACTCGATCGACGCCAGTTTCTTGAATCGGTCGCTTTCGTCGGAATCACGGGGACCGTCCTTCCTGGTGCGTTCTTCGACAAATCCGTTCCATTTGGAGAAGTCACCCTCGAATCGATCGCTCATGCCGAAGCCGTCACGGGAGTAAGCTTCAAGCCGGCCGAGCGAGAACTGATGCTCGAAGGACTGAATGATCGCCTGGGCGCCTATTCGGCTATACGCAAAATGGATCTGTCGAACGAGGTGATTCCGTGTCAGCTCTTCGATCCTCAATTGGGCGCGAGTAATGTTCCGAATCTCTCAGATCGCCCTCGCATAGATTGGGAGCCGCGGAGTGAAAGTGTGCCGTCGAGCGATGCGGATTTAGCATTTTCGAGCGTTTCGCGCCTTTCTTCACTTCTGAAGGAGAGAAAAATTCGATCTGTCGATCTGTCGATCTGGTGGATCTCTATCTGTCACGCCTGAAAAAATACAATGGCGTTCTGGAAGCCGTGGTGACGTTCACCGAAGAGAGAGCGTATGAGATGGCCACGAAAGCGGATGCGGAACTGGATGAAGGAAACTGGCGGGGTCCACTTCATGGCATCCCCTGGGGAGCGAAAGATCTGCTGTCAGTAAAAGGATATCCTACAACGTGGGGCGCTGCGCCGTATAAAGATCAGGTGATCGACCATGATGCATCGGTGGTTACTCTTCTCGACCAGGCGGGGGCTGTGCTTGTAGCCAAGTTGACACTGGGTGCCCTGGCGATGGGGGATGTATGGTTTGACGGCAAAACCCGCAATCCCTGGAATATCGAAGTGGGATCCAGCGGATCGTCGGCAGGGCCCGGTTCGGCCGTAGCTGCCGGTCTTGTTGGATTTGCGATCGGTTCGGAGACGCTGGGATCCATCGTATCGCCCTCGACAAGAAACGGGGTGTCCGGATTACGTCCGACCTTTGGTCGGGTGAGCCGGGCGGGTGCCATGACGCTTTCGTGGACGATGGATAAACTGGGTCCCATGTGTCGCAGCGCAGAGGACTGCGCCCTCGTTTTCTCCCAGATTCACGGAAGGGACGAGAGAGATCCGACGACGATCATGGCACCCTTCAATTGGCCGGCTCCACAATCGCTCCGTCAACTCCGAATCGGTTATGTGAAGAGTGCATTCGATCTTGAATATCGCAATAAGGCTGCCGACGAAGCGGTGCTCGACACCCTGCGCGCATTGGGGGCTGAATTGATCCCCGTTGAGCTTCCCGATTATCCAATGGATGCGATACTCATCATGCTATCTGCAGAAGCCGGTGCAGCATTCGATCAGCTTACGGTGAGTGGGCGTGCGGATGAGCTCGTGCGTCAGGACAGTGGGGCGTGGCCGAACACCTTTCGGAAGAGCCAGTTGATACCCGCAGTTGATTACATCAACGCCAGTCGTGTGCGTACGCTGTTAATGCAGGAAATTTTAAAAGTAATGGCCGCATTTGATGTGTTTGTATCTCCAACGCGTGGCGGTAACACGCCGGCAATTACTAATCTTACGAGTACTAACCGAATAAAGCCCCCGGCTTGCGACCGTGGGGATGAATTCGGCAATTGGCTTATGACAGACAGTAGTCATACCCTGATC
>CAZGOS010000029.1:15975-20031 GCA_964527795.1 uncultured Rhodothermales bacterium | reverse complement strand
TCGGATGCAAGCACGTCACGAAGTGCGCCGTATCCGCCCTCCGCTTCGTATACATCCAGACGGTGCAAGTCTTTCACACCCGGGAGCAGAACACGCTCATAGTTGCGCCAATCGCCCGCTTTGAACGGTCCTGTGCTTTTCGATTCCATCCGGTTGTTTGCTTTTTCCCGTTAATCGGTTTGCGCTGCAATCTGTTATCTGATCGATTCGGATACCGGTCGCGCGCTATACGTCTGTGTTTCATGCGCGTCCGATCGCCTGTTTCCGCCGAGTTCGTCTTCGTCTTGAGGGAGCGTAACAGAAGTGAAACCGGGTATTCTGTCGTCTCGCAAAGCGTCCAGGAGGGCGTCTACTTTTTCGCGGGTCAGGTCCATCACATAGGGGCCGTTCGTGACCTGAAGAAGCGGCGCAGAACCACATGCGCCGAGACATTCCGCCTCCTGAATCGTGAACAGTCCATCTTGCGACGTCTCTCCCGAATGTACGCCCAGCTTCGCTTCGAGGTAGTGCAGCATATCGTAGCCACCGCAGAGTTGGCACGAGAAACATGTGCATACGTCCAGCACGTATTTGCCCTTCTTCTCTTTGAAATACTGCGTATAGAAAGTGGCCACCCCATATGCTCTGGCGTAAGGAATACCCACCTCCTCGGCCGCAAGCTGAATGACCTCGGGGGGCAGGAAACTGAACTTTTCCTGCGCCAGCCAGAGCGCCCTCATGATTGCTCCGTCGACCGTCGGATACTGACTTTTCCACCGCTCGATCTGCTGTTTTTCATCATCGCTGAAAAACAGTTGAGTTTTGTCGAAGACCGGATCCGGTTTCCGGTCGGGCATCGTAACGACGGGGTCTTTGATGAAGTCGGTCATTCCTCCTCTAGATAGACTCTTCTTACTGCTTTTTGCCGGTGTAAATCAACCACCTATTTGTCTGCTTCGCCGAGAACGGGATCAATCGATCCAATCATCACGACCATGTCACCCATCATAGCGCCTTCGAGCATGTACTCGAGGCCTTGTACATTTGAAAAGCTGGGGGCGTTCAAGCGCACTCGCCAGGGACTGCCCGTGCCGTCCGACTGCAGGAAAAAACCGAGTTCTCCTTTGGCCGCCTCGACGGCGTGGTAGACGGCAGCGCCTTTAGGTGGACAGATGCCGGTATCGGTAATCATAAAGTCGTGAATGAGCCCCTCCATCGAGTAATACACCTCATCCTTCGATGGATAGGCACGTTTTGCATCGTCCGTGCGAATAGGGCCGTCGGGAAGTTTGTCGATGCACTGTTTGATGATCTTGATGCTTTCCTTCATTTCGTCCATGCGCACGAAGTACCGCGCAAGCGAATCGCCTTCTGTACGAATAGGAATATTGAAATCAACCTCATCGTACTTCAGATACGGCTCGAAACGACGAATGTCATAGTCGACGCCTGAGGCCCGAAGGTTCGGCCCGGTCATGCCCAGTTCGATCACCTCTTCAGCCGTTAGCGTGCCAACCCCTGCCGCCCGGTCGATCCAGATGCGATTCCGGTTCAGCAGTTTCTCCCATTCTGCGACCGCCACGGGGAAAAACTCGCAGAAATCGAGAATAAGGGCCAGACTCGAGTCGCTGATATCGGTCGCCAATCCACCAATCCGGCTGTGGGAGACCGTAAGGCGGGCGCCGGCAACCTCATCGAATATCTTGTAGAGGTCTTCGCGGTACTGAAACGTCCAGAGAAATAGCGATACTGCCCCGGCATCCATGAGCGCGACACCCATCCAGAGCAGATGGGAAGAAATGCGTGCCAGTTCGCTCATGATCATGCGAATCCACTGGGCACGTTCCGGCACTTCGAAACCGGCCAATTTCTCAACCGCCAGACACCAGCCAACATTGTTGCCGTACGGGGCCAGGTAATCCATGCGGTCGGTGTACGGCATGAATTCCTGATACGTCTTCGATTCTGCCAACTTTTCAAGTCCACGATGGAGAAAGCCGATATCGAGTACACATTGTTCAATGGTCTCCCCGTCCAGCTTAACGGCACACCTCAAAACTCCGTGGGTGGCCGGGTGCTGCGGGCCGATATTGAGCACCATTTCATTGTCGAGCGGATCGGTCTGCTCTTCGCCATTGCCGCGATTTCGTACTTCCAGCCAGGCGTGTTTGCTTTCAAGTCGTTTGTACAGCGCTTCGTTGTGTCGCGGCCAGAACTGGAGCGTCTCTTTGAAGTCAATATTTTCGATGAGGCTCATATATTTCGTTTTGCGCTCGGTTTCGTCAGTCTATCGATCTGCCCGGGATTCCTCCTCTTCAAAACTCTTCACCGGCCTGGAGCCGTGAGCAGCCGGGAAGGGATCCATTGTCAACCCGGCTTCCGGAGTCTGAGGTGGAAGCGGAAGCGAACCGGGCACGCCAAGAAGCGGGAATTCTTTCCGGAGTGGATGGTACTCAAAGTCTTCCGGCATAAACATGCGACGCATGTCCGGATGTCCGTCGAATCGAATGCCGAACATATCGTAACACTCGCGCTCGTTCCAGTCGGCCGCTCTGTAGACGCTCGTAACAGACGGTGCCGACATTGATTCCTCGTCCACACGGATTTTGAGACGCAATCGTTTTCCCTTCTCGATGGAAACGAGGTTGTAAAAAACCTCGTAGCGATCCTCTTCCGTAAAACGATCGATGCCTCCGAGGTCGGCCAGGTAACTGTAGCCCAGTTCGGATTTCAGATACTCGGCGATTTCCACGATTCGATTCCGGTCGACCAGGATCGTCTGCTCACCGGCGTAGACCGTGATATCCAGCAGGGACTGCCCGAAAGATTCCCCCAATTTTTCAACGGTCTCGTGGACATCCGTGGTCTTCTTAATGTGCGGATTCTCACGTGCAGGCGAATCTTCCGCTGTTTCGACAGGAGTAAACAGGAACGGCAGCGTTTCCGGCGGAGCAGGTTTTTTTTCAGTCGACATGAGAGGACATGCTTAGCGATTTATTCCTGGCCGTAGAGTCGATCGGGTGATATTACGGACTCGCCGTCCGGGGTGATGATCTTGGGCGCAGCCGGAAGAATAGCTCCATGTTTTTCACCTACGGCGTTGTCCTGGGCAATCGAATACTCGTTCCGAATTTTCTCCTGAATATCCATGAGGGCGTGAATGAGCGCCTCCGGTCGGGGAGGGCAGCCCGGGACGTAGACGTCAACGGGCAGAAAATTGTCGCAGCCCTGCACGACGCCATAACAGCGATGCATGCCCCCGCTCGACGCACAGGCACCCATGGCGATCACCCATTTCGGATCCGCCATTTGATCCCAGATCCGTCGAATCGTGTGTGCCATCTTATACGTGACCCAACCTGCAACAATCATCAGATCGGCCTGCCTCGGTGAGAATCGCATCGCTTCGCTGCCGAAACGGGCGACGTCGTACTTGGGTGCTGCGAACGCCATCATTTCGATGGCGCAACAGGCAAGGCCCATCGGCATCGGCATGAGTGAGTTGGAGCGCGCCCAGTTCACGACTGCGTCCACGCGCGTCGTCAGATAACCTTGATTGAATGCACTGCCCTGTTCCATGAATCAGCCGATCGGAATTGGTTTGGTTCTCGGTAGCCGGACCGAATCGGTCGGTCGGCCGTCAGTCGAATTCCAGCCCTCCTTTCTTGATATCGTATAACAATCCGATCGCCAGGATTATGATAAACAGCGTCACGATACCCAGCATCTCGAGCCCTACTCCAGCTTCAAGAAAATCCTGAAAGCTGACGGCCCACGGATACAGGAAAACAACCTCCACGTCGAAAACGATGAAGATCATGGCCACGAGATAAAACTTGACGGAATATCGTTCCCGCGCAGATCCGATCGGGTCCATTCCGCTTTCGTACGGTTTGTTCTTGATGCGATTGGGACGTCGAGGTCCCAGTAAGGCTGCTCCCTTCAGAAATGCAAAAGCCAGGACCACGCCCAGGCCTAGCTGCATGAAAAAGGGACCGTATTCTGCGAACATGTGTGTAAAACCCGAATTTCCCGTTCGACTGTGATCGCCTGATCTACACGATTCAGATTGCCTCT
>CAZGOS010000029.1:0-15875 GCA_964527795.1 uncultured Rhodothermales bacterium | reverse complement strand
TTGCTTCTCAGATTGCTTCTCCGGTTGCGTCTGTGTTTAGCGCGACTGAAGCTAGCCACTCTTACTACTCAAGTCAAAGCATTCGGGGTTGAAGATTGGTCAAATAGAGAGGGCGGACCTGCTCCGTGCACGCCCGCCCTCTTATGCCAAAACCACCGATGAAGATTCCTATCTCACGCTGTAGGTGACGCGCGCAATCGCCAAACGCCCGAGTTGCGGTGCGCCAATGAACTCACGATGCAGGTCGTCCATGACGTTCGAAACGCCGACGTCGATTCGCAAACCGCGCGCGTACTGATCGAGGTCGTAACCGATGCCCACGTCCAGAAGGAAGTAGCTGTTGAGTGTTCCGACGTACGGTCCGGACAGAATCGGGAACTCGTCGGAATAACGTCCTGCGGCATTGAACGAGAAACCGGACGGCAGGGTGTAGTCGAATCCTGCCCGGAATTTGAAGGCAGGAGCATTCAGAGCCAGCTCCAGCTCCGTACCGGCTTCATTCAGTTCGGCGGCGTCGAAAAAATCGTCGGATACAAACGAGACGTTGCCGAACACATTCAGGGCGTCCGTGGCCATGATCTGGACCGATGCGTCTACACCGAAGAAATCCACTTCACCGAAGTTGCGGTATGAAAGCATGAGTTCGGGCGTCTTGCCAAGACCCGGGTTGTTTTCCACTGGCTGCACGATGGCGACCGGGGTTGAAGCGTCCGGCAATGCGCCGCCGGCCAGGCCGACAATCAATCCGGCTACGGCCTCAGGAGATACTCCGAACAGACCCAGGGCGCCGGCCAGCGGTGCATTTCCTGCAACCCCGGTAGCGATCGCAGCGGTCAGGTCGGTCGACAACGTCGGCACGAATACGAAAGGCGTCTGCATGATCAGAGGGCCGATGAAGTCTTTCTTTCGCGTGTAATAGGCGTCGACCGCAAAAAGCACCCGGTCTGAGAACAATCCCTTATAACCAACCTCGAACGTCTCGGATATAGACCGCTTCAGCGGCGCGGTCGGCACAAGATCGTTGACAAAATCAGGTTGGAGTGTCGTCAGGTTGAGTATACCCAGGAGTCCTCTCGAGAAGCCGGACACGTTTGTTCCGCCCGCAGGTGACAAGAGCCCGACCAACTGGGCCGTCGTTGCCTGATCCACGGGGATTCCGTTCTGGTTCAGAATCGCCGTCATCTGTGGAATTGGGATGGCTGCCAACCCGGCATACACGGAGGCATAGGTAGCATCCAGCGGCAGGCCGGCCGGTGTGGGCGCTCCAAGGGCCGCAGGATTCAGGCTCGTTGCAACGAGATCCGTACCCGCAAATGCTTCAAACGCCGAATTCCGTTCCCACGTAAACCCGTTTGCCGAGCCCCTTCCGCGAATGAGAATGTCGGAGCCGGGGATTCCGCCTGCGACGATATCCAGGAAGTTCGAGTTCGATGACGGTGAGCTGAAAGCCCGATTGTACGTGGCGCGGAAGGAGTGCCCCGGGCTCGGCGAGAAGACGAGCGCAGCTCTTGGTGAAATCGCGAAGTTTTCCTGTACATTGTTGTAATCCCCGCGAGCGGCGAGTGTCAAGCGCAGTTGTGGCGTAATCTGAGTCATGGACTGCATGTACACCCCGTATTCCGAGATCTCGTCATGGTCTTCGTTGCGACCGTTGATGGTGCCTTCCGTATCCGGTCGCGTGAATTCCAGGTCAACGCCCAGAATAAACTCCTGACGGCCATCTGCGAGCGTTGCATCGTATTGGGCCTGCGCGTTGTAGAGAGTGCCTTTGTCGACGACAACGTCGTGTATGCCGTCTCCGCCGATCGGATCGATATCGAGCCCATAGACGAATGAGTCTCCGGCTGAATTCTTATTGACGTAGACCTGGGCAAAGAAATTGTCGATCTGCAGGCGAAGCTGACCGTACGAATAGCCGAAACCGACAGCCTGGAGCGTGCCGATTCCGGACAGCACGGAAGCGCTGAACTCTGAGTATCCGCCATTCGCAATAAGTGCCCGATTCGGCCCGAACCGGTATTCCAGTGTGCCGTTTACGTTAAATTTATCGTACTCGTTATCGCGCACACTCGCCGTGCCTTCGGTCAGGCGATCCTGCGTGATCTGGATGGCATCTTCGGCGTTTTCGGGATCCAGTTCCCAGTCGTTGGCGCGGCCGTACATCCCGGTAATTTTGTAGCCAATGTTGCTCTTGGCACCGGCTACACCAGCGTGTCGGAACTGCGCACCAAAAAGCGATCGTTCGCCACCGCTGACGGAAATCGTGGTTCCTGGATGCGTGAATGGATCTTTTGAAATGAAATGGATGACGCCGGCGTCAACACCGGCTCCATACAGCGCCGATCCCGGGCCCCGAACTACTTCGATACGATCCACGTCGATGTTCATATTCGGCATGATCGAATAGAGATTGACGGCAAGGGATGGTGCGGCTGCCTGCCGATAATCCGTGAGCACGTACGCTGCACCGGAAAAAGCGTTATTAAACCCGCGAAGAACGATTTCACGCCGGTCAATTCCGGTTTGCGCCATATCGACGCCCGTGGTCGTACGCAGGGCCTCAGCCGAAGACGTGCCGACGCTCTTCTGGATATCTCTCGCATTCAGAACCGAGACGGAAGCCGGTGCATCGAGGGCTTTTTCCTGCCTTCTGGATGACGTTATAACAACCGTATTCAGTTCAAAGCCGGTCTGGCTCATTACAAAATTGAGCGTTAGCGTCTGGCCGGACGAAAGCGAAACGGACTCAGTAGCTTCCTGATAGCCGACAAACCGGGCAATGACCGTGAATGTGCCACTGGTCCCGACTTCCAGGGTGTATTGACCATCAAGATCCGTAGCTGCACCGGTAACGTGTCCTCCGGACGCATCAACGACACTGACAGTGGCGCCCGCCATCGGAAGGCCTCCATCGGAATCCGTGACATTTCCGGTGATCGTCTGCCCGTAGGCTGTCGACATCAGAAAAGCCGGAAGAAAAATCACCAAACAGATTCTGGGTACAATCGAAGTGATTCGCTTGATTGAGCGGGTCATGGCAATCTACCAGGGTTGTGAACGAACAGCTCGACGCCGATATGTGCTTCGGGACTCTCGCCAGAAGGAGAACCGATCGGGAAAAATGAGTTACTCAAGTGTCAGAATTGCCGCAACTAAGGAAGAAATATTCATTAATGCAAGGATTTCCCTTACTGAAGCGGCCTATACGCATTACGTAATATGGCTTGAAATGGCGTCAAGCACGCCTGTCCGGTGCCGTTTTCCGGCAGGTTCATTGATTCCGTGTCGACGTACATGTTTCGGCTAATTCCTGCGACGAAGTGCCTTGCCGGCTCGAATTCCCGTCATTTCACCGCGGAGTAAAGCGATTTGTCCTGAGACGAAGACATACATGATCCCGGTAGCGAAATGATGCGGATCGCCAAAAACAGCATGGTCCGTAATCGTATTGGGATCCAGAACGGCCAGGTCGGCGACGGCGCCTTCGGCAAGCCGGCCTCGATCTACCAAATGCAGACGATTCGCCGGAAAACCGGTCATTTTTTGAATGGCCTCAGCGAAAGAGAGCACACCTTCTTCGCGCACATAGTGCCCCAATACCCGAGCGAAGGTTCCATAATTCCTGGGGTGAGGTACTCCGACACCCGGGTCCGGGACGCCGCCGTCTGAAGCAATCATGGTTGTGGGATGTTGCATGATGCGGCGTACGTCTTCTTCCGACATGGAATGAAACACGCCTGAGCAGCCGCCTCCTTCGATCAGGCGCAGGGCTACGTCTGCAGCGCCCTCAACCGTGACCTGTTTCTGGTCGCGGATAAGAATATCCGCAAGGCTGAGGCCGTTGTATTCCGGTTCTTCCGGACAGCGGGCCGCGACAATGCTCGCCGGGTCTCCCCCCCGTTCTTCCCGGATATGTTCTATGACATCGGTTCGAATCTGCGTGCGCGTATTCGGATCCTGAAGCCGTTCAATGAGTCGATCGAACCCACCTTCCTTGGCCCAACCGGGAAGAAGAATGGTCAAGCCGGTACTGGACGCCGTGTATGGATACTGATCGCTCATCACGTCCACACCACGTTTTCTGGCGGCTTCGATCAGCGCAAGCGTTTCCACGCTCTGCCCCCACCTGCCTTTTCCAATCACTTTGTGGTGGGTTACCTGAGCCGCGACGCCGGCCTTTTCTCCGACATCAATAACTTCGCTTATGCTCTCCAGGACGCGTCCACCCTCATCCCGGATATGGCTGATATAGATTCCACCGCCGGAGGCGAGCGGCGTGGCGAGCGAAATGAGCTCACGGGCGTCGGCAAACGCACCGGGCGTGTACTCAAGGCCCGATGAAAGACCGAAGGCACCGTCGTCGATCGCACGCTGCACCAGGTCGATCATTTCTGCCAGTTCTTCCGCTGACGGTGCGCGGTTCTCCTGTCCGATTACATGTGCTCTTACGCTTCCATGGCCAATGAACAGTCCGATGTTTATGGCGCTCGGGGTACTGTCGAGGTAGGCGAGAAATTCTGCTATGTCAAGGGGTGAACCTCCATCCTGTCCACCCATGGCAGTCGTAACCCCTTGTCGCAGATAGTTTTCAGCCAGCGGTCTTTGCACGATACCACTGCTCTCAAGTGAACCGGATGTCGCGTGACTGTGTATGTCGATGAAGCCGGGTACGACAGCCAGGCCCGTTGCGTCAATTCGACGGGCGGCTCGAGCGCCGGAGAGGTCGCCGATGTGAGCGATGCGATCGCCGATAATTCCGACATCCGCCCGGACGGCCTCACTGCCGAGCCCGTCGTAGACATCGCCACCGGCAATAATAACCGAATAGACGGGGCCGCCGACTCTATCCTGTGCGTGGAGACCGTGGTTCGCCGGTGAAAGCCCGATGATGAGCGAGATCGCGAGCGCGAACGGAGCAGAGTTCCGGTTACTTTTCATTTCGGGAGCGCAAATGATGGTCCTGATGCAATTCGAAGCGGATGGAATGTCTCAATCGGCATTCTATTCGGTTCCGGCGCGTTTGACGAATCTCCCGGCTTTCACACCGGTGTGCGCCCCATTCTTGAGTACCGCCTGGCCGTTAACGAACACGTGAACCATGCCTGTCGCCAGACGGTGCGGATCCTCGAACGTCGCATGATCGATAATCTTATCCGGATCGAAAACAGCTATGTCGGCAGAGAAGCCTTCCACCAGGCGTCCACGCGCCTCGAGTCGCAAATTTTTCGCTGGAAGTGAGGTCATACGCCGAATCGCTTCTTCCAGTGAAATCAGGCCTTCCTCCCGAACGTACCTGCCCAGAAGACGCGCGAAATTTCCGTAGGCCCGTGGATGAGGCTGTGAGTTGAGGAATACGCCTTCCGGATTGAGCGAGGCGGCATCCGATCCAAAACTCACCCACGGCAGTTGAATCTGCCGTCGCACATTTTCTTCGGACATCAGGAAATAAACCACATCGACGCGAGAACTATCGGCAATGACGAGATCAATCGCCGTTTCTTCCGGCGTCGTTCCGCGCATCTCGGAAGCTTCAAGAAGTGTTTTTCCGGTCAGATAGCGCAGGGAGTCCTGTCGGAATCCGACGAGCAGTGTTCCTTCGGCGCCTGCCGCCAGATAAAGATTCTCCCACTCGTCGGTCGGCGTCTGCATCTCGCTGAGGACACGAGCCCTGGTTTCACGGTCCTGCAGACGTTCCCGCCACGCACCATAACCGTTCTCCTGAACCCAGGGAGGCATGGCGGCGTCCAGACCCGTTGACCCCGCGGTGTAGGTGTACATGTCGGCCGTGATGGCGAGACCTTGCCCGCGCGCGGCTTCTACGCGTTCGATCACCCCATCGAGTTTTCCCCAGTTTTCCTGACCCGCTGCTTTGAGGTGATATATTTCGGCTCGAATTCCTGCCGATTGCGCAATTTCGATCAGCTCGTCGACGGATTCCAACAGCCGATTGCCCTCGCTGCGCATGTGGGAGATGTACAGACCGCCGTATTCGGCCGCTACTTTAGCAAGCTCGATAAGCTCCGCCGTATCGGCATAGAACGCCGGGGTATAGATCAGGGACGAACCCAGACCGAGCGCTCCTTCCTCCATGGCCTGTCGGACGAGGTGCTTCATGCGGCCGAGCTCATCGGGCGTCGGTGCGCGATCCTCTTCGCCGATTTCGTGTATGCGCACCGTTGTTGCGCCAACAAAGGAGGCTACGTTGGTTGAGATGCCTCGTCGTTCGAGCGACGTTAGATACTCGCCGAGCGTCGTCCAGTCGATATCGAATTTGATATCGCCCTGTGTTCGAATGGCCTCTTCCTTCATCGACGCGTTCAACGGGCCTTCGGACCATCCTTCACCGAAGACTTCCAGCGTTACACCCTGAACGATATCACTCATGGAACGGCCGTCTTCTATCAGGGATGTTGTCGCCCAACTGAGCACATTGATAAAACCCGGACTCACTGCAAGACCATTCACATCGAGTTCCTGCCGTGCCGAGGCCGTAGACAAATCGCCGATGGCGCCGATTGTATCCGCTCGAATACCGACGTCTGCAATGAACGGGGCCGAACCCGATCCGTCGTAGATGGTGCCGCCGCTCAGGATCGTATCGAAATCAGCGGAAGGAGCACATGAAAGTGGGCCGGTTAGGACGATACCAAAAACCGTTATCAGAATAGGGATGTCTCGCATTGCGGTGTGGGATCTTCTCAGGAATGGGGCCTTCGGTCCGTGTCTGATCGTGCGAAACGGTACGCCGGGAATGGGAAAAAAGAAAGCAACACCGGCAAAGATTGCGCAGAATGGCCGGTGGCGAGGCCGGCCTCGAAAAAAAGAAAGGCAGAAAAAGTGCAAAAAAGGAAGGCCCACCTCGAAAAACGAAGCGGGCCCGGAAGAAAATGCTGAGAGGGAGGGTCAGCTATTTTCAGCAGATAATATCGACTATTCATGCGGCGGATGCAAGTCCGAGCGCTTCGTCACGAGTCTCGATTCACCATCGTAGGTGACGACTGATCCACACACATGAGCGAAATTTCGTTGATATTGACGTGCGGAGGGCGGGTTGCGCAAAAAAGAACCGAATCGGCTACGTCCTGTGCAGTGAGCGCGTCTACGCCGTGATAGACCGAATCTGCCTGATTGGAATCACCGTCGAAGCGCACAAGACTGAACTCCGTCTCGACAAGACCTGGATCCACGGATGATACCCGAATCGCCGTTCCGTGCAAATCCATCTTCAAACCCTCGTTTATCGCGCGTACGGCGTGTTTTGTGGCGCAATAGACGGTGCCGCCCGGGTACACCCAACGACCGGCGACTGAGCCGATCTGGATGACATGACCTCGATTTCGTTCGATCATTCCGGGAATTACCGCCCGATTCAGATAAAGAAGACCTTTTACGTTCGTATCGAGCATTCCGTCAATGTGATCCAGGCGTGTTTCATACGAAGTATCCATCCCAAGAGCCTTTCCGGCATTATTGACCAGAATGTCGATTTCTTTCCATTCAGCAGGAATACGCTCAATCTCATACGGAACCCGGTCCGGACGTGAAACGTCCAGTTCGAAAGCATAAACTGGAACATCGTATGTTTTCTCCCATTCTGAGGCGAGCTTACGCAAACGCTCAATTCTTCTTGCACAAACGATCAGTTTGCAGCCCCTGGCGGCAAAAGCTTCGGAACAGGCTGCTCCAATACCGGAACTGGCGCCTGTGATGAACACAATGCGGTCGTTAAGTGTATACATTTTTTCTGGCTGATTTCCTGGCTGAAAAAACTCCCGATTTAATACGTTTGGAGTCAGTATGTCGGTTTCGGAATGTAAAAACATTCGCCTTTATCGCATGATCTGGAAGACTATTATTTCAAGATCCACCCTGGACTTTCCGATTCAGACTATACAAATCAACTGCAAAACCAAACAGGTAAAATGATCCGCTCAGGCCTCAGTACCTTGTCGAAGTTCATCTCCACGCTGGCATTATCTGCAATTCTCTTCGTCTCGGCCGGGCAATCTGTGTCTGCGCAATTGGCCGGCAAAACAGGTGAACGTGTGATCTGTCTGGACGGCGATGCGGGCGGTTTTTCATGCGAAGAAGCCGACCTGATGTCGGTACTGATCCCGGAGGATATCGGCGCCACCATGACTTGCCGGAGCGGAAACGCACCTATGCGCCGATGCCAACTCAACGATCTCTGGGGTTGGACGGACCCGCAGACAGGTGATGAGTATGCGCTCGTCGGTCGGGAGGACGGCACGGCGTTCGTGAATATCACGGATCCGCTGAATCCGGTATTTGTCGGACAGCTTTTCCACAATGGGTCGAAGCCGTCCGTCTGGCGAGACATCAAAACGTATCAGGATTACGCCTATATCGTGTCCGACGGAACGAGCGGCAACGGGATCCAGATCTTTGATCTTACCAGATTGACCGAGTTCGAGGTCGAACCGCCGGTCTTCGAGGCGACAGCCGTTTACACAGGGTTCACGTCCGCACACAATATTGTCATCAACGAAGAGACAGGATACGCATATGTAGTGGGCGCTCGCGGGGCAACCTCCTGCGGTGGCGGTCTTCACATGGTCAGCCTGGAAAACCCGACCAATCCCCAGTTTGCAGGATGTTTTGCTGCTGAGGGCACGGGCCGAATAGGATCCGGTTATACGCACGACGCCCAATGCGTCGTTTACCACGGACCGGACGTCCGGTATCAGGGTCGCGAGATTTGTGTTGGTGCCAACGAAACGCACGTTAATATCGCTGACGTTACGGATAAGAGCGCGCCGACGTCAATCGCGTCCGCTACATATCCCAACTCGGAGTACATCCACCAGGGCTGGCTGACAGAAGATCATACATTTTTTATCCAGAACGATGAATTGGATGAAGCGAGAGGTCAAACACCGCACACGAGAACGCTCATCTGGGATATCGCGCAGCTGGACGATCCGGTACTGGTGAAGGAATACCTGTCAGCGGAGCTCTCCATCGACCACAATCTTTACGTCAAAGGGGACTTTGTCTACCAGTCCAACTATATCGATGGGCTTCGCATTCTCGATATCTCGGATATCCTGAATCCCGTGGAAGTGGCCCATTTTGATACGCATCCTGCCGATCTTTCGCGGTGGGACGGCACGTGGAGCAACTATCCGTTCTTCGATAGCGGAGTGATCGCCGTGTCCAGCAGCGTCGACGGGCTTTTCATCATTCAGCCGACGGCAGCCGGTACATTCGTAGATATCGTCTCAGCCGATGTGCCAACGGAGTTCGTCGTCACGGAGGCTTATCCAAATCCGTTTACCGAGCGTCTGACGATCTCGCTCGCGATTCCGAAAACGCAACAGCTCAGCGTTTCGGTTTACGATCTGCTCGGTCGCGAATTGAAAACGATCTTCAAAGGCGTCGTAGCGGCCGGGTCGGAGCAACATTTCGACGCCGATTTGAGAGATCTGCCGGTCGGCCAGTATTTCTACCGCGTGGTTGGAGTGAACATTTCGGTATCGAAACCGATTACGCGTGTAAGGAACCGTTGACAAGCCCTGGTTCGGCCGACATTGCATTCTTTGCCAGCCCCTTCTTCACTTTACTTTTTTCGCTTCGTAGAGCGTAGCCAGGCCGGACAGGATCAGACCTGCGGCGAACAAAAGAATAACGCCGCCAAGCGCTTCGTTTCCTGAATACCAGAGTAATTCCCGCTCCTCACCCAGCCAGGGCCAGAGCGCGCGAAGAGAGCCGGCCATCAGACCGACAAGAACGACCATCGTCTGATCGTGGTATTTTCGGAGCAACCAACCCATAAACAGGGCGAAGGCACCGAGTCCAATCGCCGAACCGGCAAGAAAGGCGCTCACGATGAACATGTCCAATTCGTCGATGGCCCGAAGAACGGGTTGATACAGGCCCATCACGAGAAGAAGAAAAGCGCCGCTCACACCGGGCAGGATCATGGCACAAATGGCTATCGCCCCCGCGAGGAAAAATTGAAGAAGCGACGGATCTGAGATTTCGGTCGGAGGCAGACCTGTCAATACAAACGCCAGAGCAGCCGCTACAACCACCAGCACGTATTCACGAAGCGTGACGGTCTTCGTACGAATCCATGGAATGGCTATGGATCCGAGGATAAGTCCAAAGAATAGCGAGCGACTCTGCACCGGCCACTTATCCATTGCCTCCGGTATCACTCGGGCACCCGTCAGGGTCGCAACGACGATTCCCGTCGCCAGCGGCAGAATGAAGGTCCAGGGAAGCGATGTCAGGCGGGAGACGAACGCTTTTACGTCGAAGCGAACGAGCGCCAGAAAGGCTTGCACAACGGCGCTTACGATTTCGATAAGGCGGTCGTAAATGCCAAAAACGAGTGCCATTGTGCCTCCCGAAACGCCGGCAATTACGTTCGCCACGCCGATCCCGAGACCCTGAGCGATATGAATGATCAGGTTCATCACGTCTTAAGACGACAAGTCGGCAATACACATACAAATAAAGGCAGACAGTAGACTGCCCGCCTTCCTGGGAGAGATACAATGTCGAAGCACATCAGCCGTCAAGATCAAGCAGCTTGCGTATTCTGGTATCACCGTAGAGTTCGGGATAGGCATGCTGAAATTCGGCTTTCTTGTCCGGATCCAGCTCAAATGCCGTCTGAAGGGAGTGGATACTTTCATCGGAGCGTCCCAACGCAAACAGGGCCTTGGCCTGCTGGAAGTAAACACCGGCATATTCCGGATTGATGGATAACGCCGTGCGGTATGCGTCCAGAGCGGATTCAATCTGATCCGCTTCAAACAGGGTTTCGGCGTAGTCCAGCCATGCGTCCCTGTTTCCTGGCGAAGTTTTGATCACCGCTCGGTATGCATTGATGGCTTCCGTTAGCCGACCCAGATTGTAGGAACAGTCCGCTTTGGCATGCCAGAATTCAGCGGTGTCCGTGCTGAGTACCAGAGCGCGATTGTAGAACGTGAGTGCTTCTTCAAATTGTTCAAGCGCGTCGTAGCAGCACCCCAGACCGTACCAGGCTTCAGCGTACTGGGCATCCGAATCAATCGCCTTCTCAAAATAATGAATCGCGCTTTCGTAGTGTTTCATTTCTTCGAAAGCGAGACCAACGTTGTAACACGTTGCGGCGTCGGTGCCCTCGATTTCCAGAACGCGTTTGTAACTCTCGATCGCGCCCTTCAAGTCGCCAATATTCGCTAACGCGTTCCCACGGTTGTAATGCGCAGATGCGAAATCTTCAGAGATTACCGTCGCCATCTCATAGGCGGAAACGGCATCCTTGAAATTCCCGGTGCGATTAAGAACAATGCCTCTATTGTACCAGGCGTCGTGTGAATAGGGCTCAATGTCCAGGTGCCGATCGTAACACGCAATGCTCTCGTCATCCTGGCCGAGTCGATCGTGACAGAATCCCAGTTCATACCACACTTCCGGATGCTCGGGATTGATCTCGGCACAGTCGGTAAACGCAACGACTGCTTCTTCCAGGCGATTCAGCCGCTCGAGTGTGACTCCTTGATTAAACAGGGTCTCGTCATTTCTCGGATCGAGGCGCAACGCGTCCGCATACGACTGCAAAGCTTCCTCCGGGCGATCAACTGTATCCAGCGTGATTCCCTTGTTGACGATCGTCTCGACGTCCGTAGGATTCAACGCCAGAGCGTCTTCATAGGCGATGAGCGCTTCGTCATGCCGCCCCAGATTATTCAAAAGAATACCGCGGCGCATTCGCGCATCTGACGAATAAGGATGCGTAGCGAGCATTCGATCAACGACGGAGAGCGAATCTTCGAATCGACCGAGCTCGAAGTAGTAGGTGGCAATCTCCTCCAGTGTATCCGAGTCGTAATAGACGGATTCACCCTCTTGTTCGAAACTGGCGGCGAGATCTTCCAGCCGGCTTTCGTCTTTTGAGTCTTCGAAGTCCTCGAATTCGAAGTTGAACATGCTCATACGCTGCGGAATGTGGATCCGGGAAGAAAGAGCAGTGAAAGAGGTTGTGCGATTTCAGACGCTAAAAAGCCGATCGATGAAAAAGGTTCGTGTATCTGAAATAATATAAGGAGATCGCGCCAATTACAACCAGCCTGGACCGCTACCCTTCATACTAAATAACGAAAGAATTGTACTTTGTAGCTTATATGAGGGTATAAGCATGCTCATCACCTTTGAAGGGATCGACGGTTGCGGGAAAAGCACGCAGGCGCAGCTCTTGGCGGACCACCTGGCCGATTGGGGCCTCACGGTGCATCTCGTACGTGAACCCGGCGGAACTCCCGTTTCTGAACGTATTCGCTCACTACTGCTCGATATTGATCTGGAGATCGACCCCTTCGCCGAAATGCTGCTCTATTCGGCTGCCCGCGCACAACTGGTTCGTTCTAAGCTGAGAGCGCTCTTGGGCGCAGGTCATGTGGTTATCTGTGACCGATTTTTTGATTCGACGGTTGCCTACCAGGGTGGGGGACGCCAGATCGCCGAACCGGATTGGCTCGCCGGGTTTCAACGAGAAGTGACGAACGGCCTCGTACCGGACCGAACGTATCTAATACGCGTTTCGCTGGAAACTGCAAATCAGCGCCAACACGGTCGGACAGCTGATCGCATGGAACGGTCGGATTCGTCGTTTTTCGAACGGGTGGTTAAGGCGTATGATGATTTGGCCGAAAAAAACACCAATCGGATCTGTACGGTTGACGGTGAACCGTCGCCCAGGAAAATTTTCGAACGCATTCTGGCTGATCTGTCCGAACTTCCGGTCTACAGACGGGCGATCGGTCAATCACCGGAATGAGAAGAAGTAGGAACCAGCCATCAAAGCACAGGTAGACCATTTGCTTTTTCCGAGGCCAGGAGGAATACCAGCTCGCCGCACAAGAGATATAGGAGAAACGAATGCCGCCCGTGGCACCACAACGGATTGCAGAAGTCCTGAAGATCTTTTTTGACTATCTGAAAGCGAAGGGACATCGGCAGACGCCGGAGCGGGTTCTGATATTTGAGGAGGTGTACGGGAGCGATGACCATTTCGATGCCGACGAACTTTATTTGAGACTGAAAAAGAAAGATGTTGCCGTAAGCCGTGCAACGGTATACAATACTCTTGATCTACTGATAGAGTGCAACCTGGTTGTCAGGCACCAGTTCGGAAACAAACAGGCGAAATACGAACCTTCATTTGGCTACTGGCAACATGATCATTTGATCTGTTTGGACTGCAACGAGGTGTTTGAATTTTGTGATCCACGAATCCAGGGGATCCGGGAAATGATTGCTGAAATTTTCAATTTCGAGATCGAGCACCATTCCCTTCAGATGCACGGACACTGTAAGCGTGAAAATTGCGAAAACAGGGCGAACACAGAAGTAGCATCTGACGCTGCATGATTAGGTATCGAGACAGGCGACAGCGTATTGATTTAATAGTGGCTTTCCCTTTCGGGAGTGCCGAAGTATCTTCCTGATTGACGTAATTCCGAGAAGCAACAGCAACGCTCAGAAAAAGACGCACGACTTGCGAAAAATCGGGCTCATAGCAACCGCATTCTTTCTTTGCGGCGCGATGTTTTGGTCGAGCGGTATACGCTTGAACTTTTTCAAAATTCAACCGGAAGGTCGCGACTTTGTGGTGACCTGGCGGGCTGACATTGAAGAAGACGTGAGGGAGTATGAGCTGTTGCGCAAGACGACGATGAGCTACGAAGATCAATTCGAGAAAGTGTACGCCTCTCGGCCGCACGGGACGGGGAAGGAGTATATTTTCCGCGACACTCAGGTCTATAAGTCAGGCTCCGAACAGCTGGACTACCGTCTGGATGTCGTATTTGGAAACGGTACGCGGCAAATCGTGACGACCCAATCCGTCAACTACACGTCGACGGCCATCCGGAGAACGTGGGGTAGCTTGAAAGCGCTGTTTCAGTAGGTGAAGCCGGGATTGCGATTTGCGTGGCCTCTGTCGATTCGGCAGGGGCTTTCTTAATTTCTACCGGACCAGGAACACAGGTTTATGAATCTCAGAATCATGTCGCCGTTGCAAGTCCAGCGTACGCTCACGCGGCTTGCCTACGAAATAGTTGAACGCAACCGAGGCGCCGACAACCTGGTCGTATTTGGCATCAAACGTGCCGGTGCCGAGTTGGCTAAATCGCTGGCTGCACACCTGGCGAGAATTGAGGGAACATCGATTCACTCACATGATCTGGAAGTGGCTGCGTTCAGGGATGACGTAGCGGACGGGCAAAGCGTCTCTTCAGAGCACGTCGCCGAATCGCCGGATGTTACCGATCGGGACGTTATTCTTGTTGACGATGTGCTGTTCACCGGACGCACCGTTCGGGCAGCCCTTGACACGGTCGTGCGATTCGGAAGACCCCGCTCCATACAGCTCATGGTGCTTATCGATCGCGGTCACCGCGAGTATCCGATTCAGCCCGACTACGTCGGAAAGGTGATTCCGACAAAACATATGGAACGCGTGGTTGTCGAGTTGGGAGACGAGATAGCCGTCAAGGTCGTCGAGTAGATCACTGAACCGTCAGTCGCAGTCTGATCTCGAATCCCTCTCGTACGCTTGTTCCGGGCAGAGGACTCTGACTCGTCACGATCTGCTCTATGCTTGAGTCGCCGATGACCGCGGATCGAAGTCGTAGATTCAGAAGGAATCGCTGCGCCTTTTCCGCTGCCATGCCCATGACATCCGGGACCAGCACCTGGCGATCTCCGAGTCCCGTACTGTACCATAGCGTGACGAGAGTTCCCGGTGGTACGCGTTCTCCGGCAACCGGAGACTGTCTGGTTATGGTGTTGGCGTGTGCAGACGGAATCGAATCAGGGACTACGTCCTGAACGGCCAGTCCCTGGATCATTATGCGATTGCGAGCCTCGCGGACGGAAAATCCTTCGACTTTCGGTACGAGCACGGTTGTAGTGTCACCGGAGTTGATCGTCAGGTAGATGCGTCTGCCGGTTTTTACCCGTGCATTAGGCGACGGATTCTGATCAATGACGACATCTCTCGGCAGATTCGGTTTTCGCAGCAAGACCTGTTCCGGTCGCAAGCCCCTCTGCTCGATAACTACGGCCGCTTCTTCAAAAGAAAAATCCAATACATCAGGCACGGCGACAGAGATCCCGTGACGAGTGTAGGTCGGCATGAGCAGATAATTAAAAAGGACATACAGTATTCCCGTGATCACAACGAACAACACCAGACCTTTCCAGAGATACTGATTGCTCAAGAGAGCCCGCAGGCGCTGCAAAAGGGTCTGTTTTGCTGATCTCGTCATGTTGTGCTGATGGCCGGAAGGCTGAGACTTTTAATGCGGTGCGCTTACGTTGCCAAATGCCGGATGTTCATGTTCGGCGTGAGGGAAGATGTCCTTAACGACGATCATCCCGGCTGTTCCTGGATAAACTATTTCTTATAGTTGAACTATAACCGGAAACCCGACCCGGACCGTGAATGTTTACTCGTGCCCGCCCATAATCGCGGGATTGGAATCCTGGTTGAAAATCGAAGACGGTTTCCGTGTCAACCACATTCCAAATGAGCGGTCTGTTTCTTGAAGAGACCAACAAGAATCAGCGACGCCGACAATAAGTCGATCACGCGGTTGACATAACGGCGATCAGCGTCGTATTATTCTTGGCCACCCGAAAAATCGACTAGCTACCATGAAAGGTCGAATCAGGGTGTTTTGAGACGTTCTTTGATGAGATTGGAAGCATAGCGAGTCCTTGTCGATTCTCGCCAAGCTAGTTTTGGCGATTGGAATCGAACGAAGAGCAAACCTATTAAACTTTCTACCACGGAGAGTTTGATCCTGGCTCAGGACGAACGCTGGCGGCGGGCTTAACACATGCAAGTCGAACGAGAA
>CAZGOS010000028.1:0-20051 GCA_964527795.1 uncultured Rhodothermales bacterium | reverse complement strand
GGGCGTTATTGGAGCCGACACGCCCGTGTTCGATACGAGCATACACTCATTGAGTGAACTTCGCTCAAATGGCATCGAGCGCCTTGCAACGGATTCCTGGCATGGATCCGTATTTCGAATTGAATCGACGACAGGCGCATAACGTCAACGAACCGTATTTCGCGCCGGTGCTGATAAAATTGTTTCGCCGTATGAAATCGGGGCAGATCGCATGGCGCAGGTCATTCTTCGTCCCAGTGTCGATAGATTCATGGAGAATGTTCTTCGTACCGAAGCGCTGAATATCGACATGGAAGAAGTTACGGTAAGAGAGGGGTCCGCCCTCGCGGGGAAATCACTGGCAGAAAGTAACCTCCGTCAGAACTTTGATGCCATCGTAGTTTCCATAATGGACGGAAAGACGCTCGATATGAAATTCAATCCGGTAGCCTCATCAATGCCGGGGACACACTCGATTGTGTTGGGAAGTCGCGAGATGATCAGCAAACTTCGTGGAGATGGATGCGGCGCTTGATGATTGCGACGGGCACCCGGCCCGCATTTCCTGCGTATAACCTTATTGAAACCAGTCCTGAGTGTTGATGATGCGTTTTTCGTTCCTCCTTTTCGCTGCGTTATGCCTGTTGCCGCCAGGCGAATCGACTGGTCAGTACTACATCAATCAAGAGGAACTGGCCGAGATCCTGGGCCCCTGTTCGGCCGATCTCGAAAGTCTTCCGCCAATCGAGTATCACGATCAGGTGCTGTACAGCAGTCGTAACAACAATGTGATTGCCCGGAACACGTTTTATAAAATACTCGGTGATGGTGATGTAGATTTCGGTTTTGAACGGGCGAAACTGGTAGGGCTTCTGAATCGAACGTTTTTGCCGAGAACCGGTGTCGGCGATACGCTTGTCGTACCGTCGGTATTTGTAGACGACTTCTGCGCCTACTCGCCGTTTCCAAAATTCTACGCGGGAGCTGAGTCGTTCGAAAAACTCTTCATCATTGAGAAATCCGTCCAGGCATGGGCGGCCTACGAGCATGGAAGGCTTGCGCGGTGGGGCATTGTAAATACTGGTGCTGTGGAATCCCCGACTCCCAACGGCCGATTCAATTTCAACTGGAAAACCGAGTACAGGGTGTCGTCGCTGAGCCCACCCGGAGAGCGGTGGGAAATGTATTGGGTATTCAACTTCTTCGATGAACGAGGCATCCATATTCATCAGTATCCCATGCCGACAGGTGGACCAACCAGTCACGGTTGCGTTCGTGTCGTCGAAGAAGATGCGGAATGGATTTATCGGTGGGCCGATCCGTGGGATACCACACTCGGAAATGGATTTGGATCAAGCCAGGGTAAGATAAAGGCCCCCGGCACGACCGTGCTCGTGGTTGGAGACGACCCACCAGGCAACCCTGAACCGTTCACTCGAATCGATTCGAAGCCCGTTCTCGTGACGGTTACACTTCCCGATCATCCGTACGACGTACCCGCGGGTTCAAATCAGCAGAAGTTTTTTGACCGCCGGCGTCTGGGACAATCTCGCTAGATACTACATCAGGGCCTGTTCGCTCTAATTGATGAGCGAAAAGAGTCTTTCGAATCGAGGGAGTTTTGTAGCCGAATCCCACGAGAAATAGATTAGAATCGCTTTCCCAACGACATGATCCATGGGTACGAATCCCCAGAAACGACTATCCTCTGAATTGTCGCGGTTATCGCCCATGGCGAAGTAGTAGTTCTGGGCAAACGTATAACTGTCAGCGGCTACGCCGTCGATCGTAAAGGCATTCGGTCCAGTCCTCTCTGCCGTATGCCCTTCGTATCGCGTGATCACGGTGTATATGAATGGCCAGTTTTCATCCGAAAGCGTTACGGTTTCGTTTTTTTTCGGGATGGCGATTGGACCATAATTATCGGGTGTAAAACCATATCCGGAGGGATACATGAGCTGATCGTAACGTTCGTTCGGGGCGGCGATAGCAGGCTCCACCCTGCTTACCCAGGACCACGATTCTATCACATCAACAGCCGCTTCCGTAGCAACCAGAAGTACGATCGGCGATCCCTGATTTTGAACGATTTCCGTTACGCCGAGATCTTTCAGCGCTGAAGGAGAAAGCTGTGCACGCGGATCCGTTTTGTAGACCGTCCAGGATTGCTGCATGCCGGACAACATCGCCTGAGGCTGACTGTCTATGTACACGATTTTGTCGCGTACCTCGAGCGTTTCACCCGGCAGTCCCATGACTCTCTTGATGTAATGCATTCGACGATCTATCGCGACAACATTGTCTGCGGGCCAGTTAAAGACAATTGAATCTCCCCGCTTTACTTCCGAGAATCCAGGAAACCTGAAGAACGGGAACTGAAGCCCTTTCAGATAAATCGACGTGAATGGAATTCCAATCGTCATCGGTGTCCGTGTACCATAATTCAATTTGGATACGAACAGATAGTCGCCCACCATGAGGCTCTTCTCCATGGACGGAGTTGGAATTCGGAACAGATCGAAGAAGAGCGTGCGCACAATGAGCATCACTACAACGGCGAATACGAGTGCGTCGACCCATTCACGAAACTTCCCCTTTTGGGGCTTTCCGCCCTTCTTCCCCTCGGCTTTACTCCGGCCGCGAGATGGTTTCCTGGAACGTTCCTCCCGTCTCTTAATGCGCCCTTCGCGCTGATCTTCTGACTTCGACTTGGCCACGGTATGCTGGACTGAAAATTATGTCGCTATAATGCTGAATCACTCCGGAGGCCGGCCATCGGTACCTCTATGATCGTCCGAATACGGCCTGCCCAGTTCGAGATTCGGGCGTTCAATACGCACATCGTAAAAAGAAGCTCCGTCATAAACGGTTACATACCAAAAACCCTGTTCAGCATTGAAGTAATAGTCTGCGAAAGGTGTACGTTCATCCGATTCTGTGAGTTGCCCCAGGAACGCCTCTTTAATCTCGGATAGTATGTCACGGTAAAGAGACGGGACCGCCATGACAACACCACGATCCCATGGGCCATTGACGTCGAGAATAAAAGCAGGAATGGAATCGTTCAATACGAACCAGTACTCGAATTCGATGATATCGTCTTCGAGCATACTCCCCGCTGCCGGTTCTGTCGGTAATTTTGTTTCCGCCAAAGTCCGGGTAGGCGGACCATACAGAAATTCGAGCCGAGCGCGAATGTCTTTCGTTAACATCGTATCCACGTCTGCGAAACTCGTATTGCCGAGGAAGGCCCACTCCGTTGTTGCAAACCTTCGCTGATACAGATCGACTTCGCTCGCATCGATCTTCCGGGAGCATGAAATCCGATATCCCGGATCTTCGACAGCTATCGCATCCTGGTCCTGATGCAGCATATCCAGTATCCACCGCCGCATTGAATCAGACGGGACGCCCAGCGGATCCAACGGAAGCGCTCGAAGCCGGAAACCAAACTCAGCGAAATGTTGACGGGCAATCTCCTGAGTACGTAGCCATTTGAGTTGAGAGACGAGTGACTGCCCGGAAGAGTCGGGCGGCGTCAGGACATAAAGCAGTGCCATAAGACAGAAAGGTAGACCTCGGGCGGAGAAGCAGGGGACCGTTAGCATGCATACCCTCCCTGATCTCCGAGCCTGGACCTCTTGTCCGGCTCATCCATTTCAGTCATCTGATCACCCTCCCTCGATTAAGGCCTGTTAGCCGCACACACGAGCGCGAATTCGCCGGCCAGGTTACAGGCCTTTTCTAGTCGTCTATCGACAATACGGCCAGAAACGCCTCCTGAGGAAGCTCAACACTTCCGACCTGTTTCATGCGTTTCTTCCCTTTCTTTTGTTTCTCCAACAGTTTTCTTTTCCGTGAGATGTCCCCACCGTAGCATTTTGCCGTCACATCTTTACGTACGGCCTTGACAGTTGTTCGGGCGATAACTCTGGTACCGATCGCCGCCTGAAGTGCGACTTCGAACATCTGTCGCGGGATCAGTTCCTTGAGCCTTGACGTCAGTTTTCGCCCCATATCATAGGCCTTATCCCGATGCACGATAGTCGAAAGAGCATCCACAGGGTCACCGTTGACCAATACGTCCAGTTTCACGAGATGACTTGCGCGATAGTCAACAAATTCGTAGTCGAGCGATGCGTACCCTCTGCTGATGCTCTTGAGGCGATCGTAGAAGTCAAATACGATCTCCGCAAGCGGTAAGTGATACTCAAGATTAACCCGGTCAGAATCCAGATACTGAGTATTCAAATATACACCCCGACGCTCCTGACAGAGCTGCATGAGACCGCCTATGTACTTCGAAGGCGTAAGGATTTCCGTCTGGACGTAGGGTTCCTGAATCTCATTGACAAGGCCCGTATCAGGCATCTTGCTCGGATTGTCCACGCTTATGATATCCCCGTCCGTTCTTAGAACCTGATACTTCACATTGGGCACGGTGGTAATGATATCCAGACCGAACTCTCGATCGAGTCGTTCCTGTACAATCTCCATATGCAACAGGCCCAAAAAACCGACCCTGAATCCGAAACCCAGAGCAACGGAGGTCTCCGGTTCATATGTCAGTGACGAGTCGTTGAGATGAAGTTTATCAAGTGAACTACGCAGGTCTTCGAAATCGTCTGATTCCGTTGGATACACGCCGGAAAACACCATCGGCTTTGGATCACAGAATCCGGCAATAGGCTCGGACGCACGTTCTTTAGCCAGGGTGATGGTATCGCCGACACGCGTGTCTTTTACGTCTTTCACTGACCCGATGATGTAACCGACTTCGCCTGCACGAAGCTCATCAGCGGGTTCCATACCCAGTTTGAGGAATCCGATTTCCTCGGCGTCATATTCTTTACCATTCGACATGAAGAGCATGCGTTGCCCTTTTTTCAAGCTACCCTCGAATATGCGTGCATAAACGATCGATCCCCGGTAGGTGTTGAAGACAGAATCAAATATGAGCGCACGAAGCGGAGCGTCCGGGTTTCCGCTCGGAGGAGGAACGCGTCGAATGATCACCTCCAATAATTCGTTTACCCCCTCTCCGGTTTTGGCGCTGATTTTTATAATATCTTCCGCAGGCTCTCCGAGTAACGTTTCGATGGATTGAGCGACGCTATCCGGATTGGCACCCGGTAAATCGACCTTATTTAATACCGGAATGATCTCCACACCGCCTTCCAGAGCAAGAAAGAGATTGGATATTGTTTGTGCTTCGATTCCCTGTGCAGCGTCCACCACCAGGATGGCGCCTTCGCTGGCCGCCAATGCCCTGGAAACCTCATACGTGAAATCAACATGTCCCGGAGTATCGATTAAATTCAGACGGTAGGTTTCGCCGTCCCTTGAATTGTACGACATGCGAATCGCATGACTCTTAATCGTAATTCCCCGCTCTCTTTCGAGATCCATGCTGTCAAGCACCTGCTCATGCAGCTCGCGTGCCGAAAGCGTACCGGTTTTTTCGAGCAGTCTGTCCGCCAGCGTACTTTTGCCGTGATCAATGTGGGCAATGATGCAAAAGTTGCGAATCTTTTGTGGATCGTAGTTCATGCAGTGGCGCGCGGCCGGCCGGGCCTGAGGGATTAATTTTGAGCGTGCCTATAATACGGATCGAATGAACGGGTTCCGCGTTCGGATTCGATTGGTTTGCACGCCGAATCGCCTGTGTATCATCATCGATCATTCAGGCTGTTATCTGCAGGCGGTTCACGACCAAATCGGATAATCGATGCAATCTGGTTCGGCTGCGAGAATCTCGGAAGACGGGCGAAACCGGTACTTCAAGTATTACTTCAACGGCGATTTGCCTTAATTGAAACGCTTATAGATGCGAAACTGCCATGCAAACGGTCATATGGACATGAAGAATTTAACGGAATATACATCGTTAGACGTTGTGTTCCATTATGTTATAAACATTTGATAATGTTTACGTTTCATTGCACATATACTTCTCCGAGCCTGTTAGGTAATTGCTTTTTTTTATGTGTATTAGATAATTGACTGAGGGTTGTAGTATATGCGCTCCATAAAGGAGGAACAGTTTCGATCCTGGAGTCACGGTCTTCGAAATTCTGATAGACTCTCCTACGCTGCTCTTTTTGATGCAACGTATGATGCTTTGCACCGGTACGCGATGTATATCGTACAGGACCAGAGCGCTGCATCCGATATTCTTCAGGATGTATACCTGAAGTTGTGGCAGATCAGGAGTGAAGTCGACCCGGAGCGGTCACTGCGGGCGCTTATGTATCAAATGGTGCGTAATTATGCACTAAACCATGAGCGCCAACGAAAGAGGCGCGCTTCGGAAGAACTCGAAGCAGATCACCCCTCAGTCGGCTTTGACACAATGACGGACGAGCGGTTGGACGCCGATTCGCTGCAGGAGCAGCTAACCCACTGGATCGACCAGATGCCTGCGCGAAGAAGAGAAGCGTTTCTTCTGAGTCGATATGAAGGGCTGAGTCACGAAGAGATTGCATCTCTCATGAATCTGGCCCCGAAAACGGTGAACAACCATATCGTACTTGCTCTACAACATTTGCGGATGCAGATGCAAGAGTTGGAAGAAAGGGACGGAGATACCCCGTGACGACCCGCCGACACATAAATAATGTGCCTGAGAGCTTGATGGCCTTCATGGCTGAAGAGTATGCCGACGAGCGCGATGCGCTTGCCGCGGTATGGTCAGACTATGAAGCATCAGGTCCTCGAATCGAAATCGACCTCGATCGCAAACAAGCGATCAGAGATCATATTCTGCGTGTCGCAGCAGAACGCAAAGTTCGTCCGGCTCTGCGCCTCTCGTTGCAACCGCTACGGATATTCAGAATCAAGAGCTACGCGATCGCAGCGACGATCGTACTTCTTGTCGGATTGAGTTTTGCTCTTTCTCCGACTGTTCAGACGTATAAAGCCCCTGTCGGAACTGCGACCGTAAAGACGGTCAACTTACCGGACGGGTCAGCCGTTACACTCGCCCCTGGATCGAGCATTTCGTTCACTGATGAATTCGGGCATGATCTCAGAAGAGTATCCTTGCAGGGCGAAGCATTTTTTGATGTCGAGACGGATACTTCGCCGTTTATCGTTGAAACCTACAATTCGCGAACGACTGTTCTGGGTACACGATTCTCCATTCGTGCGTGGCCTGCCGACGTTGAAGCATCGACCGATGTTCTGGTTGAAGAAGGGCGCGTTGCCGTTCAGCCATTGCGCAATAACGAATGGAGCCGGCTGCTCGGAGCCAACCAAGTGACGTCCATTGTGGGGACCGGCCGTAAAGCCACGGAGCCCGAGTCTAGAAATCTTGATCACGCCTTCAATTGGACCCGTGGCGGTTACGAGTATCGGAACGAACCGATCGGCAATGTGCTCGACGACCTGATGCGGCGGTATGGTGTGCAGATAGAAGGCCCAACGTCTGTTCTTCTTCGACCCATCTCAATCTTCAACCAGTCCGAAGGCAACCTGGAAGAAATTCTGGGCGATATCTCGGCGACAATTGGAATTAAGTATCGGCGGATTTCCGGCGGTTACGAGCTCTATGAGCTGAAGTAAGCGCGAAGCGCTCGTCACGCCTCTTGTGCGTACCGTTCGAACGCACCGAACTGCCTATTCCCCATATCTTTCCACATTCTTCAGTTCCTCGCGGAAAATCATTATTTTCGCCAAGATTCGAGAAGGGAGCTGTCATCGTCGACTCAAGTACCTGGAGCTTGATCGGCGTTTGTTCACATCTGAATTTCCAGTCGAAAATGGGACTCTCCGCAAGGCGGAATCCGTTCATATCACCGGCGTTAATACTCGCTGCTGCGTTCCTGTTCGTCGGAGCGCACAATAGGACGGCTTCTGCCCAGGACAGAGAACAACTTTTTACCCAGGCCTGGAGGGGTGATCCTTTAGCCGCTGTGCTGGAGGAGATCTCCACGCTGGCTGGATTTCCGCTCTCGTTCGACCCGCTTCTTGTGTCCGGGAAGCGGGTTTTTTGCGTATCCGAAAATCTGCCGGTTATCGAGGTGCTGGACTGCATCCTGCTCGGAACCGGTCTTGATTTCATCATTCGCTCCACCGGGACGTTCGTTATCGTTCCTGTGGCCGAGGGGGTTCCCCTTTACGGAAATCTCCGCGGTCTGGTGGTAGACGAAGACACTGAGCAGCCCATATCCAACGCGCACATTCTTCTGGTTGAAGCTTCGGATGTTGCACACGGACGCATAGCCAATTCGAACGGAATTTTCCTTTTTTCGGAGCTTCTCCCGGGTTCCTACGAAATGACCGTCAGCCACGTAGGTTATCGAAGAAACTCGTCCGTGATCAGGGTTGACGCCGGAGCGGACAAACGAACGGTAGTGACGCTCAGATACGAAGCCGTTCCTGTGGCGCCGATTGTAATCGATGGAATTGGCATGCAGCCGTCCTCCACCCTTCTCGGATCGAGTATCGCCAGTCAGGGTGAGATTCTCGGCAATCTGGAAGCGGGTACGTCCGGTATTCTCCGAGGAATTGACTCCATGCCCGGCGTACGCGTTAACGATGCAACGGCGGATGTACATATTCAGGGTGGCGAAGCGGGCGAACATCAATTTCGTCTCGACGGCGTGCCTGTATTCATTCCGCTGAACGTTGCACGAATCATTGGTCCCTTTTCTCCATTCGCACTCGGAAAAATCACTGTCAACAAGGCCGGATTCGGCGCCTCACTCGGGAGCCAGATTGCAGGCGTCATCGAGGCGGAACACGACCTTTCGATCCCTTCTCCCCGCTCCGCAGGAGGCATTCAGAATCGCTTCATTGTACAGGTTGATCAATTATCCACCAACGCCCGAATGAACGCAAGCTGGTCCCGGCCGGATGGATACCATGCGACGATCATGAGCGCCGCCCGCATTGGAATGTGGCAGTTGTCGGCTCCGACGTCGCTGCAGAATCTGCTCAATAATTGGAATACGGTTGATACATTTCTGCTGTCTGCGTTTGCCGATCGCAATACGCCTTTTGCGAACCTGCCGCCGAAGGGGCGGCCATCGATCGAATTTTTTGACTGGCACAACGCCGCTAAAATCCGGTTCAATGGACTGCGTACGCTTCATTTCTCCTCTTACTGGGGATCATCAAGTCTTGGAAACGATCTTTCCAACGATGATTCGATCAGCGGCGATACAGGTGGTCCGGGTGCTAACACGGATATCTCGGAGTTCAAGGATATCTACCGCTGGCAGAATGGTGTCGCACAGATTCGGTACGAAGCTGTTCTGGGTGCGACAACGTTGGCCAGTATTCAGTCCCGCGCAAGCCTCTATCGCCTTCGCCACGACTTTATGGCCCCGGACGAATTTACCGTCGAATCCGCCGAGGACGACGGCAACCGAGTTTACGAACTCGCCCTCGATGGCCGGCTTGAGTATTTGCCGCGATCCGGGCAGCACAATATGGAATTCGGCGCTGACATCATCCTCACGAACAGCCGTTTCTTTATTGCCGGAACTCAGCTTCTTCCGCTGCGACATTCGTCCTCTGCCTGGCGATCGTCGTTCTACGGTCAGGACAAGATTCAACTGGGCCGTCATACGCTCGTGGAAGTGGGGGCTCGAGTTACGTATTTATATTCCCGGCGCACACTCTATGGCGAACCCCGTCTGTCGGCTCGTTTCGATTGGCAGGAAACACCGCTTGGGGGTATATCATTGTTCATAGGAACAGGCCTCTACCGGCAATTTGTCAGTCAGTTCGACATCAGTAGCCGGAGCCCGCGCACGTTTGTATCGTCGACGCGATTCTGGATGGGCACGGACAATACCGTTACCCCGCCGAAAGCAGGCCATCTCGCTGCGGAGTTACTCGTTCTTCCTTCACAAGATTGGTCTATTCGTTTAGAGAGTCACTACAAGAAGCTTTATCACGTCCTTGCGGTCGACTATTCCGCTGATGTGGCGGATCCATCGGTAGATCTCGATCAAAGCCAGTTTCTGAAACCGTCCAAAGGTTATTCATACGGATACGCGGCCGTCGTCTCGCGTTCCGTCGGGCCGGGAAAGCTTCGCTTTCGTTTTGACTATACGCAGAGTAAGCGAACGATATCGGACTTATTCAGAGGCGAGGAGCTGACCGTTCCATGGAACGAACCGTTTCGTCTCGAAGCAGGTATGGACCTCGTTCCTCTCCGCCACATGGTTTTTCTGGCGCGCTGGCGAACATCCTGGGGCCGCACGTGGGGATATCGCCAGGCGTACTACGATTTCTTGGGCGCCCACCTGAACGATCTGGACGCGCTTTTGGAGGACATGCGAGCGAACGGCGTTTCTGCCGATGCGGTGCGTCGTGTTGAACGTCAGGTCGACTTCTATGACCTGACGTACCCCGAATCCCATCGTCTGCCTGCCATTCATCAACTCGACCTGAGCCTTGCCTATTCCATTCCACTCCACCGGGTCGCGCTGCAAATTCGCGCGGATCTGATCAATGCATTCAATACGGGAAATACGGCGGAATGGAGATTTGAACTCGATGAAGAGTCATATTTCGGTCTGGACGAACCAGAAACCTCGGGATTGCTTAATCGGGCCAATCGCCCTCTGCTGCCACGCGTATTTACGATGGCTGCAAAGCTCACGTGGTAACCTTCTAGTCCTCGGTGATGGACCCTGCCTGGCCCGGAGCCCCGCGCTCGAGATCGGCCGCCGCAGGAAATTCTTCAGCTCCATCGCCGAGTTCAAGCTCGGACATGCGCTCGTGAAAGTTACGCTGGAAGAATAGAATGCCAATAACACCCGTTACGATAGCCATATCTGCGAAATTCCAGATCGGGAAAAGTCCCAGGTATTTTCCACCAAGAAGCGGTACGCCTTCCGATACATAACCGCGCCATACATTCACGTGAATAAAGTCGACGACTTTCCCCATGAATAGCGGGGCGTCATACAGAATCATCCCGTAAAACACGCGATCGATAATGTTTCCAAAAGCGCCACCCAGAATGAGTGCAAGGCTGATGCGATACGGCCCGTAAACATGGCCGATTTTCTTCAGGTAGAGAACGATAAGTCCGGTTGCAGCAATCGCGAAAACGGTAATGATCGCCGGCGGTCCATATTCAATCCCAAACGCCATTCCGGGATTTTCCGTGAACGTAAATCGAAACCAATCACCAAATAAGCTGATCGATTCGCCACGCTCCATCGTGTTGAGAACCACGATCTTGGATACCTGATCGACGAAAATGATGCCGGTAGTTATAAGAAGAGCGCGCAGGGTGAAAGATCGTTTGGAACCGACCTGTTTCGCCTCTGCTTCATTCGCAACGTTCAAACCGAGATCCTATTTCTTTTGCTGTTGAAGTTTAGCTTCGATTGAGATCTCGGTATGGGGTACGGCTTCCAACCTGTCCGTCGAAATGGCTTCGCCGGTAACTTTACAAACACCATACGTCCTGTTTTCAATTCGCTCCAGAGCTCGGTCGAGATATCCGATGTATTTCTGCTGACGTGCGATCATCAGATAGAGCTTCTCTCGTTCCATGGCGTCAGTACCCGCATCGGCCATGTGAAAACTGTAGGCCGTATCGTTCTCCGCTTGCTCGCGTGCGTCGGCTAATTGTCCGCGCATTCTCTCGATATCTTCGTGGGCAGAGTCCCTTTTTCCGACAATAAGTGCCCTGAAATGATCGAGCTCTTCGCCAGAAAATGGTGTTTCAGGCTTGACGTCGGCTACCTCTGTCTGTTCTACCTCGATATTAACCGCTGTGCCTTTCTTCTTTGCCATAGCTTGAAATAGTATGCTTATTCCTCTGCAAAAAACCAAAGGTGTACGCCTAATTTACGCGACGCACACCTACCGTCAACTGCTCGGAATCAATATCGAACGTGGAAACCAGTTCGCCCTCCGGCTCATCGGAAAATTCCAACTCCAAACCGAGCGTCTCGTTCCTTATCCAGGCCGTATGTGTACGGATTGCACCAATAATTCGATCTGTACCTGTAAGCGATATCTGGATACGATCCGTTACTTCGAATGCGGCCGATTTTCGCATGTTTTGAATGCGGTTGACAGTTTCGCGCGCCAACCCTTCGGCAACCAGTTCATCCGTAAGATCAATGTCCAGAGCGACGGTGATCCCGCTCTCCTGGCCAACCAACCAGCCTTCGACCCCCTCACTGGAAATATCGAGATCCTCCGACGTTAATTCGACCTGATCTCCTTCGATTTCCAACGTGATTGATCCATCCTCAACGAAGGCGTCGATTTGTTCTTCGGTAAAACCGCGAACCGCCAGATTAACCGGCTTCATCAGTTTGCCCAATCTTCGCCCGAGCGTTTTGAAATTGGGTTTGGCCCTTCGTTTTACGACGGAACTCGATCCCGTGACGTACTCGATTTCCCGTACGTTTACTTCGTCCAGAATGATAGCCCGCATCTGCTCGACGACAGTCTGCTCAACACGTGGTCCCGTCACGACCATGATTCGCTGCAGCGGTTGGCGGACGTTGATGCTGGATGTGTTTCTCAGGGCCAGCACAATTGACGAAATCGTGCGTGCAAGCCCCATACGGTGTTCAAGATCCTGATCGACGGGTGCAAACGTACCATCAAGACTCGGAAACTTCGTCAGGTGCACAGAAATGCTGTCCTCGAGCCCGGCGACATCGTTTACCGCCTTGAACAACCAGTCGCTGAAAAATGGCGCAATCGGTGCCATCAACCGGGCTACCACCACCAGGCACTCCACCACCGTCTGGTAGGCTGCAACTTTCTCATTCGAATCGATGACGACGTTCTCACCCTCTTTCGAGGACCAGAAGCGACGCCGATTGCGCCGGATGTACCAATTGGATAATCCGTCGACAAAGCGCTCGATCGATCTCGCCGCTCTGGTTGGATTGTAATCGTCGAAGGCTGTATCCGTTAAACCCGACGTCGTCTCCAGACGACTTAATATCCATCGATCCATCTCGGGGCGATTCTTCACTGGAATTCGCGCCTCCGCATATGAGAACCCGTCAATGTTCGCGTACGTGGCGAAGAATGAATAAACGTTGGCAAGTGTACTGAACAGCTTGCGCTGATTTTCGACTAGTCCACGTTCGGAGAACTTTAGATTCTCCCAGGGAGGAGCATTGCTCATCATGTACCAGCGTACGACGTCGACCCCGAACTTGTCGATCAAACTGAACGGATCGATTGCATTTCCTTTGCTTTTGGACATTTTCTCTCCGTTCTCGTCAAGAACAAGGCCGTTGACGACCACATTCCTGAACGAAATCTTGTCCATCACAAGAGCGGAAATGGCATGAAGCGTATAAAACCATCCGCGGGTCTGGTCGACCGCTTCCGCGATAAAGTCGGCCGGAAAAGTGCGCTCAAATACGTCCTTGTTTTCAAACGGATAGTGCCACTGCGCAAACGGCATTGCACCCGAATCGAACCAGACATCAATAAGGTCTTCAACCCGACGCATCGTGCCGCCGTCCGGTGCCGGCCAGGTGAGTTCATCGACATACGGTCTGTGCAGGTCAACATCCTCGTCGCTCGGTGGCAACTGATCGCCGCATTTTCTCCGAAGTTCGGCCAGCGATCCGATGACTACGAAATATTCCGAGTCGGGTGCGTCCGATTGCCATATGGGGAGTGGGGTTCCCCAGTAGCGCCTGCGGGAGAGCGCCCAGTCTACATTGTTTTCCAACCAGTCTCCAAAACGACCCGTCCCGATACTTTCCGGCTGCCAACGAATCTGACTGTTGAGCTCAATCAGGCGATCCTTGATTGCAGTCGTTCGAATAAACCAGCCTTCAACCGGATAACTCATAAGCGGCGTGCCTTTTCGCCAGTCATGAGGATAATTGTGCAGAAGGGTCTCGTGGCGATAGAGCAGGCCCCGTTCCCGCAAATCGCGTGACACTACCTTGTCGGCGTCTTTGAACCACATGCCGGAGACCAGTGAAACCCTCTCCGTGAAATGGCCATCTGAAGTGATGGGATTTAGAACGGGTAAGTTTTCTTTCTTTGAGGTCTCAAAGTCTTCGGCACCGAAAGCCGGCGCCGTATGCACTATCCCCGTCCCGTCCTCCGTGGAAACATAATCAGCGGGCACCACCCGCCAGGCCACACCGTCTTCGACATCGGAAACGAAATAGTCGTACAGAGGCCTGTACATCCGGCCGACCAGGTCGCTGCCCTTGAAAGTTTCGACAACTTCAAACTCTTCCGTGATAACCGATAACCGATCCTTGGCCAGAATCAGAAAACTTGTTCCTATATCTTCGGCTTCGTGCCGGATTTTCACATACACTATGTCGGGGCCCACGGCCAGAGCGGCATTTGATATCAGCGTCCAGGGCGTGGTGGTCCAGGCAAGGAAATACGTGTCTTCCTCCCCTGTTACCTCAAAACGAATGGTGACGCTCGGATCCTGGACTTCTTTGTAACCCATGCTGACTTCATGGGAGGACAGCACGGTGTTCGATCCGGGGCTGTACCACTGAATCTTATGACCCTGGTATAGATAGCCTCTTTCGTATATCTGTTTGATGAGCCACCAGACGGATTCGATATAGGGAGTCTGGAACGTTACATACGGATCATCCTGATCGACCCAGTACCCCATGCGCGTGGTCAGATCGTGCCACAGCTGCGTATAACGAAGCACGCTTTCCCTGCACGCGGCGTTGTAGCGTTCAATTCCGAATTCTTCGACCTGATGCCGTCCCTGTAATCCGAGTTCTTTCTCAACTTCGATTTCGACGGGTAATCCGTGCGTGTCCCACCCTGCCTTCCGCTCGACCTGAAACCCTTTCATGGTCTTGTATCTGCAAAACGCGTCCTTGATCGTTCGCGACATGACATGATGAATGCCGGGACGACCGTTCGCAGTGGGCGGGCCTTCGTAAAACGAAAATGTCGGTTCTCCTTCGTGCTGGGCTACGCTTTTTCCGAAAATATCTTCCTTGTTCCACCACTCCAGTACTTTGAGCTCGATAGTTGGAAGATCAAGTTGTCCGTATTCTTTGAACTGAGTCATAACTGAAATTCATTTCACAACAGCAGGAGGTCAGTACAATCGGGTCGTAGCAAATATGGCCGACATACCGACCACCGAACACCCATTCGAAAGAAGCGCCGCCAAGATACTGAATTCCGGAGTTCACGCAGCGGCGATGCGGCGGTCAGACGGGCAAATTCCCATGAAGGTGGATGTTTTGGTATCACCGTCGGACCGGCTTCAGAGATTTCCGAACTGAACCAGGCCCTAAAGCTGCGTAATCACTCCTGTAATCAGTCGACCCAGTTTGGGTTCAGCAGTACTGGCTGCGGCAAGCACATCATCTATGGACACCGGCTCCAGTGAATCTGGAAAGCACTCGTCTGTTATCACAGAGAAGGCCAGGACGCGCATGGACATGTGTCTGGCTACTATCACTTCGGGGACTGTGCTCATCCCCACGACGTCTGCTCCGATCGCTCTCAGAAAACGGTACTCAGCTTTCGTCTCCAGATTGGGACCAACGACTGCGGCGTAAACACCCTGTACCAGGCGTATTCCCGACTCGAGTGCTACCCGTTCCGCCAGATTGCGCAACTCCGGGTCATACGGTTCGCTCATATCCGGAAACCGAGGTCCCCACTCGTCTACATTTGGACCTTCCAGTGGATTGGCGCCCTGTAGATTGATATGATCCGTGATGAGCATGATGTCGCTTCGGCGAAAAAGAGGATTCAGTCCCCCTGCCGCATTGGATACGATGAGTGTTTCCACACCCAGGGATTCCAGCACACGGACGGGCTGCGTCACTTCCTGCGCGCTATATCCTTCATAGAGGTGAAACCGGCCCTGCATGGCAACAACCGGGACGCCGGACAACGTACCGACCAGCAATCGACCCGTATGAGATTCTACCGTCGATAAAGGAAAAAGGGGAATCTCCTCATAGGGGATGACGTCGGAAGTTTCGATTTCCTTGCCGAGCCTGCCAAGGCCCGTTCCAAGTATGATTCCGATGTGCGGGATTTCCGGGATTCGGCCGGACAGAAAATCCGTGGCTGCGCCGGCAGCCTCCACGTTTCGTGGTTTGTCCAAGGTCGTATTACTTTTCCAGGTCCTCGAGTATGCGTCGGATTTTTTCTATCTCGTCAGATACTTCCGGATCCTTGGATTTTCCCTTCTTTGAAGATTTCTTCGAGCCGGCCCCGGAAGTCTCCCCTGAATCGGAGGTGTCCACCACCTGATCAACCATAGCAGCTTCGCTTTCTTCGGTCTGCTCGGCCCCGGCTTCAACGAACACTTCATCTACCTCGTGTTCAACGGCCTCGCCTTCTAGCTCGTCGAAGTCGGTTTCCTCGTTCGGAATCAGATCCTGGATGGATTCAAATTCCTGCTCCAGGCTCGAAAGATCCTCCACCAGTTCTGCCCGCTCAGCCGGCATCAGTTTCACGTAGTTGGTTGGGGCTTCGCTCTCATACTGAGCCAGAATCTCCAATTCCGACATTAAGAACGCACGAAGCTTGGCGACGATTTCTTTCTGGCGAACGGAATACTTGGCTGCATCCTTTCGAATGCCCAGACGCTCTGCCTCGGCATCTTTCGTGATACCTATAGATTGGGCCTCGGCTTCTTCTATGAGCAGTCTTGCCTTGTGCTCGGCATTATCAATGGTCTGCCTGGTACTTTCTCGAGCTGTCTTAAGGGCCTCTTCGAGGGCTTCTTCAACCTTCTGATAGTGTTCAAGCTTGATATTGAGCTCTTTGGTCTTTTCCTCTTCCCGTCGGAGATCGTCAACAATCTCCTGCCACTGGTTGGCTACAAGCTGCAGGAAGGCGTCTACTTCCTCCTTGTCGTATCCGCGCACAACACGCGTAAACTCTTGTTTTCTAATGTCTAATGAGGAGAATTTCATCGTTCGGCCCGTTCTCGTGATCAGGAGCGCTACTCGGATATGGGCTTGCGTCCCAAAGATAGGGATTCGACCGAATCTGGAATTTCTTTACCGCTTTCAGCGTCAAGAAGTGAATATGATTCTATTGCCTCGAGCGTTTCGAGTCGTTCCTGCAGATTATTCAGGCGATCTTCAAGAACAGAAACCTTTTTGTGTGCTGCTGCCGCACTCTCATTCTCATACTGTTTTAAGGCCCGAATAAGAATCCAGGAAAGAATTCCTGCGGCAACAAGTACCGGAATAATCCAGAAAAACATAACAGATAGTCAGAAAACGGATGATTCGACCCAATAGGGTCGTGTTTTATTGGATCATGCACTCGCGGGGGCCGAATATTGCACTCCCGAGACGAATGTGGGTTGCACCTTCCTCTATTGCGATTTCAAAATCCTGGCTCATGCCCATGGAAAGTAAGTTGAAGCCGATTCGGAACGGCGTTTGTTTATGAACCATCTCAGCAAGATTCCTCATTCGCGCAAAATCCGGGCGCATCACCTCTGAATCTGTTACCTGACGCCCCATGGCCATGAGGCCCCGGATCTCAAGGTGCGCAAATTCTTCCAAATCTGCCAGGAATGCAGATACATCATCTGCAAGCAGCCCAAATTTCGATTCTTCTGAGGATATATTGACCTGCACCAGGCATTCAAGCTTCAAACGCGCGTTCTCTGCGCGCTTATCCAGCTCTCTTGCGAGACGAACGCTGTCGAGGGCATGAAATAGCTGGGTGGTCGCGACCACCTCTCGTGCCTTATTTCGCTGCAGATGTCCGATCATGTGCCAGACGATATCGTCGTAACCATGCAACTGTGCAACTGACTCGGACTTGATCCGCAGCTCCTGGACTTTGTTTTCACCAAAATGCCTGTGGCCGCAGTCATACAGAGTCTGAATAAAGTTCAGAGGGAAGGTTTTAGAGACAGCTACGAGCGTGACGTCGTCGGAATTTCTGCCTGCACGCGCGGCGGCCTGTTCAATTCTCTCAAGGATCTGGCGATACCTTTTTTCAATTCCCTCCGGATCCGGATCCCAGTGCATCGGTGCTTCTCGAATAGATTCTTACAGAAATAACAGGCTGCATTCTCATCGCCGAGAATTATACCTCAGCTCGAAGGACGTCCATCGGGTTGCGAGCATACACACCTCTGGAATTTAACAGCCCGATCGTGACCGTCATCGCAACCTCGAATATAACCAGACCTGTGAGTTGTGCAGCGGGCACGACGAAATCGATTTCGAATACAAATCTTGATAGCGCCCATCCACCGCCGAGCGCAAGAATCAATCCGGTGACTGACGACAGAAGGCCGAGCGCCACGTATTCAGCAAACATGATTTTGAGAACCTGTGACTTGGACGCGCCGATGGTTTTGAGCAGCACGCTCTCCTCGATTCGTTGAAAACGACTGATAAGTACGGCTCCCGACAAAACGATGAGTCCCGTGATGATGGTGAAGAGTGCCATGAAGCGCACAACGAAGGCAATGCGAGAAAAAATGGCATCGAAAACGTTCATCACCAGAGAAATATCTATGGATGAGATGTTTGCATACGTGCGGACGACAGCCGCCTGCACTTGCGCAGACTGTTCAGTCGATTCCGTTCGCGTCAAAATGACGTTGAATTGAGGCACATCTTCCAGCACTCCGACGGGAAAGACGAAATAGAAATTGGTTTGCATTCGCCGCCAATCCACTGTTCGCATGCTCGCAATCCGGGTTGCCATTTCAATTCCCTGTACATCAAATGTCACTGTGTCTCCCAGGGTCACATCGAGCATGCCGGCGATCTCCTGCTCGATGGATACAGGTATTACGTCTATCGAGTCGCTCGACACGTCTGCGACAAGATCACCGGCAATCAGAACTTCAGAATCGGTAACGACTGATCGGTACGTGGATCGATACTCCCTCCGGTGCGCCCAACTCAGTCGCATGGTTGTGTCGGCGCGCATGGACTCGATCGTGCGACCGTTAACGGATGAAATTCGCATGGAGACGATCGGGACACGGTCAAGCACAGGTAGATTTCGGTTTCGCAGCTCCGCTTCCACACCATCTGCCTGATCCGTCTGAATATCGAAAAAAACGAGATTGGGTCGGTCGCCGTCGGATACGAGAGAAATCTGTTGCAACAGTGAATGCTGAGAGAGCAGCATGGTCGCTATCAAAAACGTGCCGACCCCAAGGGCCAGGGTCATTATCAATGTTTGATTGTTTGGCCTGTACAGATTCGCTATTCCCTGCCTCCATACGTAGGACAGTTTTGACGGTGAGTGTGATCGAAGAATGCGGATAAGCAGTCGGGCCACGAATGTCAACAGTGCAAATACGATGAGTAATCCGGCTGAATATCCGAGACCGATGGATAGTCGCGGGGATTGAATAACGGCGAAAAAAACAATTGCCAGAGCGATCAAAACCGTGACAGACCACCAGAGCGGCGATCGGCTGCCGGATACTTCGGATTCGAGATCAGCACGGAGCGCCAGAAGCGGAGATACATCCTTGACGACCAGAAGAGGAAGAAGAGCGAACAACACCGTTACGCCCAGCCCGATCCCCGAGCCAAGCCATACGGCATTCCATGAAAGATTGAACTCCACGTCGACGGGTAGAAAATCACCGAGTACGAGCGGGAGCGAGGCCTGAATGGCAATACCCAACAGGCTGCCTGCGACGGCTCCGATGAGTCCCATTCCTATCGCCTGTATGAGGTATACAGAGAAGGTCGACCACGTCTGAGACCCAAAACATCTCAGAATGGCGACCGTCTGGATGCGCTGTCTGACGTAGACGTGCACCGAGCCGGCCACACCCAGGCTGCCAAGCAGCAATGACATGAATCCTACGAGGCTGAGAAAACGATACAGATTCGTGAGCGAGCGATCCCACCCCTGCTTTTCCTCCTCAACCGTATCGGTGCGCACCTGTGCTTCCCGGAGTCTGGGCTTGAGCTCTTCTACAATGGCATCAGCATCCCTGCCTTCCGGGAAACGAAAATAGACTTCGTAATCGGCCCTGCTGCCCGCTCTGAGCAGCGATCTGTCCAGGTGTTCAAGCGGAATATAAATGCGAGGGCTGAACAGCCGGAAAGACCGCAGCAACCGACTCGCTCTTCATCGACTTCCGGACGCGAGCAAAG
>CAZGOS010000027.1:3857-20535 GCA_964527795.1 uncultured Rhodothermales bacterium | reverse complement strand
CGTACATAGGTAGCATAAATTCCCATCGTCTGATAGGCCGTGGAATTCATGACCTCACGCACGCTAAACACCGGAAATTCGTTTTCAAGCGTTACGAGAGGTAGCAGTAGACTGGTCTCGTGCTTCAGGTGCTGATCGAAGTCAGCATGAATACTCTGATGAAACTCGGCATAGGTAATTACTGCAAATGTTCCGAGAAGAATTAGAATTGACAAGCTGTACCAGAGAGAGAGTCGGCGAGATATTGACCAATCTTTTAGAAAGCTTGCGTTGCCTGCAATTCTCATCATACCTGTCAATAAAGGCCCCTGAACTCAATACCCACAAAGAATCACGGTTCCATCTTTTCAGATTCTGAACCTCGTAACCGATAACCGACTCCACGAACCGTATCAATGGTAACCCCGCAATCGTCGCCGGTTACGATATCTTTGAATTTCTGTCTCAGACTCGATACCGTGACGTCTATGACGTTGTCGGTCACGTAGACGATACTTCCCCATACTTTTTCTGCAATCGCGCTTCGCGAGATAACCGTATCCTTATTACGAAGTAACAGCTCGAGCAGTGCATATTCCTTCGGGCGAAGCATGAGCAGTTCGCCTTTCCAGGTAACCTCCCGGCGCTCGCGATTCATTACCAGGTCACCTTCCCGATAGACGATAGAGCGCTCGAGGCCATGCGGTCGCCGAAGGAGCGCACGAAGTCGGGCAAGCAACTCTTCGAACGAAAAAGGCTTGGTAAGATAATCGTCGGCTCCGGCATCCAGGCCGGCAACACGGTGCTCAATATCATCGAGCGCAGTCAGCATAAGGATTGGAGTGGATTTCCCCGACGCCCTATGATGTTCGATGAGAATTTTTCCATCCTGCTTCGGTAATCGCCAGTCGACAATAAGCGCATCGTAGGCATTTTCTTCCGCAAGCAGTTCGCCTTCATAACCGTCTTCTGCGACGTCTATTACATAACCTTCAGCTTCGAGGCCGCGGCGGAGAAGAGCTGCCAGTCGCGCTTCATCTTCAACAATCAGTATTCGAGACATCAGCTATCTAGAAAAGAGGAGACACTCATATCAATTGTAGGGCGAAAAGGCGACGTACCCCAAACTCTTAATAAAATTTAAGGTGATCTTCAGGACTTTTTAAGGTTGACTGCCAAATATTAGGCCGCCCAAGATTAATCCATTCAGTTGGACCATATTTTATACATAGTTTTGTTGAGATTCAATACACAATCAAACGTCAGGTTATGTCATCACACCTACGTCTGCTTCTGCTGATCTGGTCGGTTCCGGGTCTGGCTTTCGGGCAGGAGACACTTCCGATAGACTCGCTCAGAATACTTCAACTGGATCAGATCATCGAAGCCATACAGGTCTCCAATCCAGACATACATGCCTCCAAACTGGCATCCGATGCATTAACCACGAGAGGGGTTCAGGTATCCTCCCTGCCCGATCCCATGATTATGCTTAATGTGCAGCCGTTTCCCGTCTACACGGCACGCGGCACCCAGCGCTCACAGTTTCGCGTAGAACAGGCCGTTCCATTTCCAGGAAAACTGGGTCTGAAAGGTGAAATTGCGGATCTCGGCGCAGTCATCGGCGCATATGGGACAGACGTACTTGAAGACGACCTCATTCTGCAGGCAAAATTTGCATACTATGAAATCTACCGTCTTCAACGGCATGAACTTCTGATTCATGAGTTCCAGAGTAAGCTCCAGGATTTTGAGAGCGTCGCTGCAACACAATACGAAGTCGGACGCGGAATGCAGCAGTCGATACTGAAAGCTCAGTTGGAACGAAATACGTTGTCCCAGCGACTTCTCGATCTAGCCTGGCAACGAAAATCCGCAGCCGAAACACTTGCTAAACTTATCAATCGTCCGGTCTCGCTCAGCACGCCGACTACTATCGAGATTACCGCTCCAGAGTTGCCTGAGCTGGATGAGCGCGTATTGCTTTCGATGGCGTTGAAATATCGTCCGGAATACAACGCGTTCGACACGTCTGCGGAGAGGGCGGATGTATCCATCGATCTTGCAAAAAAAATGTACTATCCGGATTTCGCCTTTAACATATCGTATTTCGATGTCGCCGAATCCGACATTCCTTCAAACGCTGACGGGAAGAATGCGCTCGCTCTCGGTGTTTCGGTGAAGGTGCCCCTGCAGCGGGGTCGATTGAAAGCGCGGTTGCAGGAAGCCCGTCTTAACCGAAACCAGGTTGATGCAGGTATTGAGTCCCTCGTATATAGCTTCAGAACACGGATAGCTGATATTATCAGTCGAGTCAGGGAAGACGTACGGCAACTCGAACTCTACGAAGAAGCTCTTATTCCCCAGGCTGAAACCACGTTGGCCGCTACGTTGAGCGCGTACACGACAGGGCGCACCGACTTCCTCAATTTACTCGACTCAGAACGGGTGCTCTTCATGATCCATACCGGTTATGAAGACGTATTCGCACGATATCTCAAAACGATAGCCACCCTGGAGCGAGAAGTGGGTGTCATGTCGATTTCAGAAATCAGCGAGAACTAGTCAACCCTATTAATCAAACTGTCATGAATAAGAAGCGATCACTGCTGACCATCTTCATCTTCATCTTCATCATCGCCGCCGGCGGTGGCTTTTTCCTGGGGCAGCTGTTAAGCAGCAACACGGGCGAAATGGCCGACGCGCCAGGGCAAGCCGATTCTGAACGGAAAGTACTCTACTGGCAGTCTCCGATGAATCCGACGGAGATCTACGACAGCCCGGGGAAATCCGTGATGGGTATGGATCTCGTACCGGTCTATGAGGATGAGGCGAGTATGGACTCCGGTGGCACAGTCTCCATAGATCCGATCACTGTCCAGAATATGGGCGTTCGAATGGGTGAAGTAATACGTGACGATTTCAACCGAATCATCCAAACGGTCGGTAAAGTCGAATACGACGAAGAGTTGCTCTATATCGTAAATACGAAAATATCCGGGTGGATCGAAGAACTCTACGTCAACTACGAAGGCGCGGAAGTCGAGGAGGGAGATCCTCTCCTCGAAATCTATTCTCCAGAACTTGTCTCCACTCAGGAGGAATACCTGCTCGCCATCCGGCTTTACGAACGGATCGGCGATGACTCTTTGCCTTCGGTACGCGAGGACGCGGAGTCACTTCTCTCCTCGGCACGCACGCGTCTGGAGTACTGGGACATCCCCGAAGCGGAGATCGAGCGACTGGAGCAAACGGGCGAGATAAAAAAGACGGTTCTGCTCAGAGCGCCGGCCACCGGAGTCGTCATCGATAAATACGCCGTCGAGGGCGCCTTCATCAAGGCAGGGATGGATCTGTACCAGATCGCCGATCTCCGCACGATCTGGGTGCACGCCAGCATCTATGACAACGAGATCCCGTGGATCTCGGAAGGCCAGACGGCCGAGATGGAATTGTCGTACCTGCCCGGAAAAAAGTATACGGGCCTCATAACCTATATCTATCCCTATCTCCGTAACGAAGCACGGGATATTCATGTCCGCCTGGTCTTTCAGAATCCCAACTTCGAACTGAAGCCGGGCATGTACGCGAATATCAGACTGAAAGGAAAGACCATAGCCGATGCGCTCGTGATTCCGTCCGAAGCGGTTATTCGAACCGGCGAACGAGATGTTGTTTTCGTCGTCCGCGGAGAAGGAAAGTTCGAGCCACGTGAGGTCGAAATAGGTGAAGTCGGTGGCCCCGGCAACGCATATCTCAGGCTCCTTTCGGGCCTGCTCGAAGGAGAGAGAATTGTGACGTCCGCTCAGTTTCTGCTCGACAGCGAGAGTCGGCTGCAGGAAGTTATTCTGAAGATGCTCGAAGCCCGCAGACAGAAGGCGGAGGGTGCATCTTTCGAGGACGATTCAGGTGCGATGCCCGATATGGAGCACGACGCGGGATCCGGGGACATGCCGGACATGGATCACGGCGAAATGCCCGATTCCATGAAGGGCATGAATGCTGACTCTACGAATGCCTCAGACGATTCCATGAAGCACGATTCCATGGACGGAAACGATGAATCCATATAGGACGACTACCTGGTTCACGGCCGTCTAAAGAGGTAGGCCGACCCGTTTGAATGCGGGCCCTTCGCATCCCAACTGTTTCTGAATACTCATTGCCATGCTAGAAAAAATAATCGAGGCGTCGGTCAACAACCGTTTTCTGGTGCTGCTCTTCACTGTTCTGATCGGACTCGGCGGCGTCTACGCCATGTTGCAGACCCCTGTGGATGCGATTCCCGACCTGAGCGACGTCCAGGTAATCATTTTTACCGATTTCCCCGGACAGGCGCCGCAGGTGGTCGAGGACCAGGTGACCTATCCTCTGACGACGGCAATGCTCGCCGTGCCATACGCGAAGATCGTGCGCGGCTACTCGTTCTTTGGTTTCTCTTTCGTCTATATCATTTTCGACGACGGAACGGACATGTACTGGGCCCGCAGCAGGGTATTGGAGTACCTGAACTACGTGTCATCTCGGCTCCCGCAAGGTGTTACCCCGAGCCTCGGTCCCGACGCCACCGGCGTCGGTTGGGTCTATGCATACATTCTCGACGGAGGGGACGATTACGACCTTCAACAACTCCGCTCTATCCAGGACTGGTACCTCCGGTATGAGTTGATGAGCGTTCCCGGCGTGTCAGAAGTTGCCAGCATCGGCGGATACGTGAAGCAGTATCAGGTTGAAGTGGACCCCAACAAATTGCTCGCCTACAACATTCCGCTCTCCAAAGTGCAGATGGCCATAAAACGCAGCAATAACGACGTTGGAGGCCGCCTGGTTGAGATGGGAGAGACCGAGTTCATGGTTCGTGGACTGGGCTATATCCAGTCGATCGAGGATATCAATACAATACCGGTGGGCGTAGACGAGAATGGGACGCCGATCCTGATTAAAAATATCGCAGATGTCCATCTGGGACCCGAACTCCGGCGAGGCCTGGTCGACTGGAACGGCGAGGGCGAGACGGTCGGCGGCGTGATCGTAATGCGCTACGGTGAGAATGCGCTGAAAACCATCGACGGCGTCAAGAAGAAGCTGGAAGATCTGAAGGTGGGATTGCCGAAGGGGGTAACCATAAAAACGGCATACGACCGCTCGAACCTGATCCATCGCGCCATCGACAATCTCAAGGAAAAACTACTTGAAGAGAGCTTGATCGTTGCGCTCATTACCATTCTCTTTCTTCTGCACTTCCGAAGCGCGTTCGTTGCGATCTTCACGCTGCCGATGGGCATTCTGATCGCATTCCTGGTCATGTATTTCCAGGGCCTCAATGCCAATATCATGTCGCTGAGCGGAATTGCGATAGCGATCGGAGCCATGGTGGATGCCGCTATCGTCATGATCGAAAATGCCCACAAACACATTGAACGTGATAAAGGAAAGAAGGACCACTGGCAGATCGTGATCGACGCCTCCAAGGAGGTAGGTCCAGCCCTGTTCTATTCGCTTTTAATCATCACGTTTTCGTTCCTGCCCGTGTTCACGCTTCAGGCGCAGGAAGGGCGCCTGTTCCAGCCTCTTGCATTCACGAAAACGTATGCGATGGCGGCATCGGCCCTTCTGGCCATTACGGTCGTCCCGGTATTGATGGGTTACCTGATCCGTGGCAAGATCATCCCTGAACATCGAAACCCGATCAATCGATTCCTGCTGAAAGCCTACAATCCCTTCATTCACTGGGTCCTGCGTTTTAAATGGACGACTATTCTTCTGGCAATCGTAGCGATCGGTGTGACGGCCTACCCCCTTGGACGCCTCGGCTCCGAATTCATGCCGGAGCTGAACGAGGGAGATCTCCTCTACATGCCGACGACGGATCCGGGCATCAGCATAACAAAAGCCCGTGAACTGCTCCAGCAAACCGACAAGATCATCAAAAGCTTCCCCGAAGTCAGCCACGTGTTCGGGAAGATCGGCCGTGCGGAAACGGCGACCGACCCGGCGCCGCTCTCGATGATGGAAACCACTGTCAATCTGAAACCCGAGAGCGAGTGGCGCGAAGGTATGACCATCGAGAAGCTCAAGGCCGAAATGAACGCCGCCATCAATTTCCCGGGCCTTACGAACGCGTGGACAATGCCGATCAAGACACGCATCGACATGCTGTCGACGGGTATCAAGACGCCTGTCGGCATCAAGATTATGGGAGCGGATCTCGATGTGCTCTCCGACCTCGGTCAGCGGATATCCGCCGCTCTGCAACAGGTACCGGGTACGCTCAGCGCATTTCCCGACAAAACGGTGGGAGGAAATTATATCGACTACATAATCGATCGCGAAGAGGCTGCGCGCTACGGCCTGACGGTAGGCGACGTTCAGGACGTAATCATGTCAGCCATCGGGGGAGTGAACGTAACGCAGACGGTGGAAGGTCTTGAGCGTTACCCGGTGAACGTGAGGTACAGCCGCGAATTGCGAGACAACCTCCCGGCGCTTCAGAGAGTCTTGATCCCAACGCCAACCGGGGCACAGATTCCGCTCAGTTACGTCGCCGACTTCGAAATCATCAAGGGCCCACCTCTGGTCAAGAGTGAGAACGCCCGCAATAACTCATGGATCTACGTAGACCTCCAGGGGATCGATGTGGGGACGTATGTTAAGAACGCCAAAAAGGTGGTTGCCGAAGAGATCGATATTCCAGAAGGATATACTCTCGTCTGGAGTGGTCAATACGAGTATATGGAAAGGGCAAACCAGCGCCTTAAGATCGTCATACCTATCACCTTGTTGATCATCTTCCTTCTGCTCTTCTTAAACTTCAAGAGCCTGCAGGAGAGCCTCATCGTGATGCTGTCACTCCCGTTTGCATCTATGGGGGGTATCTGGCTCCTCTACGTACTCGATTACCACCTCAGCGTTGCCGTGATGGTCGGCTTCATCGCGCTCTCCGGCGTCGCGGCGGAGATCGGAGTAATCATGCTCACATATCTTAATCAGGCCTATAGGAATCGTGTGTCCAGAGGAGAACTGAGAAGTCTGTCGGATCTAAAAGAAGCCATTTACAGCGGCACGGCCATGCGCATACGTCCAATCATCATGACCGTCACAGCGATCATCGCCGGTCTCATTCCCATTATGTGGGGACATGGCACCGGCTCTCAAGTGATGAAACGGATCGCTGCGCCGATGATCGGCGGCATGGTGTCGGTCACCGTGTTGAGCCTGCTTGTTATTCCAACGATATACTATCTATGGAAGAGTCTGGAAGTGCGCCGAAATCTGAAAGCGATGGAATTGGAGGAGGAATAGTAGATGCGCGATCCTGACACCTATGGAAATTCAGAGGCGCCATGCATGATCCCTTAAGAAGATTTCAGATTTTTTTAAGGATTATTTAAGGTCGATCCACCGATACTGGAACATGATAGTTGTTGACTGTCCAATCGAGATAATGCAAATGTCACGAGATTCAAATGAAAGAAGTTAAAGCATTTGTTCGCTGCCAGAAGGTCGAGACTGTTTTCGAAGCTCTGGACGAGGCCGGCATTGACGGTGTGACGCTGATCGACGTACTCGGAATAGGCTCCTATTCAGATCCTAAAACGGAGAAGTACTCATTCGCGTGTGTCGAGAAATATTCGGATGTAGCCAAACTCGAACTGGTCTGTAGCGATGCGGATGTTCACCGAATCGTAGAGATCATTCGCACGACAGCATACTCAGGAATGAAGGGAGACGGAATTGTATTTGTTTCTCCTGTGGATATGGCGGTCAAAATCCGGACGGGCGCCGTGGGAGAAGATGGTTTATAGATGAGAATCCAGGTGATTTGTTATGGTAAAAGACCCTGTTTGTGGCATGATGGTGAACTCCAAGAACCCGCCCGAGACAAGCGATTTCAGCGGGCAGACCTACTATTTCTGTAGCAGCGGGTGTAAAAAGGATTTCGATAAGGATCCTGCGCGCTATCTACCCGGATCCAACAGTGTACAGAATGGGACAGGGCTCGATTCGAACGCTCCCAACCGGTCCGAGTGACAGGTGAAGGCAAAGATGAAATCCCCGTCTAGAACTCGATAGGTCACGCTCACCGGGATTCGCTATGCCTGACCATCAGGTGATCACGGTGCCTCTGCTGGATTTTCGTAAATACGTCCTTTCCATAGGTGGAGTTTGCACTCTTCGAAAGCTCATTCCAGGACATGCAATTTGAATCACGTCTTTGCTAACCGGCATAGACTGACATGTCCTGCCTCCCTGAATTTTTTTTAAGGTCTTTTTCAGGCAGGTTTCAGGTAAACAGTACCATCTTATTCCAAACAAATCCAGGTCATGACCTATGATAGGGTGGGGATTCAGCGTATCGATTTTACTTTTCTGCGGCCTCGTGCTTGGCCTTTTGATAGCTCTCTGGATCTATGTCGATCGAGATCTCCATCTGGTTCAAAGGAGCGACCGACGCAGCAGTCAAAGACCAGGTAACGAAGCGCAGCAGGATAGTTAACCTTCGATCTCGGTGATCCGCCCGGTGGAAATTTAACGCAGGATAATAGACATGAAGCCATATAAAATTCTGTTCGTATCGACGCTTATTGCGATCTCAACGGTTGGAATATCAAACGCCCAACCTGCGACGGACGCAAATAACCATTCCCAGCAGAGCATGATGCACGACGAGACAGGGCATCCATGCACATTGATGGAAGACTCAATGATGGGAGACTCGATGACGATGGAATCGTCTATGCTCTCTACAACGAAGAAATTGCTGCATGATGCAACAATCAAAATGTTCATCTTGCCCTCCCAGCACGAAGAACTTCAACTGTCCGAGGAACAAATATCTCGTCTACTGAAGAGAAAGCAAGATGCCGTTGACGAATATTTCAAAGCGGATGTTGCCTATTCAGATCTGACCGACGAGCTGGAGACTCTGGCGACTAAACCAGATGTTACGGCAGATATACTCGAAGCAGGCTTGTTAAGAATCGCGAAGCTCCAGATACGGCAGAAGGTGGACATGTTCGCGGCGGCCGCTCAGATGTCATCCATTCTCTCTCCTGATCAGATAGAGCTATTCGAAAGCGCAAATCCTAAAAAATTGCATCAACAGATGATGTCGAGCATGTCAATGCCCGAGATGATGGAAATGATGAAAATCATAAGCTGGGAGCAGATGGATAACGAGTACTTTGAAATGTCAAATAACGAGCCGACGCGTCAGGTAATAATGGGAATGATGCCGGGCTGGATGAAAATGGGACAAGATAAATCGGTCCCAAGCTGCTGCGAATTGCAAAATACGTTATCACCGGATGCGAGTATCAACTGAATACTCTTAATCGGCCTGTAAACACAAACAATATGGTGGCAGGTAAGTGGTATGGAGACATCAGGCTGCTCTGAGAGGCGTCAGATTGTTCTTCCCTGTGAGCTTCCGTCCGCACGCAGGTTAACGATCGACAGTCCCGGGCAGCCGCCTGCCACCTGTCATGCCAATCTCATCTAAAAATATAGTTAAGAGATTACGGCGAAATTTACTCTCAAGAACACCGAGGAAGATCATGAAATGGATTCGAGTTTCATTCTATATCACGTTCGTCATTCTCATTACCGGTGTTCTCACCGGATGTTCGAAGACTCGCTCCGAGACGGCGGCGGGCGATTTACCCGAGGTGGTCGTCTATAAGGACATAAATTGCGGATGCTGTGAAGGATGGATCACGCATATGGAAAAGAACGGCTTTACGGTTTCGTCGACCAATAAAACCAACATGCCTGAGATCAAGACGGAACTTGGTGTTGGAGTTGCTCTACGCTCGTGTCATACGGCCGTTATCGACGGATATATAGTTGAAGGCCATGTTCCAGCCGAGGATATCGTGCGCATGCTCAAGGAAAGACCGGCTATCACCGGATTGGCGGCGCCGGGCATGCCCGGCGGCTCTCCGGGGATGGAAACCGCTCCAAAACAGCCTTACAAGGTCATTGCCTTTACTGAGTCAGGGCGGCAGTATACGTACGCTCAGCATTAGACCCGGTTAAGGTGTCAGAAGTCACATCCTTCTTGCGTTATCTGACGAATCGAGAAAGATTTTCTCCGTCGTTGCGTTTGAAGTATCGTGAATTAGGCCCCGGGTAAAGGACAGCGGAACCTTAAGAAGTTTTCCCCTAACGAGGTGACCGACTTCTATCGATACGTTCTTCGCTTTCCGAGGAGTGTAATTGCCCTCGTCCTGGCAGTTACGATCTTTTTTGGGTGGCAGGCAGGCAACATAGAGTTCAACAATTCTATCGAGTCTGTTTTACTCGAGGGGCACCCGGCCGTACTGCAGGATCACGAGATCAAGCAAGTCTTCAACAGCCGGGAAATGATCCTCATAGGCCTGCTGCACGACGAGGGTATCTTCAATTCAGGTACGCTCCGGAAGGTCCAGGATCTGACCCGTGACGTCTGGAACGTGACGCTGGCGACTGATGGCGACAGAAGCCGTCTCGAAATGTGGAGCCGGCAACCGGGCATGCCATTCGAGAAAGACATCAAGTCCATCCTGCAGGATGGACTTGATGTCGCCGACCGCGGTGCCGTTAACAATTTATGGCTTGACGTCCGCGAATCCGTCAACGTTGACGAAAGTTTTCTCAGGTTTCTGGATGAACTGGGGCTGAAGCTCTCCCCCGTGAGCGACGTGCTCAGCCTGGCCCGTGTGGATAATATCACCGCGACCGAAGACGGCCTGGGACTTTTCGGATATTCTGGATATCGAGGATGAGAAACTCGGTCTCGTGTCTGCACAAGCGCGTTATTACGTCGACAACTGGTCGCTGGAAGTGGTATTAGCACCCTCTTTTTCTGCCGGCGTCTGGCCCGACTACGATTCGCGGTGGTGGCCGGAATTGCCGGCTTTCATCGAAAATCCTGCCTATCCACAACAAGGCCCTCCCCGTCTCAACGCTCGTTACGAGTTTGCCAATGATGTGCTCCCCGACGCGGGCTTAACAAGCACCCAATACGCACTCAAGCTGACGGGTATTATTCGAGGTTGGGACTTTTCCGTCAGTTGGTTCGACGGATTTGACGACCTCCCTGCCCTGCATCTCGACATTTCAGTCGATTCTGCGTTTGCGTCGGCACTGGTCGAGGTCGAACCGCGATATCACCGCCGTCGTGCCGTTAGGGCGGACGTTGCCACGACGTTCGGTTCGGTCGGCGTGCACGGCGAGGCGGCCTATTACCTGACCGAGGACTGGAGCGGCATGGACCCGGCTATCGACGACCCGTACCTGCACTACGTCCTCGGCGCGGATTACACCTTTGACGATGTGTTTCCAGAGAAGGACCTGTTTCTGCTTTTGGAATGGAGCCAGGAGGTGCAAATCCCGGATCGAAACACGGTATACCGCTTCACCGACCTGAACCACATCTTCCGAAAGTCTCTCTTCGCTAAGGCGGACATGAATTTGGACGACTTCAGCAAACTCACTCTCTCGGGAATCTATAATATTGAAACAGAAGACTGGTGGCTGCAGGCGGATGTCGGCTGGTCAATTGCAGACGGGTTGGAACTTCAGACGAACCTGGACTTGCTTGGCGGTCCAGACCTTTCGTTTTTCGGCAGCTTCGAAGAGAACAAGCGACTCCACGTGCGCCTCAAGTACAGTTTTTAACGCAACGCGCGTGGGCGAATGTCCTGTAACATCATGGACCTATGGATCCTACTCCTCAAAAAACCGACGATATTATTGCTCCACGAACGTCACGTTTTGGCCTGGTTGTCGTAGCCACCTTCGTTGTATCCTTCAGCGTCCTGTCCTTTGAAGTGGTGCTGACCCGCATCTTTTCGGTGATGCTCAGTTATCACTTCGTCTTTGCGGTTGTCTCGTTGGCCCTGCTCGGCCTGGGGCTCGGAGGAATGTTGCTGGCGAAATGGAAGCAGTGGTTCAGCAGCGCCAGTATTCACAGCAATGCGACGCTACTGGCCCTGTCCATAACCGGCTCGGTCCTGCTGATTGTTACCTTGCCCATTTTTGAGTATCGCGCTTTTACCGACTTTCGGCTGTGGGTCTACTTTTTCCTGGCCTTCGTGCCCTTCTTTTTCGCCGGCCTGACCTTTGCAGATCTGTTTCAGACCTATGCAGCACGAAGTTCCGTGCTCTATTGCAGTGATCTGCTTGGGGCGACGCTGGGCGCCCTTGCCGTCGTGGGACTGCTCAACCGGTTCGGGGGCGTGCAGGCGGCGCTTGTCACAGGTGCTATCGCGACGCTTGGCGCGACCATGCTTGCAGGGGCGGTCGGAAAGGTGCACCGACGTCACTATATCGCGTCTCTTATTGTCGCCGCTCCACTACTGGTTGCATTTCTGGGAAAACTCGACGTGGAAGTGCCAATCACCATGGATGCCAACAAGGATCTGTACCGGTTTCTGACTAGCCCCGGCGACAGCGTAGAGATCGTCGAGAGCCGGTGGAGTGCTTTCGGACGCACAGACCTCGTCCGCAGCCCGTTGAGGCCGGAGCAGATGAACATCTTCATCGACGGTGCCGCCGGTTCGGCCATGTACGATTTGGCGCTGCTCCAGCAGGACGAGGAGCAGCGCATTCACCTGCTCCGCTATTTCGGTGAATTCTTTCCCTTCTATTTCTTAAACGAGCGTGAAAAAGACAACGCGCTGGTCATCGGCTCCGGTGGCGGTCGAGATGTAGTTGTAGCGCTTCTGGGCGAAGTAAACTCGATCACAGCCGTTGAAGTCAATCCCGACGTCGTGCAACTGGTGAAAGACTACGCGGATTTCAACGGAGGTATCTACGCTGATCACCCGAACGTTCGTGTAGTGGTGCAGGAAGGCCGAAATTACCTCCGCACTACGGAGGAGCAGTTTGACCTGATCATGCTGGCGCTTCCCGTAACGAAAAGCAGCCGCAGTGTCAAAGGGTATGCCTTGACGGAAAACTACCTGTTCACGGTGGAAGCGATGGAGGATTACCTCGATCACCTCACACCCGAAGGCCGCCTGATCCTGGTCACCCACAACAACGTGGAACTTTACCGACTCGTCGTATTGACCCTCACCGCGTTCAAGAATCGCGGAGTGGTCGAAGACGAGGCGATGCAACACATTTATTCGGTAGACCCCGGTATGATGCCGACGCTGGTCGTCAAGAACCAGCCATTCGACAGCCTGGAAGTAGAAAACCGACACGCGTTGATGCACGTCCTGAGCTTCGACCAGGGAAGTTACTTTGTGCCGTTCGCTCGCCGAGTCGCCATTGACCCGTTGAAGCAGCTCGACCTCACAGACGAGGGGCGCATGTTCGATCAGGTGCTTGTGGAAATCTCCAGGGGCAATCTTTCTCTGGAAACGCTTGTTGAGGGCACGCCTTTCGACCTCCGCCCTGTCACGGACGACAGTCCCTTTTTCTACAAGTTCAAACCGGGCCTGCCCAGTCCTCTTGGGTTATTCGCCGTCATAATCATCGTGGTGACCGGGCTACTCACAGGACTGCTCGCTTTTCACCGCCGATACACGACCAGCAGCCATCCGCTGCTAAAAAACATCGCGCTGATTCCACAGCTGAAGATCTTTCTGTTAATATTCTTCCTGTTGGGGGTGGGGTTCATGCTTCTTGAAATTGCCTTTTTCCAAAAGCTGATGCTGTACCTGGCGCAGCCTGTGCTGGCGTTAACGGTGTTGCTCTTCGCGTTACTGCTTGGTGCCGGCCTTGGAAGCCTGTGTAGCGCCATAGTAAGAAAGCACTTGGGCAGGGTCATCACAATAGCCGCACTGTTCGTTGTCGCCTTAACCCTTGTATACGAATTCACCCTTCCGATGCTATTTGATACACAGCTCGACCCACGTCTTACGGCAACGCTGTTCTTGCTTCCGCTCGGGTTCTTCCTCGGTTTTCCATTCCCCTTGTGCATTCGCATGATGAAAGCACAGGGCCTCGAACGTTTTGTCAATTGGATGTGGGGCCTTAATGGGATTGCGTCTGTAGTCGGATCTGCGCTGGCGATGATTGTCGGTGTATGGTCGGGGTTCTCCGCTTCCCTCTACCTGGGCGCTCTACTTTATGGAGGTGTAGCCCTCCTGGCCTTGTTTCTATTCCGCCACGCCCACGTCATCCAGAATCCGCCCAACGCATCATCCTGAAAGCGTTTTAAGATTCCTTTCAGGTTGATTTCAGATTGATTGGCGCATCTTGCCCGGCAACGACATGAATCCGTCTATCAAGTTTCAGGAGGTGCCCGATGAATAAACTTACTGCCCCATCGCCTGCGTTGGAAACCAGGTCGGATAGCGACGAAGGCGTGTCCACGAGCCTGGCTAGTGCACATTTCAGGATTGGGGGAATCGACTGCGCCTCGTGCGTCGGCGAGATCGAAACGGCGCTAAAGAACACCTCCGGAGTGAACGATGCCACGCTCAACCCCGTGACTTCTCAGCTTGAGGTACTCTATCACCCCCCGCTCATCAATGTCGATACCATCAGGAAAGTCGTTCAGGAAATCGGGTACGAGGTACGATCTACCTCTGACAGCGATGCAGAAGAGGCTGCGTCAGAGGAGACGGAGCAGGATCGGGAATATCACGATTTGATGCGAAAGTTCTGGTTTGCTGCCGCCATTTCGATACCGGTTCTCGTGTTCAGCTACCCTGATTTTATCCCAGGTCTACGCGACTGGATGCCGGCGGGTAGCCAGACCCGGAGCCTTGTTTGGGGCATCCTGGGCCTGTTGACCCTCCCGGTGTTGATCTGGTCCGGCTCCCAGTTTTACTCCGGCTTCTGGTCGTCTCTCAAGCATCGCACAGCAACCATGCACACACTGATTGCCCTGGGGATCTCAGCCGCCTTTCTCTACTCGGTCGCTGCCGTGCTCTTCCCGGCGTGGTTTCCGGAGGCGGCCCTGGCCGAAGTGTTCTGGGACGTGTCGGTTGTCGTCGTAGCTCTGGTCGTGCTGGGACTTGCCGTGGAAGTACGAGCGCGCGGTAAGTCGTCCGAGGCTATCAAGAAGTTGATCGGCCTCCAGCCGAAGACGGCCCGCGTCATCCGCGACGGAAAGGTATCGGATGTACCGGCCGAAAATGTCATCCCGGGCGACCGTGTGATGGTGCGGCCCGGCGAGAAGATTCCCGTGGACGGCATCGTAGACGAAGGGCGTAGCGCCATCGATGAATCGATGATCACAGGAGAGTCACTGCCCGTCGAGAAAGGGCCGGGCGAAGAAGTCATAGGCGCGACCATAAACCGAACCGGCAGCTTCATCTTTCGCGCCACGAAGGTGGGCAAAGACACGGCATTGGCAAACATTATTCGCATGGTACAGGACGCACAGGGCTCGAAAGCGCCTATCCAGCGCGTCGTTGACAGGGTCTCCAGTTACTTTGTCCCTACCGTCATCATCCTGGCTCTCTCAGCCTTTATTGTGTGGTTTGACTTCGGTCCTGCTCCCTCCCTGCCATACGCCATGGTTGTGCTGGTGACGACCCTGATCATCGCCTGCCCATGCGCACTCGGCCTCGCCACACCAACCTCACTTACCGTCGGTATCGGCAAAGGCGCGGAGCACGGCATTCTGATCCGTAGCGGCGACGCACTTCAGACAGCCAAGAATCTCGACACTATCGTATTGGACAAGACCGGTACGATCACTCGAGGGAAGCCGTCGTTGACGGACATAGTGCCCGTCGAAGGCTTTGACGAAATGAAACTGTTACAGTTGGCTGTCTCACTCGAATTCGGCTCCGAGCATCCGCTTGGTGAAGCCATCGTCCAGGGTGCGAAGTCCTATGATGTATCGCCCCTGAAAACAACAGACTTCGCCGCTATCCCCGGTCACGGCGTGCGCGGAAACGTTGAAGGGCGTGCGGCGCTGCTTGGCAACGCGAAATTGATGCGTGACGAGGATATTGAGATCGGCGTACTTGCTGAAGCGTGGGAACGCCTTGCCGGGGAAGGTAAGACGCCCATGTACGTAGCCGCAGACGGGCGGGTCGCTGGGCTCGTCTCCGTAGCCGACACGATCAAGCCGGACTCACGCGAGGCGATCGCCGCGCTGAAGAAACTGGGGCTGGAAGTTGTGATGATCACCGGCGACAATGCCCGCACGGCAGAGGCCATCGCCCGCGAAGCAAATGTGGATCGCGTGCTGGCCGAGGTACTGCCGCAAGACAAGGCACACGAGGTACGCAAGCTGCAGCTCGAAGGAAACAGCGTCGCCATGGTCGGTGACGGTATCAACGACGCCCCGGCGCTGGCTCAGGCCGACGTGGGTATGGCAATCGGTACCGGTACTGATGTCGCTATCGAAGCCAGTGACATCACACTCATCCAGGGGAGCCTGACCGGCGTCGTTACGGCTATCGAGATCAGCCGTGCCACGATGCGTAATGTCTACCAGAATCTCGTCGGTGCGTTTGCTTACAACACACTCGGTGTTCCCGTTGCGATGGGGGTGCTCTATCCGTTTCTGGGCGTGCTGCTCTCACCGCTTATCGCTGCCGCAGCGATGGCCTTCAGTTCGGTCACCGTAGTGACGAACGCCAACCGTCTCCGTTCCTTCAAACCCAAAGGAGGTGTATTATCATGACGCCCGATCAATGGATTGTCACAGCAGCCATCCTGGCCCTTATTGTTCTTACCATCTGGTTCTTCTGGCTGAAGGGAGAGAAAGGCTTTCGTGCCACCGTGAACAGTCAGGGCTACC
>CAZGOS010000027.1:0-3757 GCA_964527795.1 uncultured Rhodothermales bacterium | reverse complement strand
TTCTGGCTGAAGGGAGAGAAAGGCTTTCGTGCCACCGTGAACAGTCAGGGCTACCAGGAGGCTATGATTCTCGTGAAGGGTGGTTATACACCGGACACTATCATCGTCGAGCACGGACGGCCTGTACGACTGATTTTCCGCCGTGAAGAGACCTCCTCTTGCTCTGAGGTAGTCGTACTGCCCGACTTCAAGAAGAGCGCGCAGCTCCCCGAAGGTGAGACAGTACCCGTAGAGTTTCTACCGGATAAGCCCGGCACGCACGAATTCACCTGCCAGATGGGCATGCTCCGGGGCCGGCTCATCGTGAATTAAACCCAATGCCCGGCTTCGATCTTCAAAACAGCACGTACCGAAAGATTACGACTCAGTAGGCAAGCAGGCGCAATGCGTTGAAGACAACCACGAGTGTCGAGCCTTCGTGCATCGCAACGGCCGGACCAATGTCCAGCCCAAGAATGGTCGCCGGGATGAGGAAGGCGACCATGCCGAGACTCAACCAGAGATTTTGCCTGATGATGCGGCCGGTTTGGCGGCTCAGATCTACCGCGAATGGCAGGTGGTTCAGATCGTCCGCCATAAGGGCTACGTCGGCCGTCTCCAGCGCTACGTCCGATCCCGCTGCGCCCATGGCGATGCCGACCGTCGCATTGGCCATCGCGGGCGCATCGTTAACGCCATCACCCACCATGGCTACTTTTTCTTCCCGGCTCAGGGCCTTGATCGTCTCCACCTTGTCGTCGGGCATGAGGTCCCCGTGCGCTTCGTCGAGGCCGATTTGCAGGGCTACGGCTTCGACCACGCGCTGGTTATCGCCTGAGATTATGACCATGCGGCGAATGCCAATCTCGCGCAATTGCCTGACGACGCCGGCGGCGGCCTCGCGTGGCATGTCCATCAGACCCAACACACCCAGGTCGCGCGTGCCGCGTCGCACGATCATCGTCGTGCGGCCTTCTCGTTCCAGGCGATCAACCACCTCGCGCACGGCCTTCGACAGCGGGGGGCCGTCTATTTCGTCGAAGAGATCATCCTTGCCGATGTAGACCATCTCACCGTTCAGCATGGCCTTGACGCCTCGGCCGGTGATGCTCTCCAGATCGTAGGCCTCGTCCGCAGGCAAACCATCTAACCGCTCCAGGCCATAGCGCACCACTGCGGCTGCGAGCGGGTGATCACTGAGCTTTTCAACGGCCACGATGGTCCGGAGCAAGTCGTCGTCCGTCACACCATCGTAGGGTACGACGTCAGTCACACGGGGCTTGCCTTCGGTGAGCGTGCCCGTCTTGTCGAAAGCGATGGCCCCGAGCGCCCCCAGGTTTTCGAGCGGACCGCCACCTTTGACGAGCACGCCACTACGCCCGGCCCTGGCTACGGCGCTGAGAACCGCGCTCGGCGTAGCGATGGCCAGTGCGCACGGGCTGGCAGCGACGAGCACTGCCATGGCCCGGTAGAAGCTGGCCGAGAACGGCTCATCGACGATTGCCCAGGCGAAAAGGAGCAGAACGGTGAATCCCAACACCGCCGGTACGAAGATTCGTTCGAACCGGTCCGTGAAACGCTGAGTGGGCGATTGCTGCGTCTCGGCCTCCGAAACCATCTGCACGACGCGGGCCAGTGTCGACTCGGAGGCGCGTTTCGTCACAATGACTTCCAGCGCTCCGCTGCCGTTGATCGTGCCGGCAAAGACGCGGTGCTCGGGTTCGAGCTTGTCCCGGTGTTCCAGAGCATCTTCGAGGTTATCCACCGGCTGTTTGTCCACCGGGACGCTCTCGCCTGTCACCGGCGCCTGATTGACTGCGCTCGTACCCTTGACCACGAATCCGTCGGCGGGAAGGCGCTCATTCGTGCGTACAATAACCACATCGCCGACTTTCAATTCGGCGACGGGGATGATTCGCTCCTCCCCACCCCGGCGCACGATGGCCGTATCGGGCGTCAGCTCGGCCAGAGCTTCGATGGCCCGCCGTGCGCGGCCCATCGCATAGTGCTCCAGAGCGTGGCCCAGGCTGAAGAGAAAGAGCAGGAAGGCTCCTTCCAACCACACACCCAGGACGGCGGCGCCCGCGGCGGCCACGAGCATCAAGAAGTCGATCTCGAAACGACCCACGCGGATGCTGTCTAAGGCTTCGCGGAGCGTGAAGAAGCCGCCGAGGACGTACGCGCCTACGTAGAGCACCAGCGGCAGCCACGCCGGCAGCGCCGAAACAAACGAGAGCCCGAATCCCGTGCCGACGAGCACGCCGGAGATTATTGCAAAGATCAGTTCGCTCTTTTCTCCGAAGAGGCCACTGTGCTCGTGCGCGTGTTCTGCACCCTCCTCGTGCACGTGCTCCTCAGCTTTAACCGACTCGAGCGGTTTCTCATCTACCGCACGTACCCCCATCTCACCTAGCGCGTCCCGAAGGGCGGCTTCGCTCGTGATGTCGCGCTTGAATTCCGCGCGAATCAGCCCCGCCGACGTGGCCTCAGCCTCTATAACGCCGGCAGTCCTACGCAGTCGTTCGGCAACGGTGCGGGCTCTCCGCGGATGGCGAAGGCCCTCCACGTTCCAGATCACATGGCCAAAGTGATCAGTGAGTTCGGTGCCCAGACGCTCTGCCATCTGCCGAATTCGAGGAAGGGACATTACCTCCGGATCGTAGTGAATGCAGAGTCGGTCCGCGTGGTCGTCTGTCGCTTCAACGATATGTGCGTGTTCCACGCCGTCGAGCCCTGTCAGGCTGCCGATGAGCCGGCGAACGCAACGGTCCCGAGCGTCCGGCACGTCCGGCAGCAAGATGGGAATATCGAGTCGGAGTTTTTCTGCCATCCTGGTCACCTTCTTAAACGGCGCTCTGGCCGCGTTCGCCCGTCGAAGACACTCATGCCGGTCAACCCGTCGACCTTGTACAGGGCCGGAGTAACCGCCGAAAGTTTATGGGGTTTGATATTGGCTTTGATCCCTGTCATAGGTTTTCTACTGTCTTACCCTGTCCGGCCTTCGTGCTCGGTTGAAACGGACACGTCTTGCGGTTTCGGTACGACAGGTTCCTCTGTCGCAGGCTCTATCGCGAACAACTCGTAGGGCACCGACAAAACCGGATTTAACTTCTTTCTGTGCAAAACGGTTCACTCACGAGCCAACGGGAGCTTCAATTCTGCGTTTCATTCGCATGACACCCCTGTTCCGCAGCGTTTGATTGGATCGGTATTACAATCGGGTGACGTCAGTATAAACCCGCTACCATCGTATGGACAAAAAACTGTTCGGGTTGAATGCGATTTCGAATGCAGGATCTGTCTGAAATAACTTTAAGGTGGCCTTAAGGCTGATTTCAGGTTTGCACTACGAAATTTCGCACTGTACAAACTGTGCCCTGACAAAATCGCAGCTCGATAAAAGAAATGCTGCAATGATGTGGATCGTGTTCGGAGCGGCCCTTCTGATACTTCTGCTCCTTGTAGGTGGGGCGGTCTATGACTATGTCCCAACGACGACTGAGGAGAAACAGGAGTTCAAACCGAGACAGGTAACGTCCAGCGTTCGTACGGATACGGCTTCCACAGACAAACGTCAGAACATACAATCGAACGAAAAAATCAATGGAGGTTAGATAGTGAAAATTTCACGCGCGCTCGTGCTCACCGCACTTCTGTCGGTCGGGACGTTTTCCGCCATGGCCCAGCATAGACATGGCGAGCAACAGGCCCAGGCGGACACATCAGGCCGGCAAGGCATGATGAAAATGATGCGGTCAGGTATGATGCAAGGCATGAT
>CAZGOS010000026.1:0-20966 GCA_964527795.1 uncultured Rhodothermales bacterium | reverse complement strand
GGCACCGATGACCCCGTACTTCAGCGTCTCTACGAGGAGCGCGCGGTGTTGCAGGAGCGCATCGATGAACTGCAGGTCCTGCGATCTTCGCTTGCCGACGGCAATGTCCGGCGGTTGATGTCAATGACACCCGGATCTCTGGAGTTAGCTCTGTTCGGGGCTAGTCAGCAGTATTCGCACGTACAGGCCGAGTTGGTCCTGAAGCAATTCTTTAAGGAAAACGAACCAAGATCTTTTGATATAGTCGATTATAGACAATCGAAGCGTGGCCTGTTTGTTGAAGGCAGGCTCTGGCTCTCAGATGATGATCGGCCGATACGCGCGTATCTTCGTTTGAATCGGACCGAGGAGGGATGGAAATTGCGAGAGCTTCTAATGGAACGTTTCGACCGTTAATTCCCCGCGGGTATTCATGTCAGAAATTGGAGTCGTTCAGAACGCTTCCCGGCGCGCACATTTCTCGAAGCGTGGAATGGTCATTGTGCTTACCGTATTGGCTGTTCTAGCAGCGGCTACGTGGGGAATCGGGACATGGAATCGTCTTCGTCTTTCCGATGAACTATCCAACGCGCAGTTGGCATCGGCGCAAGAGGCACTCGACCTTATAGAGGCGGAATTTCGCGAGATACAGAACTCGATGGTACGAGAGGCTCGCAATCTGGCGAGTGATGCACGCGTAATACGCGCACTTCGCAATTTACGAACGGGCAGCGGAGATGGTGAAGAAGAGATCATTCGAATGCTCGCAGGCTATACGCTGGTCGAGAACGGAGCCATTGAAATCTACGACCAGCAGCCCCGCCTGATCGGTTGGGCCGGCTCGTCCATACCTATTGATCCTGCGCCGAGTGAGGTCAACTTCCTGGAGTCCTACCAATCGTCACTGGCTTTCGATGGTGATCGGTATTCGGCACTCGTAGTCTGGTGGCCCATCCGCGACGGCGTAGAGTCCGTTGGTGCCGTGCGCATAATCAGGATGATCGTACGGCACGTGCCTGTGCGAAACGAGTACTTAAGAGATTATACACTGGATGAGGAATGGTCGCGTCTTACGACACTCTCCGTGCGAGTAACATTGGATCCGAAAGGTCCCTTCGATCCGTCTGAGTCTCGATTCGCACGAACCCTGAGGGGCGCTGACGGACGAACACTGGCAAGAGCCCACGTGACTCCTCCGTCCGAACGGCGCCTGTTGCGGGATGCACGGAACAGGTACCTGGACCTGCTTTTTCTCTGGTTCGCGATCGCGCTTGGGGTAATTCTGTTCGCGATCGGTCGGTGGACCGTGCATCTTCGAGTTGAGCCGGAATCGCCGTTGCGCGGAGTGGTTCGATTTTCGGTATTCCTCGCCGCCGTCGCAGCCGTGCGTTACGGTTTGTTGGCCATGAATATTCCCGGACGCTGGCAACAGGGTAAAGCGCCCCTCTCGCCTCTTTTCGATCCCCAGCACCTGGCGTCGGGAATAGGGGGTGGTTTTATGCAGACGAGTGGAGATCTTCTCGTATCGGCGCTTTTCGCTGTTTTAATTGCCGCCGTATTTGTTCGAGCTACTGAATCGGTTCGACGATTCGTATTGCTGGGTTGGAGCAAACAGGATGCGAGTACTCCGGACAATCTGACGGCTGATGTTACAGGCCACGTAAGCAGAAATGATCATATCCGTCTTTTTACAGCGATGGCGCTTCATGTGGCGATTGTCCTGAGTCTTCTGATGTCTTTTGCCCTGGTATCACAACATGCGGTGCTCGACAGCACGCTGGATTTTTTCGAGCGATCGGGTCTGCTTCCGGACCGACTCGTCCTTGTTGTTTTCGCATCTCTACTGCTGATCACCTTCTCCGTCGCTTTTCTCTGTGCACGATCTCTTTGGGTGAGTCTTGCCGTCTTCAGACCCTCTTCGTGGATCTCGATTTCGCGACAGCGCATGGTATTCATACCGATCATTGCTGCAGCCACCGTTCTTGCCGTAGCGTATCAGTTTACAGGAATCGGTGAGAGCCTGCGCCTCGACGTCGTCATTGTCTTTCTTACCGCCGTGTATGCGGTGGCTTATTTCAGTCCTATGCGCACGGGTCGCGGAGCAGACTCGCTTCATCTCAGGTCGGTCGTCCCGTCAGTCGTGCTGGTGTCCCTACTGCTCTATCCAGTGCTCGAGAGAGGATTCGAAATGGATCGTCGAAGCCGGATGCAACAGGCCACCGGTTCGTTTGAGGATGAGATGGACTCGCGCGTGCTCTTTGCGATTGGACAGATTCTCGATCGATCGAACGAAATAACATTTGATGTTGAGGCGCAACACGAGTTCAGCAACGAGGAAATAGAAACGACAGGCCGGTCCATTGCGAGATATGACTCGATCGCGCGATACCTGACGCACGGGGAATTGATTTCGTCCCTGGGTACGCACGATATCTCGGTCACGCTGTTCTCTCTGAACGGTCTGCCTCGAGGACGGTATCAGGAATCGCGCCGGCGTGGAAGCCGTTCAGTGATCGATGAAGCGGATAGGACGGAATTCGATCTCATTCGATCGATGTACGTTGCTCAGGGTGATAAAGAAACGCTCATAGAGAAGATGACGGGCGATCGTGAGAGGGAGCGTTTCGTCTATGTCGGATTTGCTCCCATACTTTCGAATGAAGATCGCGTCGGGTGGCTTCTCGTGCGCGCAGCCCCAAATGTGATCGCCCGAGAGGGAGCGCAGGCATTTCCGCGTGTCCTAATCCCGAGCGGGTACTACGGAGAACACTACGCAAACATGTCCCTGGCTGAATTTCAGGACGGTGTGATGGTCCGGAACTACGGCCGCAGTTTCGGTCGGTACACCCTGGATGCGGAAATTGACGAGCGTCTGCGCATTGAACCCGTCATCTGGAGCACCGAAAGAATACGAGAACGTGAATACATGACTCTGTACCGCCGATTGGAGGAGAGTTCAACGTCCAATCCAGCGATGGCAGGCCGCACAAGAACAATCGCGGTTCGCCTTCCTGAAATCAGTTTTTTCGACCACCTCTATTACCTCCTGCGCGTGACGATCGCGGGTTTGTTTCTGGGCATACCGGTTTATCTGATCGGTATCGTCTGGCGCTTCAGTACGGGACTGCTTCCGGCCAAACGCGTGCGGTTTCAGGACAAGGTGCTCAATGCGTTTTTTGCCGTCGGACTCGTCACGGTGGCCGTAACAGGCTGGGTGGGACTGGAGGTTGTTACGGGAGAAAACGAGCGAGCGATTGAGAGCTGGCTTCGCCAACATCTCTTGCGTGTCGAAGACACACTTGCCGAGGACGCCCGCAGTGAAGAATTGCCATACCGCGTTCTGGAGCGAACCGATCTGGATTCTTTGTCGAACCGCGTCGGGCTCGACCTGAATATTTATCGTGCGGCGGATCTGGAGCGCTCGTCCCGCCCCCAGTTGGTACGGGACCGCCTCATCGATACACGATTACCGATCCAGGCCTACGAAGCGCTGTACTACGATGGATTTCGCTTTATCAGCGTGGACGAGTCACTCGGGTCGTTCTACTATACGGCGGGGTATAGGGCGCTCACAGATGAGCGCGGCGACCCGAAATACGTGATCTCCTTACCGACGCTGCCTGAACAGGAAAGAATCGAAGAGGAGCGAGCTCGTACAGTCGCCTACCTGTTTGGTGCACTTCTGCTCCTCGTGCTGGCGGTCATGGTCACAGCCGCACTTCTCGCCAACGCGCTCGCCCGGCCCATCGCTCGGCTTCGAGAAGGACTCGAAGCCGTGTCCGAAGGACGATTTGAAAGCATCGGGCCGATTGCATCGCGCGATGAGATCAGTGATCTGGTCGACAGCTTCAATACCATGCAGGAGCAGCTCTCCGACAGCCGTGAGCTGCTTGCCAAACAGGAGCGGCAACTTGCATGGCGTGAGATGGCGCGGCAGGTGGCGCACGAGATCAAGAATCCACTCACACCGATGAAGCTCTCCATCCAGCATCTGAGGACGGCTTTCTCGAGAATGAAACCTACGTCGTCTGGCGTCAAAGAAGTCGACCAGGCTGCCTTTGAGACCAAATTCACCCGTACGACTACTACGCTGATAGATCAGATCAATGCACTGGCGCGGATTGCCGACGGATTTTCGAGTTTCGGTCGTATGCCTCAACATATACGCGAACCACTGGATCTTAACGTAGAGGTTGAGGCCGCTGCAGGCCTTATGCGTAACGAAACAGACATGGAAATTGAAACCGAACTCGCTCCGGGTGCACTCTCGATGGAGGGGGACAAGGAGGCACTGCGCCGGCTCTTCATCAACCTGATCAAAAATGCCATTCAGGCCATCCCGGACGATCGCCAGGGCATTATTCGTCTCTCAACTTCCAAATTTGAAGACGAGAACGGACGCTTCTGGTCTGAGACCAGCGTTTCCGACAACGGAACAGGAATCGCAGAAGAGCTGTGGGAAAAAATATTTGTACCGAGTTTTTCGACCAAGACCAGTGGTACCGGACTTGGGCTCGCGATCGCACAGAAAACCATTGAGGACCTGGAAGGGGAAATAGGCTTTACGACAACGCATGGCGTGGGCACGACTTTCCGGGTTCGCCTTCCCCTTACGGGAGATTGAATCCAGATCACATCCGGGGTATCTTCGGGCGCAGAATTCCTGGAATGAATCCGATTATACCATAGAAAGGAGAGCCACAACGGCAGCTCACCTCACCGTCCCATGACAGCTTCTTCCGAAACGTCTCAGGGTTCCGAGTCGGACATTTCTTTTGAAATCCCTCCATTCGCGGCAACCTGCCGGGAGGCGGCTTCCGACTCCTGGAAGGCATCCTTCGAGCACGCTTTCGTCTCCGCGCTTCTCGACGGTTCGTTGAGCGAGGAACGCTTCCGGTATTATCAGATGCAGGATGCCCGATACCTCGAGGCGTTTGCGGATGCGTGCAGTCTGATATCGGTGCGATTTGCAGAACCGGATCGCAAACTGTGGTTTATCGATGCGGCGCGTCTCGCCATCGTGGTCGAACGGGAACTGCACGAGGAATATGGAAGACGATTGGGATACACGGCACGGGATATTGCCGATCTCGAGCTTTCGCCCAATAACCGTGCGTACCAGAACCACCTGCTCATCTCGTGCCGGCAGGGCACCATATTGGAAGCCGTTGCGGCTCTTACGCCGTGTCCGTGGCTGTATGCCGACATAGGGAAACGATTTGCTCATCTTCTGAATGACATTCCCGCCGACCATCCCTACGCCGACTGGCTACGGACGTACGCAGATCCGACGTTCGTAACGTACACGAACGAACTCATGGAGCATCTTCAGTTCCTTGCCGATCGGAATGTAGATCCGCACGAGCAGAAGGACGCGATCGACGCCTTTGTCGTGAGTTCCCGTTACGAAGCCATGTTTTGGGAGCAGGCCTGGCAAAAACAGGACTGGACGCTGAGCCGTGGCAACGAATCTGCCCCCCAAACGGAGGAGGCGCCATGAGAGCCATTGTCGTTGGTGCAGGAGAGGTAGGATTTGACGTTGCGAAGCTGCTGGCGCATGAACAGCATGACGTCGTTGTAATAGACGTCGATCAGGAGGCGCTCGCAGAAATCGACGATAAGTTGGATGTCATGGTTCTGTGCGGAACCGGGACGTCGACAGCCATCCTGGAGGAAGCCGGGATTCGACAGGCTCAGATTCTGGTTGCCGTTACGGCAGTCGACGAAGTGAACATCATCGCCTGTATGCTGGCCGATCGCATGGGTGTCGAAACAACCATTGCGCGTATCCGCTCCAGCGAGCTTTCAAAATCCCAGTCGGTCCTGAACGTCAATGATTTCGGGATCACGGTCGCCATTCATCCGGAAGAAAGCGCTGCTGCAGAAGTCTGCCGATTAATTCGACGAGCCGGAGCCACGGACGTTTTACCGCTGGCGGACGGCCAATTGAATCTGCTTGGTCTGCGCCTTGATCGCAGCGCACCCGTAATTGGTCGGACGATAAGAGACGTAATGGCTGAACACGCCGATGTGCGATTTCGGGTTATGGCGATTACTCGGGGAATTCGAACGATCATGCCGGGCGGTGATGTCGCGTTCCAGCGCAACGACCAATTGTTCGTGCTCGCGCGCCCGAAAACCATTCCCCCCATGTTGGAGATCATGGGCAAAAGCGATCAACGCATTCACAATGTCATGGTCCTTGGCGGCACGGCGATTGGTTCGATGGTTGCCCGAGAGCTGGGCTCGCGGAAGGGTATGCACATCAAACTGGTTGAGCCCGATCGTGAACGCGCTGAAGATCTCGCCGATTCGCTCGATAACGTGCTCGTCATCAATGGCGAGACCACCGATATCGATCTGCTGATTACGGAAGGCCTGAGTGACATGGACGCGTTTGTCGCGGTCACGGACGATCAGGAGTCGAACCTGGTCACCTGTCTGCTCGCGAAGCACCTTAAAATTCGGAAAACGGTGGCCCTGCTGTCCAAAGGGGCCTACATCCCGATATCGCAGTCGATCGGTCTCGACGCAGCCGTGAATAAAAAGCTGGCCGTATCGCGCGAAATCAAACGGTATTTTCGGGGGAAACATGTTCTCAGTGTTGCGACGGTACATGGTATGGACGCCGAAATTCTTGAGATCGAAGCCGCTCCACGTTCTCCGATCACGAAAGATGTGCTGATGAATCTCAACCTTCCGGTCGGAATTCTCCTGGGTGCCGTCATGCATGGGAAGCATGTGGATATCGTAACGGGCACGACCCAGATCGAACCCGGTCATCGCGCGTACGTTTTCGTGCAACCGGATCTCGTTGATGAAGTAGAGCGCCTGTTCAAGAGCCCCAGGTAGCGGGGCCGGCCAGGCATTGAATCTCATTCCGTGAGAGGTCATGATTCTCAATCTTAGAGCTGTTTTTGGTACGCTGGGCGCTCTGGTGTTTTTCCTCGGACTTGCGCTGTTGGCACCGGCGGCGGTTGGTCTGTTCTACGGTGAAGCGTCCTGGCTGGGATTCGTGGTCACGGCCGTTGCTGCAATCGTACTGGGAGCCGTCACATGGCGAGGCATTCCGCGAAGAGAGCAGGAACTGCGTATTCGGGAAGGATTCGCGATCGTCGCTCTCGCATGGGTTGTACTGTCTCTGGTGGGTGCCATTCCGTTTCTGACCGCCGGGGTTTTCGATTCGTACACAGACGCCTTTTTTGAAACCATCAGCGGATTTACGACAACGGGTGCGACCGTGCTCGGAGGCGGGGGAAATCCTGCTATTGAAGACGTGGACAAGGCAATTCTCTTCTGGAGAAGCCTGACTCACTGGCTCGGGGGCATGGGAATCATCGTTCTGACCCTCGCCATTCTTCCGCTGCTCGGGGTTGGAGGAATGCAGCTCTACAAGGCCGAAGTGCCCGGACCGTCAGCGGACAAGTTGACGCCCCGTGTCCAGGAGACAGCCAAACGGTTGTGGCTCATCTACGTCGGAATTACGGCCGTCGAGGTCATGGCACTTCTTCCGGCCATGAGCTTGTTTGAGGCCGTGAATCACGCTTTCGCAACGATGGCAACCGGAGGTTTTTCGACTAACAACGGTTCGGTGGGTGGATTCGGATCGGCCTATGTGGAGTGGATCATCACGTTGTTCATGTTTCTCGCAGGCACAAACTTCGTACTCCACTATCGACTACTCCGGGGAAAAACCATTACCGTTTTCAAGGATACCGAGCTGCGCGTCTACACGGGAATTTTCGTTGTGGCCACGCTGCTCATAACGGCGGGTCTCTGGCAACCTCTCGAGACCCTTTTTTCGTCGTCGGGAAGCGAATCGACTTACGCAACGTACGGCGCGTTCACCGAAGCCCTTCGGTACGGCGCCTTTCAGGCGGCGTCCATCATTACGACTACGGGGTTCGGCACAGCCGATTATGAGTTATGGTCGCCGTTTGCTCTCGGCATCATCTTCCTGTGTTTCTATATCGGAGGCATGGGCGGCTCGACGGGTGGGGGCGTGAAAGTCATTCGTCACGTTCTCATGTTCAAGAACTCGTTCAAAGAAATCAAGCAGCTCATTCATCCGCAGGCCGTGATGCCGATTCGTCTCGGAGGCAGCGTCGTTCCACAGGAGGTCATGAGGAATGTGCTGTCATTCATCGTGCTATACATGGGTCTGCTCGGAGTCGGCACAATGGCCATGTCGCTCTTCGGGCTGGATCTGGTGAGTGCTTTCGGAGCAGCATTGTCAAGCGTGGGAAATATCGGTCCCGCGTTCGGATCGCTCGGCCCGACGGACAACTATGCGCACATTCCCGTGATGGGCAAGTGGATACTTTCTTTTCTGATGCTTGCCGGTCGATTGGAAATATTTACGGTTATTATTCTGTTCGTTCCGGACTTCTGGAGGCGATAATCACTCGGAAACGGCAAGACACGTCACGGACGGCTACCCACGCGGTGCCGGCCCGGCATTTTTGTGCTCTTATGCGGTAAATTTTTCTGCTTCTCGGGTGTTCCGGACCTCTGAACGAGCAAGTTTTACACATCTACAATCGGATTTCAGTCCTTTCCTCGCCCCGTCAGTCCCGGCATGTGCTTTGCTATCCCCGAAGTCATGCAAGAGACACTCTCACAATTCTATCGACGAGCGGGCATGGATCCAACCGAATACCTCCATAAGTATATGCGCCCGGTTCCCGGAGGAGCAATCGCCTGGCGACGCAGTGTTTTTTCAGATCCCGAACCATGGGATGCCAGAGAGCTTATCGACAGTGCCGTAGACATCGCATGGGAGACGCTATGTCCGGATGGCGGGCTCGAAAGTCCTACACTGGAAATCAGGAAAAGCGGTAGCTATCTGGTGTTCAGCCTGAACAGCGACACCGCCCAGGAAATCCTGAGAAAAGCAGCCTGATTTACTGCGGAATCGAACGGGCAGCGGTCGCTTGGTAGTCGCCCGTATTATCGCAAATGTCTTCGACGGTGAACCGGCGCCGCTATCTATGTCGTTGGTTCGACCGCCGGGGATGTGTCGACATTGGCTTCTCTGAAGGCTTCTCCGCGAGCCTCTCTGTGAGCCTCAAGAAACATCGCAGCCGGTCCGACAAGAAAGAGAGCGTAGAACGGCGCAAATATGACTTCGCCCAGTCGGAAAAACAGTTCAACAAACGCTACAAGGAAAGCGACTGCCATACGACCGGACCTGGACTGAACGGTCGTTTTCGGATCCGTGATCATGAACAGAACGAAGAGTTGGTACATGGGTCCGGTCATGGGTGCAATCTCCGTCACGTACAGGCCACCCGTTATCCAAGCCCGTACTGCTGCGAAAACGAAGAAGCCCACCACGTACGCGATACAGATGTGAAACCGCTTTATTCGCCAGATCGTGATCGCCCCGACGATCCAGATGGCAATGATGGGCCAGGCGTTGTTACCCCACTGAACGCTTAAAGGCGCCACGGCAAAAGGAGAGAGAAAAAACATCGCACTGATGCCGAAGTTCGACGGGTTCCAGATGTGTCGTCCTTTGTAGCGCAGAACATATTTGGACATGATTGTGATCGCACTGCCGAGGGCATACGGCCAGTACATTGGCGAGCGAAGAAGTATGCCGATGCTGTTTCCGGAGATATAGGCGCTTGCCGGATTCGGCCATCTTCCGAGGACTATCCGACCCAGTACGAGTTCGGCCGTGATGCAAACTGCGATGGAAAGCAGAATTTTGTCATAGTTCTCCAGAATACCGAAAGAAAGGTGTGCGCCAAGTAGAATCAGCGTAACAAGCGCGGGCGCCACGAGCTTTTTATTGAAGAGGATGTGAGTCCGGAAACCAGTCACGGGCTCGGCAGGATCGCTCTCGATATTGCTGTTCACCATATTGGAATCAAACTCACTAGAGAAACGAATCAGTGAAAAGGGAGATCGGTTCGGAGCCTACTCGGGTTCACGGATCTGATGGATTCGATTCGGGTCCGGTCGATCAATGCGCTCCATCGTGCCCGAGGGCCAGCGTATGGTAACATGATCAACGAACGCATCCGATCCCAGGCCGAAGTGAAGGGGGCGCTGGTTCTGTGCGGCGAAACCACTGCCCCCTGATACCTCCTGTACCTGTCGATCTCCGCGCCTGACAAGCGTCACCCGGGCGCCGATTGCGCTTCGATTGCTTGAACGCCCCGTGAGTTCAAAAGCAACCCAATTTCTGCCTTCCTCGACCGTATTTCTGTAGATGAGGAGTGGACCACGCTGATTCGCCACAATCACATCAAGAACACCTCGGTTCCACAGATCCGCCAGCGCAACCGCTCGTCCATCGTATCGATCTGCCGCTCCGATTTCTGACGCGACGTCTTTAAAGCCGCTCCAGCCACGGTTCAGCCATACGCGAGTTTGCTGGAAACCGGAGAGGCTTCGCCCGTTCATGGCAGGCCAGTTTTTTGCATCTACGATTATATTCGAGCTGCCCGTACTGAAACTGGAAAGGTCGTACCAATAGTCCGTATTCGGCTCGTCCGATACGAATCCGTTGACCATGTACAGATCCAGGGCTCCGTCGTTGTTGAGATCTCCAAACTGGGCGCCGTAGCTCCATCCGCCGAATTCTACGCCGAGTACGGAGGCAAGATTGTCGAAACGTTCCGTCCCGATCCGTCGCGGAACCCAGAGATTGTTCCCCTGGAGCAGCACGCCCGGCTCCGAAATATTCGTCACGTAGATCGATAAACGCCCTTCGTTGGACAGATCGCCGAATGAGACGTTCATGCCGCTTTTGGGCGCAAATCCGATACCTGACCGTGAGCCGGCATTCTCAAACCGGGCTCCGGACTCGTTGAAATAGACATCTTCGATTCCGAAATCATTTGCCAGGACGAGGTCGGGGAAACCCGTGTTTCGTAAATCTGCTGCGGCGGCTGCAAGCGTCCATCGGGTACCCGAGAGACCCATTGATTCCGTCACGTCCTCGAAGCTTCCGTTCCCCAGGTTTCGGAAGAGATAGTTACGGCCGCCGTTGCGGGCGTATTCGAGGCTTTCCGGCATGACCGCCGTTGTCGCGAGGTTCCAGAGGTTGAATCGTTCCGGGAAGTATCCGCCGATGAAAAGGTCGAGAGCGCCGTCCCTGTCAAAATCAAACCAGATGGCCGTGTTTGCATTGATCCAATCGGGAAGGCCGGTCTGCTCGGTGACGCGAGTGAGTTTTGTACCGCCCTCGTTCCGGAAAAGCTCCGGGCGTCCCCATTTATACAGAAAAAGGTCTTCGAACCCGTCGTTGTTATAATCACCCCACACGGATCCCATCGAAACACCCGTCTCGACGTGATTGACATCGGCCACGCCGAAGACGCCGGCTATTTCATCGAACAAACCGTCTCCACGATTCCGGAAAAGGACATTGAGGCTGCCTTCGCCGCTGTTTGTGACATATATATCCTGCCACCCGTCGCGATCAACGTCCACAATCGAAACCCCGGCCCCCATGGAGGCAACCTGCATCAGGATGTGATCCAGTTTCGGATCAAGTTCGGGACCCTCGTGCATGAAGGTAGCGCCCACCTCATCTGCTACTTCTTCCAGGTAAAAGCCATTAACCGACAGTGACAGGGACGGATCGACGCCCGATCGTTGTCTATCCGCGCGGGAGACGTAACCGATGACGAGCGGAACTGCCAGCAAGCCTGCGAAGAAGAGAATCAAGAAGCCGCGAACAAAACGTTGGTTCATATCGGGTTTTCATCCGAAAAATCGCGATGGCCGAAATAGTGCAGGACGAATCTCATCTTGAATGCTTTCTGAGGTCCGAATCCCGGGAGCGCCAGAATCCTCGCATGGATCACGGGAAAGGCTACGCCGTCGTTCCAAAGGTTGCACGCTTCCCCTTCATACCGGTCGGTAACGATCGCAGCCACGGCCCGCGTCTGATCCGCCATCTTGTTGGTGAAACGGTGAACGGCCGGTTTCTCCGCAAAAACAACTCGCAAGTCCTCTCCAGACATTGCGGCAATGCGTTTCATGTCCAGATGTCCCAATCGCACCCTCAGCCGCAGTGGACCCGTGAACGCAAACTCCGCCCGAACACGCTGATCGTAGAGCATGCCGAGAAGGGCGGCTTCTCCATTGCTGCGTAGAAAAGCGTCCGCCTGATCGTTCCCCGTCATGCTACCCTCGTTACGGAATCGATTCATCATGCGGACGAGGCCGCCCTCGAGATCGCCATAATCAAGGAGCGACTGCGGTAAATTATTCTGTGGCATGCGTCTTGGAAAAAAACTGAAAAGAGATGACGGTTCCGCCTAATCAAGCGAGGTTCGACGTTTCCATTTCGGACCTTCGGGCGTGTCCATGATCTCGACGCCGAGAGCGATCAACTCATCACGTATTTCATCGGCGCGTGCGAAATTGTTTTCCGCCCGTGCGCTTGTTCGCTCGACCAGCAGCCCATCGATTCCGGCTGCGAACGAATCGTCCTCGTCACTATCTGCTTCGGGCTGCAGAGAATAAACAACTCCCAGCAGATCGTTTGTGCGATCCAGCCATGCCCGGGCAGATGCGGCTGATTCAGCCGATAGACCCCCGTCGTGCGAGAGTAATACTCGAACGCCTTCGAATGTCGCGGCGAGGGCCTCCGGTGTATTCAGATCATCGAGCATCGCAGATAGTGCGCGCTCGGACAACGAAGACAAGCTTTCACCCACGAGATCATTCCCTTCACGCCCGGACGCGAGTCCCTCTTCCATGCGTTCAATCGCCTCCGTAAATCGTTCTCGATGACGGATATTGGCCTTGAGCGTATCGAACGTGAAATTGAACGGTTTCCGATAATAGCCTGAGAGCAGGGTCATTCGAACGGCAAGCGGATCGATGCCTCGACCGCCCTCGGATTCGGGTAGAACGAGGTCTCGAACGGTGAAAAAGTTACCGGCGCTCTTGGCCATCTTTTTGCCTTCGACTTGAAGAAAGCGGGTGTGTACCCAGTGCTTTGCAAATGGAAGGCCGGAAATACTTTCGGCTTGTGCGATTTCGCACTCGTGGTGTGGGAAGATCAGATCTTCGCCGCCCGCATGGATGTCGATACACTCTCCCAAATATTCCTGCGCCATCACCGAGCACTCCAGGTGCCAGCCAGGAAACCCCCATCCCCATGGACTATGCCATTGCATCAGGTGTTTATCGTCTTTTTTCCAGAGCGCGAAGTCGCGTGCATCACGCTTTTCAGGGTCACTCAAGACATCTCGAACCGTCTGTTCCAGATCATCGGCATCCCGGTTTCCCGATAGCTCTCCATATGCGGGAAAACTCGAGACGGAGAAGTAGATGCCCTGGTCCGTTTCATAAGCATGTCCGAGTTCCAGGAGCTTCTCGACCGCAAGAATCTGTTCGCGCATGTGCTCCGTAGCCCGCGGACGCACGGTAGGCTCCAGTAGATTCAGCCGGCGCCAGTCCTCCAGCAGGACCTGCGTATAGTAGCGAGCAAGATCCCAGATGTTTATGAATCGTTCACCTTCTTTTGATTGAAGCGCCTTGACCATGCGGTCTTCTCCGGACGTATCTGCCAGATCGTCTTTGGTGAGGTGTCCGACGTCCGTGATATTCGTAGCGTAGGTAACTTTCCATCCGATCGCTCTGGCGGTTCGAAAGATCAGATCAGCCGTCACGAACGAGCGAAAATTTCCGATGTGCGCATACGAATAAACCGTAGGCCCGCATGAATAAAAGCGAAGGTGACCGCTCTCTGACGGGACGACGGGCTCTGTGGACCGGGATAATGTGTTATATAGATGGAAATGTTTTTCCAATCGAGTCGCCTAAGTCATTCTGCGCGAATTCCGAGCAATTTCTGAGCAATACTGAGCAATTTTTTTTCTGAGCAACACTGAGCAACACTGAGCAACACCTTGCAACACGCCGAAGAAACGTCTATTCCCCTATAAGGGTCCAACCTGAAATTCAGGCCTGATGGAATGGTCTGCAACCTGATTCGTCAAAGAAATAGTCAAACTGACGAGGATTTGAAAATGACACGGACGATCTCGAACGTCTTCAAGCGCCTGGCGGTATTTGCCGTTCTTCTGCTCACAGCCGGCATTGTACACGCCCAGCGCGGGAATTTTTCTCCAGAACAAATGCGCGCGCGATTTGAGGAGCAGAATAAGGAATTGGCCCAAAAGCTTGCACTTACGGAAGATCAGATGCCGAAATTCATGGAAATCATGACGGCGTCTGTGGATAAACGCATTGATATGATAGCAGAAATGCGTGGGCGTAGGGGCGACAGGCAGGGTTTCCGAGAGAAGATGGCTTCTCTCGACGAAGAGACGATCAAAAACCTGGCTGAAGTGCTGACTGAGGATCAGATGAAGAAGTACGAGGAAATTCAGGCGAATCGTCCGCGCCGGCGTCGAGGCTGATGTTCGATTTGATTTCTCCCTTACGGGATTATATTTCTGAATGCTGATTCTGAGTGATATTTCTGAATGATATTTCTGAATGATATTTCTGAATGATAGCAGCACCGACAAATCGAACCACCCTTTTTTGGCTTGACCTGCCACTTGCCCGCCTCGTACTGCCCGTAGAGCGGATGCACGATCTGCGACGGTCAGTTTCGCTTGATTCGCCGGATTCCGTTCTGATTGACGGAACACTTCGTGGCAATGAGCGGGCATTCCGAGTTCTGGTCGAGCGTTACCAGACTCAGATCGTACGCACAGTGACCGGCATGCTCGGCCAGACCGCCGATGTCGATGACACGGTGCAGGAGGTCTTTATTCGTTTTCATACCGCGCTCCCACGGTTTCGTGGACAGTCGTCGGTGAAAACATACTTGACCCGAATCGCCATTAACCGGAGTCTGGACGTGCTGCGCAGCCGCCGGCGCCGCCTTTTTGTTTCATGGGAGGCAGAACAGACGCAGGACGTCGCGTCTGAATTGCCGAAACCGGACGATGTTGCCGTGCAGGCGGATGAACACCGGCAGCTCCGCAGTGCCATCAATACGCTTTCGACCAGGCACAAAGCGGTCGTCGTATTGAGACTTATTGACGGACTGACTACACAGGAAACTGCGGAAGTGCTGGAAGTGCCGTACGGAACAGTACTCTCCCGACTGAAACGAGCACTGGCAAAATTAAAGGAAACGCTTGGCGACTCATTAGGTGGGTCGATCGAGCCTTTATAGACCCAAGACGCAGGAAAAATAATACGGCGTCAATTTCTCCACAGTATCATGCAGCATCGCAACCGACACGACGAGACGGACCAACCGAATCGAATTGATTCAGGTGGTCTCATGCGGGATTCCGAGTGGAATCGGCTCCAGGATTCGCTGCGAGGTATGGTAGCCGGCGAGAGTGAACACGTTCGTCACTCAATGCTGACGGATAACATCCTTCGTGCGGTTCGGCCGAACGCCGGACGAATGCGCAGCTTCGATGAGTTGTGGTCCGGAGCGCTGGTATCATGGTTTCGTCCGGTGGTTGTGGCTGGTCTGCTTCTCATTTTACTGCTGGCAGCTTACAACGCGCGGCAGACAAGTTCCGAGACAGCAGATTTGACCACGACCGAGCGTGTCCTGGGCCTTCATCCCGTAACGGTGGCTTCGGCCTACGACCTCGAACTGGACTCTATTTCGGAATAGCAGAAAGATGAATACAAAAACGAAATCGGCACTCGTCCTACTGGGTACTCTCGTTCTGGGCGTCGTAATCGGTGTGCTCGCGCAGACTGCCCTGCACAATCAGCGCATGGAGAAGGCACGCTCGTTGCGCAATCGAGGCGCCCTGCCCGAAGTGATCGAACGCGTCGTCAAACCCCGAAATGAAGAGCAGGAAGAAGCGATTCAGGCTCTGGTCGGTCGATACGAAACGCAGCTTTCGGACAAGCTTCGAGAGTTTTGGAGTTCACGAAGCGCCATATTCGATTCCATGCATCAGGCGCTCGTCGACAGTGTATTGTTTGACGACCAGGTAACCGCGCTCGATGAGTGGAGGGAAAGGAACCGCCGTCAACCACGATCTGGACATACTCAAAGAGGGGAGAATCGCCGTGGAAACGGCGATCGATCCAAAACGAACTAACAAACTGTTCTGAGCTTGTTCGGAGCGCGTTACGATCTGCGAATTGCTGACGCAGCGGTCCAATCAGGTGGATCAGGGATTCCGGCAGACGTCGTGGGGTGAGGGACCGAGGTCTCGCCGGAGATCGACGCCACTGCGATCGTGTACTCGGTGGCCGCAGGCATCCTCTTCGGATTCTATCCGGCACGTAAGGCGGCTGCCCTCAATCCAATCGATGCGCTGCGGAACGCGTAGAATAACCTGAGCCGGGCGCGCTTCGCCCCTGGATTCTCATGGGCCCGCGCGGGTGGCTCCCGGCGCTATCGGCGCCTTATTTCCCAGACGAGATGTCTCAGGTCCGGAGCAATCAGTCTGTCCATGGCAAGACGCACCGCTCCGGTCGAACCCGGCATCGAAAAAACGAGCATACCTCCGTAGACACCACCTGTGGCGCGAGAAAGCATGGATGCCGGGCCGATGTCATCGAAGGAGAGAACCCTGAAAATCTCACCGAAGCCGGGCATTGTTTTTTCGAGCATCCCGGCAACAACGTCGAAGGTCGTATCCCTGTAGGCGATACCGGTGCCTCCGTTTAGCAGCACGACATCCAGATTGCGCGAGGCATACGCCTCCAGCATCCGGCGGATCTGGTCCGGTTCGTCCTCGACGATCTCGTAGGCAGCGATTTCGTGCCCCTCGGCTTCGAGAACCGAGCGAATGTAGGCGCCGCTTGTATCGTTTTCTACCGTTCGAGAATCGCTGCATGTAATGATAGCGCACCGAAGGCTCAGCTCTTTCGCGCTTTCCTGGTGTGATGTCGAACTCATGTTGTTTTTGAGGTTGGGCTGTCCGGTTTTTATAGCAGCGGGCGATCGTCGGGTTCGGGATCCACGTCATTTGGCGGCTCGGGTTCAAATCCGGACTCATTTCCGGGTTCGTTTCCGGGCTCATTTCTGGGCTCGTCGAACCACGTCGGAGGGTCGTAACCATGCCCGCCCCACGGATGACACCGGCTGAATCGCCGAATGGAAAGAATAAGGCCCTTCAGCGCACCGTAGGTCCGAAAGGCCTCGACCGCATATTCGGAGCACGTAGGCGTAAATCGGCACGACGATGGAAAGTGCGGCGAAATAACGGCCTGATACGTTTTGACCAGCCCGATAAGAATAAACCTTGGTAAGGCTACGAGACCACGAAGCATGTCTTCGGTACGAATCGCGAAGAAATCTCAGCTTGAAACGGAAACGAAGGACGAGGTTTCCTCAGATATCAAGCAGCCATCCTGTGCGTCCGGTGTCGGTGGTCACGCGAAGATAATCACCGAATCTACTCCGTACATGCAACCCGTTACCGGTCCGCACCATCCCGACCGCGCCTGCGTGAACGCTCGGTACTCGCTGAATGGTCTGCGTCGACGCCAGGACCACCTTGTCGATTGGAACTTCCTCGGATTCCAGTTGGGATGAACGAATATAGCCGAATGTACCATCCGGCAGCCGGACGCGATAGTATACCGATGCCGCTGCAAGAATTCGGACGCCGGCGTGCCGACTGAGCAACCGAATTTGATCCGAGCGACGGTTTGGACCGGTATACACCCCTGAGTCGTCGATCGCTGTTCGCATCCAGGATCCGGAATTTGACGATTCGGCCATGATGCGCGGTGCAGACTGATCCGGTTGGTGTATGAATGGAAACGGATCGACAGGGCCGTTACGATAAATTCCAAAATGAAGGTGCGGAGGCGTCGTGCGGGCGTTACCCGAGTTGCCCACGAGTCCCAGCGTATCTCCAACCACAACGCGCTGTCCGCGTCGAACCAGCTGTTGTTCCATGTGCGCATAGTAGAGATTGGCTCCCGTATCGGAACGCAGCCAGACGGTTCTGCCTCCCAATCCACCCGTTCCGGTGCCTGTAATCACACCGTCCGTAGCTGCGACTACCGGCGTATTCCGTCCGGCAAAAATGTCGACTCCGTGGTGGCTGCGTCTACCGCCGTCTCTCGCATCACCGAACCGGCTCTGAATTGCGCCGCTGTTTTTACCGGATACAGGAAAAATGATGGAGGCAGTGATCGTCATATCGAAATCATATCGACCACCTGCCAACAACTCGGGCTGGAATCGTAAGATGTATGTGCCGGTTCGATCGACATCGAACGTGAGTGTTTGCGAATAGTCCGAGAGAGCCACTCGCTGCATTGTCAATCCCAGATCGCTCATATCCTGGAACAGATCAAGAAAGACGCTCCCGGAGTCGGGTGCTGTGAACGACGCTCGAGCGACGAACCGTTGTCCGCGTGTAAGAGCAATCTGAAAAGCAGCCGCAAGAGGCTCCGCGGGATCGATAAATCCGTTTTCCCGGTATGGAACGTCAGGGAAAACAGGACTTTCGAAGGCGCGCGCGGCGGCTTCAATCCACGCGATGCCGAGCGCCGTATTACTCAGTCCGGCCGCATCCAGCCCGTACTCGTACGCTTCGCGCGGACTCTTCGGTGTATAGTGTTCTCTCAGCTCCTCCATCTTCGAGCATCCCGAGAGAACCATCACGGCAAATGCCAGCGTAAGAGGCAGTAGTCCCGGTTTGCTGCTCTTTCTCATAGACGTCCCGCGGTGCAGGCAGATAGTTTCGATCGTCATTCCTATGGAATATGCTCCACGAAATCTGTCGCTACGGTTTGCCTGCGTCCGTGTTTCGGAGCTCCAGGCAATGAGTTGTCATCCCGATATAAGAGGAAATCGAAGCCGACGGAATTACCCTTCACCCTCTACAATGACCGCATGTCGTCCAAAAAGTCGCGTCAGACCCTGCATGAGTTCACTCGTCGGATCGACTACGCAACTGCGGCTCAGAAGTCTCTGGGGTTGAGGGGCCCCTCTGGAAATAAGATCGAAGTAGAGTTTGCACGAACCTTTACTGGATTCGAAAAGGCCGGACAACGCATCCACCTGATCTTCCGACAACGCATCCGCGTCGATGCGGACAATGAGCGACTTGACATATTGAGCACGGACCTTCCACATCGGAATAATGTCGTTCGCCAGCACCTTGGCACTTCCTCCACGCATGTCGACGCTACCGCGAATCAGAACGATTTCATCGAGCTGCAGATAACGCTCGACGCGATCGTACGTATTCGAGAAGCAAACGAGTTCCGCCTGTCCGGAGAAATCCTCGAACTGTGCAAACGCATAGGGACGGCCGGATTTATTCGTGCGGTGTGTTACTTCCGTGATAATGCCGCAGAAGGAGTGCTGTGGCCGATTCGCACGGTATCCGTTGTCACTGTCATCGTTTTCTTCTGCAAGCGATTCCGCGTCGGCGACCTGGGCAGAGGCGAAGGCCCTGATTTCCGGGAGAAAAGCTTCGAGCGGATGACCGGAGACATAAAATCCGACGGACTCACGCTCTTCTTTGAGCACACGACCCCGGGGCCAGGGATCGACGACGGGCAGGCTGGGCTCAAGTGTCGCTGCGCCGTCACCGCCGGTGCCAAACAGGGAGTTCTGACCCGCCGCCAGGTCGGCCTGGACTCTATGCGCGTACAACATGGCTGCGTCAACCGCTTCCATAAGCTGTGCGCGGTGGCCGTCCAGTTCGTCGAGAGCGCCCGCTTTAGCCAGACACTCGACGGCCTTCTTGTTTACGGTTCGGGTATCAAGCAGCCTGGCCAGGGAGAAGATCGACGTAAATGTCCCTTCTTTCTCTCGAGCTTCCAGAATACTTTCGATCGCGCCGAGTCCTACGCCCTTCACGGCTCCCAATCCGAAACGGATCTTTCCACCTTCTACGGTGAAATGGGCCTGGCTCCGGTTTATCGACGGAGGCAGCAAATCAATGCCAACATGCCTCGCATCCTCGAGCACGACCGGGAGCCTTTTCGTATCGCCCATTTCATTCGTCATTGCGGCAGCCAGAAATTCTGCCGGGTAATGGGCCTTGAGATACGCGGTCTGGTAGGCTACGATTGAGTAAGCCGCCGCATGGGATTTATTGAACCCGTAGCCTGCAAACTTGGCCATCAGGTTGAATACTTCCTCCGCCGTCGATTCGTCAACGCCTTTCTTGCCGGCGCCCTCAACAAAGATGGCGCGCTGTTTGGCCATCTCCGACTTTTTCTTCTTGCCCATGGCACGGCGCAACAGGTCGGCTCCACCGAGTGTATATCCGGCCATTTCCTGTGCCATTTGCATCACCTGTTCCTGGAAAACGGGGATGCCGTACGTCGGCTCAAGGATGGGCACGAGACACTCGTGGGGGTAGGTGACCTCCTCCTCGCCGTGCTTACGCGCAATGTAAACGGGAATGTTGTCCATCGGCCCCGGCCGATACAGCGCATTCATGGCGATCAAATCATCTATCGTGGTCGGGCCCAGCTTTCGCAGCCATTCCCGCATGCCGCTCGACTCGAACTGGAAGACGGCGACGGTATCGGCGCGCTGGAACAGTTCAAACGTACGCGCGTCGTCGAGTGGAATAGCGTCCAGGTCGATTTTGATACCTTGATTTTCTCGGATGAGCCGCAGCGAGTCGTTCAGAACGGTTAGCGTCTTCAGTCCAAGGAAATCCATTTTCAGAAGACCGAAAGACTCGACCCACTTGCCGTCGTACTGGGTCGTCACGATATCTTCGCCGCCGGACTTGCCCTTGGCAATCGAGACCGGGACATAGTCGCTGACCTTTCCGGGTGCGATGATGACTCCGGCAGCGTGCACGCCACTGTGTCGAGCCGATCCTTCCAGCACTTTTGCATAGTGCATGAGATTTCGGATCTGCTCATTCGGATCTGAGAGCAGTTTGCGAAATCCGGGCACATCCTCCATCGCCGAATCCAGCGTAACGCCCGGGCCTTCCGGAATCATCTTGGCGATGTGATCGGCTTCCGCAAGCGGAATCCCGAGAACACGCGACACGTCTCGGATCACAGATCGCGGACCCATCGTGCCG
>CAZGOS010000025.1:0-21316 GCA_964527795.1 uncultured Rhodothermales bacterium | reverse complement strand
CCGAATGGAAATTCGGTGATCAGTATGCTGCTCGATGCCGATTTCTTCGCGCAGGATGTGAAGGCGGCACTCTTTCCGCTTTGCGGCCCGACGGATCACCTCAAGTACTTCCGATTGTTCGGCGCCGGTCAGAACAGGTACGCCCGGTTTGATGATGCCGGCTTTTTCAGCCGCAATGCTTTCGAGCGAATCCCCGAGAATCTCTTCGTGATCGTAGGAGATATTCGTGATAACGGAGAGTTCAGGTTGAAGGACGTTCGTTGCATCCAGTCGTCCCCCGAGACCTACTTCTATCACGGCAAAGTCAACGCTTTCTTCAGCAAAGTAGAGAAGACTCAAAGCAACCGAAGCCTCGAAAAAACTGGCACCAGACGCAGATATCAAATCGGCGTGTTCGTCGACGGCTCGAGATAGCCAGGATCCCGGGGCGGGCATGCCGTTGATGCGCATGCGCTCTGCCACGCGAATAAGGTGCGGGGACGTATGCAATCCCGCTTTTTTCCCGGTTGCCGATGCAATGGCAGCCAGAAACGAGGCCGTTGTTCCTTTCCCATTGGTTCCGGCGATGTGCACGCACGGATAGGCCTGATCGGGTCTGCCCATTGCCTGCATTAGCGTTGTCATCCGCTCCAGGCCCGGCTTGTAGGCCTGTGTGCCGACGTAGGCAAATCGCGGCAGTTTATTGAGGAACTGTTCGGCGATTGATTCAGTCACGGAATTGTCCCTGCAGGCGCGTTCAAAGCCTGCGTCGTGAAACGAATGTTCTATTTGTCCGGTTGCGTCGTACCCAGACGCTCGATTCTTCTTCGCTCACCGTCGACATGACGGAAATGAAGTCCGATTGTGTGCAGGGGCAGTAAACTTTCTACAATTTCGGGCCATTCGATCAGGCAGATTCCATTCGATTCGATGTATTCGACGAATCCGAATTCGAGCGCCTCTTCCTGTTTCTTTATTCTATAAAGGTCCAGATGATAAACGGGAACGAATCCCTCGTATTCGTTGACGATCGTGAAAGACGGGCTGGAAACGAGCGACTCTTCGACGCCGAGTGCCTCACAAACGCCTTTTACAAACTGCGTCTTTCCCGATCCGAGTTCTCCAAAAAGTGCCACGACCATGCCTCCCGAGAGTGTCTTTCCAAAGGCGGAGCCGAGTGAGCGGGTATGCTCCTGCGTTCTCGTTTCGACCGGGAATATGGCAGGTACAAAGTCGGTCATCGCTTTCGCCGGGACAGGGGAGTCGGCGGAGTGAAAGGAGTGTCTCCAGCTACTATTTGGGCTGCAGAGTCACGACCGGTAATATCATTTCCTCCAGAGAAATGCCACCGTGCTGCATCGTATCTCGGTATCGATTAAGGTATTTGCTGTAATTCGTCGGATAGACGAAATAATAATCCTCCTTAGCGATGATGTAATTCATGTTCATATGATCGCGCGGTAATCCATACTCGTGCGGATCGCGAACGAGAATGGCATGGCGTTCATCGCACTTGAGATTGCGCCCGAACTTGTAACGAAGCGCCGTCGATGTTTCCCTATCTCCTACGACCTTGGTCGCGTGCAGGCTTCGAATGGCACCGTGATCCGTTGTTACGACAATCGTACAGTTGGTCTCAGCCAGCTGCACAAATGCATTGTAGAGCCAGGAGTGCTCAAACCAGGTGCGGGTCAGGGCACGATAGGCCCTCTCGTCCGGGGCGAGTTCTCGAAGCACAGCCGAATCGGATCGGCTGTGAGCAAGGATATCAACAAAATTGACGACGACGGCACTCAGATCGGCCTGAAGAACGTCGTGCACGTTTTGTGCGAAGTCTCTCCCGCTCTGCGTCGTAATCAGTTTCTGATAACGAATCCGCATACTCGCTCCTTTAGCATTGAACTGGTCATTCAGAAACTCCTCTTCGTTTCTATTACGGCTATGCTCATCGTCTTCGCCTTCAGCCCAGGCTGTCGGGTACCGATCGGCCAGTTCACGAGGCAGCAGACCACTGAAAATGGCATTCCGGGAGTAGGGGGTCGCCGTGGGTAAAATGGAATAGTGAAAAGCTTTCTCCATGCTGAAAAGCGGGGAGAGCAGCCGTTCGAATTCGAGCCACTGATCATAGCGCATGCAGTCGATCACGAAAAGCACGACCGGGTGCCCCTCCTTCAGGAGCGGTTCTACGAAAGTTGGCACGACCTCGTGCGAAAGCACAGGTCTCTCCTTGTCCGGCGACTGATGGCATGACCGGATCCATCCGGGATACCGATCCTCGACGAATCTGGAAAACGCTCTGTTGGCTTCCCGATATTGATCTTCCAGGACCTGTCGTACACCTTCGTCGCCCTCCAACTCTACGTCGTAGCCGATCAGCGTCTGATATACATCCACCCATTCCGAATGGGAGAGCGGCTCCATGAGGCGTCTCGTGATTTCGGAGAAGGAACGAAGATAATCCTGCGAGACGCGCTCACTTCGAATTCGCGAACGGTCCAATATTCGTTTACAGGTTAGAAAGACCTGACTTGGATTTACCGGCTTCGTGAGGTAATCGGCGATCTGTCCACCGAGTGCCTGATCCATGAGTCGCTCCTCTTCGCTTTTCGTCACCATCACCACGGGCAGGTCGGGTGAGATGTTTCGAATCTCGGATAAGGCTTCCAGGCCACCCAGGCCGGGCATGTGCTCGTCAAGAAGTACGACTTCAAAAGAGCCGTCACGTACTTGCTGAACAGCGTCCTCACCGTTTGATACGCTGACTACCTCGTACCCTTTTGATTCGAGAAAAAGAATATGCGGTCTGAGCAGGTCAATTTCATCGTCTGCCCAAAGAATCCGAGAAGGTCGTGCCATAATGCCTGTCGTTTCAACCGGAATAAATAATCAGTTGGTAGCCGTAGAATCGAATAGGTTGCGTGACAAGCAGTGAGTTCAACAACCGGGGGTATAATACCCTCCGGTCGCCCCTTTGATTCGCCATTCATTTCCAAATTACGGTATGGTCACTGGTTGGAAAACATCCTCCGGTTACGGCCGTTGTATCGCACTCAACATCGCGACTCGTACAGGAAAATATTGGAAGAACGCACCCGGGACATGTTATGAAATCCAAAATAGTCGACGCCGTTAATGAACAGATCAATGCCGAATTTCAATCGGCGTACCACTATCTGGCCATGTCGGCTCGTTTTGAGGAAATGAATCTGCGGGGTGCAGCCCAGTGGATGCGCATTCAGTGGCAGGAGGAAATTACCCATGCCATGAAGTTTTTTGATTTTCTGATCCGAAGAGGGAGCACGCCACATCTCAAGCCCCTGTCCGAACCAGAAGTAACACTCAATTCCGCATTGCACGGGTTTGAACAGACGCTCGAGCAGGAGCAAAAAGTGACCGGGCTCATCCACAATCTCTACGACCTGGCCGTTTCGGAGAAGGATTACCCTCTGCAAACTCTTTTGCACTGGTTCATTGATGAACAGGTGGAAGAGGAGGAAGCTGCTGAAGAGATCATTCAGAGTCTGAAACTGGCGGGAGAATCCGGGGAAGGATTGTTTCTTGTCGATAGAGAGTTGGGTCAACGGACGACGTTCACCGAAGAGTAGCATGTCGGCTATCAGGGCGGTGTAGTCTCATAGAAGGGTCTAATTGACCACCCCGTAAATAACTGTAATAACTCTATATAAGTGTCTTTATAATATAGTTAATTGATTAGTTAATATATTTGATTAAATTATATAATGAATGTCGGCGCCTATTCTGATTCATGTTCATGACACGATCACAGACGTACACGGAGACCGAAGAACAGATTTTCGATGCTGCACTCAAAGTGTTTTCCCGTAAAGGTCGCCACGGCGCGCGCATGCAGGAAATAGCCGTAGAGGCCGGGATCAACCAGGCGCTGCTCCACTACTACTTCAGAAGCAAAGAGAAGCTTTACACGACGGTCTTCACGCACGTTTTCGAAGAGTTCATGAGCGCCGCCCGGGCTCCCTTCGAGGAGGATCTTCCGTTCGATCAGTTGTTCGAGACGTTCATCGACAGATTCATGTCCATCCATGCCGCGCACCCCGAGATCTCGAGGCTCTGGGTGCTCGAAAATCTATCAGGAGCCCCTGTCGCCGGACCCATACTTCGGGAGCAGATGGAGAACAATCCGAATCTGGTGCCGAACCTCTTTATCGCACGTATTCAGAAAGCCATCGATGACGGGGAAGTGCGTCCGGTGGATCCGTTCCAGACCTTCGTCACGCTGCTCGGCGCATCCGTCTTCTTTTTCCTTGCCTTCCCGATGCTTTCCACGGTGAATCCGTCGCTGGCACGCGATAGAGATGCCGCCATTGATGAGAGAAAGAAACACCTGTTTGACATCCTGTATCATGGTCTTGCGAAAGAATCGAATGTATAGACGTACCCTGACAGGGTGGGTGGTCATGGTGTCGCTTTCCGGCTGCACCATGGCACCGCACATAGCGGCCCCTGACCTGGAATCACGCTTGCCCGGGAAATATGACGGCGCCGAAACGCATGTCGACCCTGCCGCATCCGTCGAATGGTGGCGGGGGTTCGGGGATCGCACGTTGAACGCGTTGATCGACTCGGCGATCGTTCGGAATCTGGACCTTCGAGTGGCTTCAGCACGAGTTTTGGAGGTTCAGGAAACCTATCGAATTACACGCTCCGCCCTCTTTCCACGAATTCAGGCCGCCGTTGACGGAAATCGTCAAGTCACCCCGACAAACACGGGAGTGACGGGTGAATTCTCAGAAAGCATTCCGGCCTTGCCGGATCGATTCGATGTCACAACGTATAGCGCGTCACTCGGCCTGTCGTATGAGGTGGATTTCTGGGGTAAAGCCAGAGCGGCATCACAAGCGGCAGTCGGCGAATTCGTCGCAACGACGGCCGATTTCCAGACGGCCCGGATAGGCGTGATTTCTGAAACAATCGCTACATATTCCGAAATCCGAGACGCGAGCCGTCAACTGGAACTCGCTCGCGAAAACGTGCAACTGTTAGGGGAACGTGTTGAAATCACGGACGATCGTTATCGGCGCGGCCTCGTCACCTCGTTCGAACTCTATACGATTCGACAGTCACTGGACGATCTTCGGGCAAGTCCTCCCCTACTCGAAAGCGCACTTTACGAGGCAAAAGGGCGACTCGCAGTCCTCCTTGGCACCGTGCCGGCAGACGTTGAAGCGCTACTGAGCGCCACTGAAAACGATTACGCACTACCGCGAGAGATTCCGGTTGGCCTTCCTTCGGACCTTCTTCGCGAACGACCCGATATCGTAGCGTCTGCTGCCCGGCTCGAATCGGCACGGCAGCGCATCGGTGTGGCGCGAGCCGAACGCTTTCCATCCATTTCGCTCACCGCGTCAGGTGGTACCCAGAGCAACGACCTCGCCAGTCTGGTCAATACGAGCCAGAGTTTCTGGCTGTTAGGCGGTTCATTGCTTGCCCCTGTTTTCAATGCGGGGGCTATAAATGCGGAGGTTCGGGCCGCATGGGCGCGGTACGAGCAAGTCGCGGCGGCGTATGAGAAAACAGTTCTGACAGCCTTCAAGGAAGCCTCATCGGCGCTCGTCGAACATGACGCCCAGATTGAACGCCTCGGCGCCATCAGGGGGGCCCTCTACAGCGCTTCTGCGTCAGCCGACATCCAGTTCCGGCGATACCGGCGAGGCATCGGGGATTATCTCGCGCTGCTTGATGCCGGAATCAATGAACTCCGTGCGCAAGCGAATGTATCCGGCGCTCTGCGGGCCGTGACCATGGCGCGCCTCGGTGTTCACCGTGCGCTCGGAGGAGCCTGGGTCACGGATTCGACCGACATGGCCGTGAGCACGCAAAAGAAAGAATTTCAACAGTAGGTCTACCCGGTATTAGTTATGAGTACGCATAGACTTCGCTCCTTCATAATCGCGGCCGGAATACTTGTCGCAGGTGTGATCGGCATGCTGATTCTGGCGGGGCTGAGGCCGGATCCGCCGAGAGACGAGCCTGTCATTCAAGCACCGGTTGTGGAAATCGTGAACGTTACGGCTTCATCCGGACAATTGACGATCAGAGGAAACGGCACCGTTTCGGCGGCTCGTAACGTTAATCTTTCTGCCGAAGTACCCGGTAAAATCGTATGGGTGTCTCCGTCATTCGTCGTCGGCGGCATTTTCAGGCAGGGCGACACGCTGCTGCAAATTGAACCGTCGGATTATGAAAATGCGGTTGCCGTCGCCGAGGCCGAAGTCACGCATAGAACACTTGAAGTAGAACTGGCGGAGGAAGAATCGGCCATCGCTCGAGACGAATGGGAGCGACTGCAGCGACGCGAAGGCGGTGTTGAGGATGCCTCCGGAACGGAACTCGGTAGTCTTGTCTTGAGGGAGCCGCAGCTGAAGCTTGCTGAAGCAGTGCGAAAAAGTGCGCAGGCACGACTCAGTGATGCCGTCTCCAGGTTGGATCGAACGGTTATTACGGCGCCGTTCAACGGTCGTATTCAGACCAAATCTGCCGAAGTAGGACAGTATGTGGCTCCAGGCATTGTGGTCGCGTCGTTTTACGGAACGGATCACGCGGAGATCGACGTTGCGCTCACCAGCGAACAGGCGTCCCTGATACAGGATTTTTTTAGTGCCGGGACCGGGGGAAAGCGTGCTACCGCCCGCGTAGTGGCCCGTTACGGAAAAGAACGTTATACGTGGAAAGCTTATGTACACAGGATCATTGGATCCCTGGATGCGGCAACCCGAACATTTCAGGTCGTTGTCCGAATCGACAATCCCTACAGAAGGGCGGTGAATCGTCCTCAGCTTCTCGTGGGAACGTATGTCGAAGTCGAGATAGAAGGACGATCCGTTGATACGTATTTCGAAATTCCCCGCATTGCGCTACGCGAAAAAAATCAAGTATGGCTTGTTATCGATGGTCACCTGGAAATGCGCCTCGTAAATGTGCTTCAACAGGTTCAGGACCGGATCGTTGTCGATACCGGTTTGTCCGAGGGTGACAAGGTCGTTGTTTCGGCTCTTTCCGTCGTAGCGAACGGCATGTCGGTTCGAGTGTCTGAATAGCGGTTCTTCAAGAAACACAGTACTCAGATATAATAGAGCATGAAAGGAGCAATCGCCTGGATGGCGCAAAATTCTGTTGCTGCCAACCTGATGATGATCTTTTTTATCCTCATCGGGATTGTAAGCGTATCCCGGATCGTTCAGGAAGTATTTCCAGAATCGAGCCTGGATACCATCCAGATTCGGATCGCGTATCCCGGGGCCTCTCCAGAAGAAGTCGAAGAAGGAATTGTTCGACGCGTTGAGGAACAGATAGAAAGCGTCGACGGAATCAAACGCATCACGTCCATTGCCGCCGAAAACGTTGGTATCGTAAGCGCTCAACTGAACTTTGGCACGGACGCTTCCAAAGCGCTGGACGATATAAAGGCTGAGATCGATCGAATCATTTCATTTCCCGCCGAGGCTGAAGAACCGGAAATTTCCGAACTGACCACGCGTCGACAGGTTATTCAACTGGCCGTCTTCGGAGACGTGCCGGAGCGCTCTCTCAAAGAGCTGGCAAACGCGATCAAGGATGATCTTTCCGCCCTCGACGGGATCTCATACGTTCGCATTAACGGAACGCGAGCGTATGAAATATCGATCGAAGTCTCTGAAGCCACGATGAGAGCCTTCGGACTCTCGCTGGCTGAAGTTTCTCAGGCTGTCAGACGCGGTAGCCTGGATCTACCCGGCGGAGCAATCGATACACGCGACGAAGTAATCCTGGTTCGAACCAAAGGCCAGAATTATCACGCCGACGACTTTCGTGATATTATTGTTCGGGCGATGCCCAATGGGGCTGTCGTACGCATTAGCGACATTGCCACCGTTCGCGATGCCTTCGAAGAAGCAGATCTGATTACCCGTTTCGATGGACAACCGGCGGCTCTTGTCGAGGTGTATCGCACCGGTGACGAACGTGTGCTCGAGTCGGTAGAGCTGGTTAAGGAATACATCGGTACCATGGCTCTGCCCGAGGGAATGTCAGTGGAGGTTTGGCAGGACGAAGCCAAACTGTTGAAGGACCGTTACGAGCTGATGCTGAAGAATGGGCTGATGGGTTTGATCCTGGTCATTCTGGCGCTGGGTCTGTTCATGAATTCCCGACTGGCGTTCTGGGTGTCCATGGGCATTTTCATCTCCTTTCTGGGCACGTTTGCCATCATGGTATCACTCGGCGTCTCGATGAACCTCATATCGCTCGTCGCCTTCATCCTGGCGCTCGGTATTGTCGTGGACGACGCGATCGTTATCGGTGAGAATATTTTCGTCGAACAGGAACGTGGTTTGTCGCCAAAAGAAGCCTCGGTAAAGGGTGCCGTCCGCCTCGTGCGTCCGGTCGTCTTTGCCGTTTTGACGACTATCGCAGCCTTTACGCCGCTCCTGTTTGTACCGGGCGTCATGGGCAAGTTTATGCAGAACCTGCCCGTCGTCATCATTTCGGTATTGGTGCTCTCGCTCATAGAGTCGCTCTTCATTCTGCCCGCACATCTTTCGCACGTGAAAGCCCTGATCGACGGGAAGAAGAAAAATCCTGTCGCGGCAGGAATTGAGCGGCTTCAGACGAACGTCGCAAAGGCGATTCAGTGGAACATCGAAGGACCGCTCGATCGCACGCTTCACTTTGCGACAAAGCACTTCGGTATCGTAATCGTAAGCGCTGTCAGCGCCATACTCCTGTCAGTCGGTCTGGTAGCCGGGGGATTCGTCAACTTCACTTTTTACCCGCAGATCACGGGTGAAAACGTCATTGCCCGCATCGAAATGCCGGATGGTACGCCCGCAGAGCGAACGGCGGAAGTTGCCGCTTATGTCGAAGGAAAGGGATGGGAGTCATTCGCCGAGCTGGAAGCCGAGCTTTCGGAAGATCATGAGCCGCTGATTCGGCACGCGCTCTCGATCGTCGGCCGTCAGCCGTCCCTCGCAGCGTCACCGGTTGCGGCCGGAAGCACCGGTCTCATCGAGGGCAGATTGGCCGAGATAAATTTTGAGCTGCTCGAAGCAGAAAACCGGGACATTCCGACGGAAGTGTTTGAAGAGGCATGGCGAAACAATGTCGGTTCGATTGCCGGTGTGAAGTCGATCCAGTTCCAGTCTACTCTCATGCAATTCGGAAAACCCATCCAGATCGAAGTCTCCGCACCGGATACAGGTGCTCTTTCTCGATCCATCGTCAGACTGAAAGACGAACTCGGGCGATACGCCGGGGTTTACGAGGTCGAAGACGACCAGCAGCTGGGCAAGCGCGAAATCAGGCTCGAATTGAAACCGCAGGCCCGGTCCCTGGGTGTGTCACTGGACGATCTGGCTCGTCAGGTCCGCAGCGCCTACTACGGAAATGAAGCACTTCGTATCCAGCGCGGTCGGGACGAAATCAAGGTCATGGTGCGTCTTCCGGAAAACGAGCGAGACGCGCTGTCGGATCTGGACGATCTGAGGATTCGAACGGCGCAAGGGGCAGCCATCCCGTTCTCAGAAGTCGCAGAGGCGAGTTTCGGCTATGGCCCTTCCTCTATCAATCGCCGCGATAGACGGCGAGTCGTCACGATTACGGCTGAAGTAAACGATGAAATTGTGGCGGCAGGCGATGTGATCGAAGCGCTCCGCACGAGTGTGCTGCCGCAGATAGCCCAGGAATTTCCAGGTTTTCAGGCGTCGTTTGAAGGAGAGCAGGCCGATCAGGAGGAAGCCCTTGGAGCTTTGCGCCGAGGTTTCATAATCGCGCTGTTTCTGATTTATGCCCTGCTCGCCATCCCGTTCAGGTCCTACTCCCAACCCTTTATCATTATGGCTGCGATCCCGTTCGGGCTAATTGGAGCCCTGCTGGGGCACATGTTCATGGGCCTGGATGTCGGCATCCTCAGCCTGTTTGGGCTCATCGGATTGTCGGGGGTGGTCGTCAACGACTCGCTCGTTCTCATCGACTATGTGAACAAAGAAAAAGAGAACGGAGCCACGATTGAAAACGCGATCATCACGGCTGGAAAAGTACGTTTTCGGCCGATCCTGCTGACATCGCTGACCACGTTTCTGGGTGTATTACCGCTTATCCTGGAAAGAAGCCTGCAGGCGCAGTTTCTGATCCCGATCGCGGCAAGCCTCGGTTTTGGAATTCTGTTCGCCACGTTGATCATTCTTATCCTTGTACCTGCGCTGGTCGTCGCCGAAGATCACATACGGACAACGCTCCGTCGCACATTTTCTTCCCCGCGAACGGTCCACGGACAGGCCATGGCATAACACGAAACAACGATGTGCGTGCCGCTGGTCACAACCTGGAGCTACAATGATCATTAGACCGGGTCAGCTGACACTACCGTTGCAGCCTACGTCCGTTTTCGGACGCTCCGGCCCATTGGTCGTTGAGATTGGCTTCGGAGATGGTCGGTACCTGGCGCATCTCGGCCATGAGCATCCGGACTGGAATCTGTTCGGTGTTGAAGTGTCGATGGGATCCATGTGGCGCGCGTACCGCCGCATGAAGCGCGAGCATATTTCGAATGTGCGCCTGTATCATGGAGATGCTCGATTCATCGTTCGAGAAACTCTCCCTCTCCGGGCGGTCTGTACGATCTATGTCAATTTCCCCGATCCCTGGCCACGAAGGCGCAATCTGAAGAATCGTCTTCTTCAAGCGCCCTTTTTCGAGCTGGCCTCGACGCGACTGGAGGAGGAGGGCGTGCTTTCACTGACTACCGATCACGAAGAGTACTTTCATTTCGCTATCACCGAAGCGACCAGGACCGGTTTGTACCAGGTTGAAGAGGGGTCACCCCCGGAGGCCATGCTGCATACCAAGTATGCTCTGAAATGGCGAGAGCAGGACAAAATGATTTTTCATGCCTTGTTCCGTAAGACCGGAGAAGCGAGCTTTCAGCCCGGAATAATGCAAACAGTGGAAATGCAGCACGCCGTTCTCACAGGAGATCTGGATTCAATAGGCACTTTTTCCAAGCATGTTCGTGCCTTCGACGGCGGACACGTCATTGTACTGGAGGCCTTTCGCGAACTGTCGAAGAACGGACTGCTGTTCAAGGTGCTTGTGGAGGAACCGGATCTGAGGCAGGAAGTCCTGATTCAAGCCTGGCAGAAGAAGGACGGCGTTTACGTCGGACTGCAAAGCTTCGGAGATCCGCTGGCAACGAAGGGAGTGAAAGAAGCCGTGCGGGCCGTTGCGGAGTGGCTCGTCGATCAGGGTTTGGGCCTGGAGGAGAGCTGGATTTAAGTGTGCGCCACAGGTTTGCGCGGCACGCTTATTTTCGACCCGGTGATCGCCGCTCGTGCATCCGGTTTTTCTTCCAGTTGCTGAACTGACCGTTCCGCCCGTGCGCCGCGCTGTCGTCTGCTGTATCAAATGACGGTCTACTCCGGGTCCAGATTTTCGCAGCAGTCCGTGCCATCGCTTCTTCCAAAAAAGGATCAGGTTCCGGTGCGGAGGAGCCATTGAAGTGGTCGTCGACGAAATGCGTTGAGAACTCACCTGACAGGAAGGCATCGCTCTGCAGTACAAAACGACAGAACGAAATCGTCGTTGGCACGCCGGAGATCTCATATTCCGATAGCGCCCGATGCATTCGATTGATCGCTTCCTGTCGATCCGTTCCCCATGTGGTCACCTTGGAGATCATGGGATCGTAGTGGACACTAACCTCATCACCCTGCTCGACACCTGAATCCACGCGTACGCCGAGGCCGCCCGGTGCATGGTGTCGACGCAGAATGCCCGGACCAGGCAGGAAGTCGTTCTGTGGATCTTCGGCATAGATGCGGCACTCGATCGAGTGGCCAACAAAATGCAGGTCCTCCTGCCTGAACGTTAGCGCACGTCCTTCAGCGATGCGAATCTGTTCACGAACAAGGTCCAGACCAGTGATCCACTCCGTCACGGCGTGTTCGACCTGAAGACGCGTATTCATTTCCATGAAATAGAAATTTCGCTCCGCGTCGACAAGAAATTCGACGGTTCCGGCGCCGACATATCCGCAGGATCGGGCGGCATCGACGGCGGCTTTCCCCATTTTCTCACGCAAACTCTCCGTCATAATGGTGGAGGGGGCCTCTTCGATCACTTTCTGATGTCTGCGCTGAATCGAGCATTCTCGATCAAAAAGGTGCACCGTATTTCCTGATTGGTCGGCCAGGATCTGAAATTCGATGTGCCGCGGTTCTACGATGTACTTCTCTATGAATACGCGACCGTCACCGAAAGCGCCAAGGGCCTCGCGACCAGCGGCCTCGAACGATGACTGAAACGAATCGGCATCGTAGACAATGCGCATTCCCTTGCCACCACCACCGGCGGCCGCCTTGATGAGCACGGGATAGCCGATATCGTGGGCCAGTTTCACTGCAACCGTTGCGTCGTCAACGGCATCAACGGTTCCGGGTGCCATTGGAACGCCGACCTCATGCATGATGGCGCGAGCGGCCGTCTTGTCTCCCATCGCTCGAATAGACTGCGACGGCGGACCGATGAACAGGATACCGGCCTGTTCACATGCCGCTGCGAAGTCTGCATTCTCCGCGAGGAACCCATACCCCGGATGAACGGCGTCGACGCCCGCCTGATTCGCAATCTCGAGAATGAGCTTCTGATTCAGATACGATTCTATCGATGGAGCCGGCCCGACATGATAGGCTTCATCGGCCATTCGCACGTGAAGCGCCGTTCGGTCCGCATCGCTGAAAACGGCGACCGATTCGATACCGAGTTCGCGGCACGTACGTATGATGCGAACCGCAATTTCGCCCCGATTGGCGATCAGAATTTTGCGAATGCTTTGCATATCCGACATAGGGCGGAACTACCACCGATGGTACAAATTGTGTACAATTGCTTCAGGTGGGAATATTGTATGATTCCTGAACGTATGTCAGGAAGTTTGTCCGGAAGTTCGTCCAGAAAGGGCGAAAAGCTCGCCATTCTGTGCTAATGTAAGCGCAGACGAGACAAAAGTGGAGCTTGAATGGCCGGTTTTAAGGATTACTATAAGGTTCTGGGAGTCAAAGAGCACGCCACCAGGTCCGAGATCAAAAAGGTCTATCGGAAGCTGGCGCGCGAATTTCATCCCGATCACAATCGGGATAAACCCGGGGCCGAGGAGCGATTCAAAGAGGTTCAGGAGGCTTACGAGGTGCTTTCCGACGATGCAAATCGCAGGAAGTACGACCGTATGAGAAAGTATGCGTTCGGGGGCTCCTTTGACGACGCATTTACGTCGCGCGGCGGCGGGCGGTTCTACCAGGCTCCGGACGGAACGTACATTCGAATGGAAGATGCCCGTTCACCCGACGGATTCGGCTCGGAAAGCCCACTCGGCGGCCTTGGCGACATTTTTTCACAGTTCTTCGGATCGGGTGAAGCGTCTCCCGACAGAACCGGCAGGCGGCCGGCAAAAGATACCCGGCGAACGGTTCGCCTCTCGTTCAAGCGCATGCTGCAGGGTGGGAAGATTCGCATCAAAATCGATGGGAAAACGATACAGGTCCCCTTTCCCAAAGGCGTTCGCGACGGCTATCGGGTGCGCGTTCGAGGAAAAGGACGCATCAACACCGACGGCAGCCATGGTGATCTGTACGTAACTTTCCGCGTGAACGAACACCACAACTTTATCCGGGAAGGCAACGATCTGCACACTCGAGTAGCCGTTTCCGCCATGCAAGCGATTCTGGGAGTCGAGCGAAATATCTCCGATCCGTATGGTAAGAAAATCAGGCTGCGACTGCCCTCCGGCGTACAGCCCAGCGAGATTCTTCGAGTACGTGGCCATGGCATTGAGACGGAGCGGGAGACGGGGAATCTGCTTGTCCATGTGCAAGTTGACATTCCGACGAATCTGACCGAAGAGCAGAAGCAAATCCTTGAGCAGGCCGCTCGAGACGCGGGTATTCTCCAATGACAACCCGCTACCTGCATTCAGGATAAACGAGCATAGTGAACGGCTTTCATTCCGGACGAGTTTTCATTCCGTCCGGAGGGGTGTTCGATGCAGTTGCTGTCGGCATTGCTTTTGTCAGGCTCGTTCGTCGTTGCAGCACCTCCGGCAGGAATCAGCGGCTAACCCGCAACTCAACAACCTCGTCAATCAGCTCTGCGGGTCGATAGGGTAACCAGAGAATCACGGCATCGTCTTTCTGCTCGTACCGAACCGACGCGCTGCTGCGAGAAAGTGTCGCCGACACAATCTTTTTGCCGTGCCAGGGAAGGGCAAGCACGCGTTCGGGCCAGTCCAGAACGTGTACGTATACCACATCCGCCCTGGATGTCGATACGCCCCAGTCTCCGGCGGGGATGGGTCCTCCCCGGGTGCCGTAGATCGTATCGCCGTACTCACGGAGCCACGTACCGACCGCACGAAGCCGTTCCTGGAATTCAGGCTGGATCTTTCCGTTGGGCATGGGTCCCACGTTGAGCAGAAAATTGGCGTCTCGACCGGCCGAATTGACCAGATAACGAATGAGCTGTTCGGCGCTTTTATAGTTCCGGTCCGTGATGTTGTAACCCCACGAGACGGCGATTGTCTCGGCGGTTTCGAGCGGAAGACTGCTGATCGAGGCGGTGTTCCAACCCGCGCTATTTCCTCCGGGAAGATCTCTTTCAAACATTTGAAAATCTTCGCCGGGAAACGGATCCTTGTGATGATTCGATCCAACGAGCGCCGCGGGCTGCAGGCTATGGATCAAGGCATACGTTTCCGCAATGCGCCACTCCGCTTCAGGGCGATCCCACATGCCGTCAAACCAGATACCTGCGATGTCCCCGTACCCGGTAAGCAACTCGGAGAGCTGGGCATTCATATAGTCGATGTATGCGTTGAAATCGCCTTCCTCGGGACGCGCAGACGCGTGTCCGGTTCGCCCCCGTGGATAGTAGTCAGCGTGGTGCCAGTCGAGCTGGGAGTAATAGAAAAAAAGCTTGATGCCTTCTTCGCGGCACGCTTCGGCCAGTTCTCCGAGTATATCGCGACCAAATTCGGTCCGATCCACGATGTCCCAATCGGACACGGCGGAGTCGTACATCGCAAATCCGTCATGGTGTTTTGCCGTAATGGTGATGTACTTCATGCCGGCATCCTTAACGAGCCCGACCCACTCGCGGGCATCGAATTCGCTGGGATTGAAGAAATCCGGCAGACGTTCGTACGTCGCAGCCGGGATCGAGCGGTCGTTCATGACCCATTCGCCCGAAGCCAACGTGCTGTAGACGCCCCAATGAACAAACAGTCCAAATCGGGCTTCTCGAAACCAGTCTCGCGATTCGAGATTTTCGGGAGTTGGAGCGTAATCCGTCTGGGCGACGGCGGGAGCCGCCGGCAGAATGAACGCCACTAGAACGGCAACGAGTCGGAGGCGGGAGAGCGTCTTCATGGTCTCATACGAACGAGTAGATAGAATGGAATAACACGCAAGGATACGGCCCATACGATCTTTTTGCCGCGACTCGCATCTCGCTTGTGAAACCAGTGACATCGAGTTGACGACGTTCAGTATCTTACTACCTCAGCATATTTCAATCATCCGACGCAATACATCGAAATGGATCAGAGTTTTTTCAGTCAGGAATTGTTTGGCGTATCGGTTTTGGAGTGGATCAAAATGCTCGGACTGTGGCTGGTTTTCACGGGCGTTTTTCTTTCAGCCAGACGTGTGCTCTTTGGTCGATTTTCCCGTCTCGCTGACCGTACGGCAAACCGCGTGGACGACGTAATTGCCGAATTGCTGCGCAGAACGAAAGTATTCTTCCTTCTCATTCTGGCTCTCTATCTGGCGGTGGAGATTCTGACCCGGGATGCTCCGGCCGTGGACGTCATCATTCGCATCGTTTTCCTGGGTCTCCTGATACAGGTCGGCATATGGGGAAGTGCTCTGATCGAGCTCTGGGCAGGCTGGTACAGCGAGAAAGACGGCCGTGACGACGGCGCAAACGTGACCGCTGTGAAGGCGATGGTTCTGGTAGGTCGCCTGCTCGTCTGGTCCGTCATATTGCTTCTGACGCTTGACAATTTCGGCGTTGATATTACGGCGCTGGTTGCCGGACTGGGCATCGGTGGACTGGCCGTCGGTCTTGCGCTGCAGAATGTGCTCCAGGATATTCTGGCTTATGTCTCCATTCTCGTCGATAAACCGTTCGTCTACGGAGACTATATGGTAATCGGGGATTATTCCGGAACGGTAGAGCACATTGGAATAAAATCGACGCGTGTGAGAAGTCTTTCGGGAGAACAGATCATATTTGGGAATTCAGATTTGCTCTCCAGCCGCATCAGGAATTACAAGAGAATGGATGAGCGCCGAGGCGTTTTCTCCGTCGGCGTGACCTACGACACGCCGCGCGAGAAACTCGAAATGGTCCCGGGAAAGATGAAAGAAATCGTAGAAGCGCAAGACAATGCACGCTTCGATCGCGCCCATTTGAAGTCGTTTGGCGATTCAGCGATCACCTTCGAGGTCGTTTATTATTTGCTCGTGCCCGCCTACGCGATCTATATGGATACGCAGCAGTCTATTAATCTGGCTATCCACCGTCTGTTCGAAGACGAAGGCATCGAGTTCGCTTTCCCGACGCAGACCATTCATGTGGGATCGATGCCGGAGCGCGATTAACACGTACCGGAACGATGCGCTACCGGCGAAGCGCGAGACGAATCAGTTCTTCCGCAGATTCGACATCCGGATGTTTGCGGATGACATCGCGTAGGCTTCGCTCTGCGGCAGCTTGTGAAAGGCCGAGAGCTTCAAGTGCGGCGATGGCGTCAGATTGAGCAGATGCGCTCGTATCATCGTCCGGTCCACCGTGCGTCTCAAAACTCATTTTCTCGAATCGATCCCGGAGATCCACAATAAGGCGTTCCGCTGTCTTTCGTCCGACACCGGGAATGCGGGTGAGCATGGCCGCGTCGCCGGCTATGATTCGGTCCCGGATTTCATCCGGACGAAGCGCCGAGAGAGCAGCGAGGGCCAATTTGGGGCCGACACCGGATACGTTCAAGAGCAGGTTGAAAATGCTTCTTTCCGCGTCCGTGGAAAAGCCAAATAGCAGAATGGCATCCTCTCGCACATAATGATGACAGAGCAGCTCAGTGGTTTTGCCCGTGTCCGGTAGTTGCTCGAAAGTAGACGTGGGAATCAGGAGCCGGTAGCCGATACCGCTCACCGCAATGACTGCTTCGGTTGGTTTTTTGGAAGCAAGCTTGCCGGAAACAAAGTCAATCATGTGCGCGGGCGGAGAGGCTGGCTGGATTCATCGCAAACTACGACGCCGCAGACGCGGATGCAGCGCCGAGTAACTCGTCGATGTCTTGACGATTGTAACGCATTACAATAGGTAAGCGCCGCCCCAGGCCAAATGCCTTTCCACTTACACGAAGCCCGGGAGGCGCCTGCCGTCTTTTGTATTCGTTCTGGTCGACAGCCCTCAAAACGTGCTGAACCAGGCCCGGATCAAAATCGGTCCCGTCAACGATCGCGGCCACGTCTTCACGAAGCTCGATATAGCGGCGGAGAATCTCGTCGAGAATTGCATAGGGAGGAAGCGTGTCTTCATCACGCTGATTCTCCGAAAGTTCGGCCGATGGCGGTTTTGTAATCGTGTCGTCCGGGATGGCATCGTAACCCGCGCGGCCGTTGATGTACGCCGCGAGTTCGTATACCTGTGTCTTGAACACGTCCGAAAGAACGGCCAGGCCTCCACTCATATCACCGTACAGTGTGGCGTAACCCATAGAAAGCTCGCTCTTATTGCCGGTAGTAAGAAGCAGATAATCGAATTTGTTCGAAACCGCCATGAGCGTCAGACCCCGTGTACGTGCCTGAATGTTTTCCTCTGCTACATCCGGAACGGACTGGGAAAACAACCTCTCGAGCATAGCCGTGAAGGCGTTGACGGCCGGCCGGATCGAAATATCGTGGAACTCTATTCCGAAATTATCAGCCAGAAGGCGAGAATCTTCAACCGAACCCGGTGAGGAAATTTCAGAAGGCAACGTGATGCCGACGACGCGCTCCGTTCCAAGTGCTTCAACAGCCAGGGCGCATGTAACCGCAGAGTCGATGCCGCCTGACAGACCAATGAGTGCTTTCTTAAAAATGCCTGTTTTATCGGCATAATCCCGAATGCCCATGACGAGGGCGTCATGAAGGTCGTGCACCCGTTCATGATGAGGTGCATCGACTCCAGAATCGAGCTCGGAATCGATTTCAGAATCCCAGATGAGAAGCGATTCTTCAAAAGAAGGGGCGCAGAGCAAGAGCGTGCCGTCGGCAGCGTGCACGCGGCTGTCGCCATCGAACAGGACTTCCGTATTTGCCCCAACCTGATTGACAAGCACGAAGGGAATCTTGAACCGATCACAGATCCTGCTCAGGAGATCGTTGCGAACCGCATGTTTACCTTCGGAAAAGGGTGATGCCGAGATGTTCACGAACAAGTCGATTCCGGCACCGGCCTGCTCTTCCAGGGGATCGGCGGCGTAGGTATGGTATTCGGCGTAGTCATCGATATTCCACATATCCTCGCAAACAGAAACACCGAGTCGAACGCCACGAAACGAGAGCACCTGCATCTCCGATGCCGGCTCGAAATATCGGTACTCGTCGAATACGTCGTAGGTCGGAAGAAGCCTCTTGATGGCACGTCCGGTTTCCTGTCCGTTCTCAAGAAGGATGGCGGCGTTCAATAACCTCTTTCCAGATGATTCCTGATTCCGGACCGGTGCGCCGATGAGCAGACCGAGGTCGGCAGGAACGTGCTCCGCAATCCACGTAACCGCCGCAATCGAGGCATCAATGAAAACGGGGTTGTCCAGAAGATCGAGCGGAGGATATCCCGTGACGCACATTTCCGGAAAGACGACCAGGTCCGCTTTTTCGCCGGCTGCGCGAACGGCGAAGTCGACGATCTTGAGGGCATTTCCCGTTACATCACCGACGATCGGATTGATTTGCGCGAGAGCAACTTTCATGATCGATGGGTTCTCGAAGAACTACGTACGCTCCAGCGTGACGATTGGTGCCGTTCGAGCGGTGAAAACGGTTTTAAGAGGTCAAGAGTCTCCGTTTTTTTCGCTGTCGATTCTGCGAGCGTCTTCTATGGCGACTCGCACGCGTTCTATCGGTAGCTGCGCGCCGGTCCAGGCCTCGAATGATTGCGCAGCCTGGCCGATGAGCATATTCAATCCTTCTATGACGTATGCACCCCTGGCATCGGCCTGTTTCAGCAGCGCCGTTCGAGTAGGATTGTAGACAAGATCGTAAACGACATGATCGCTCGTAATCAAGTCCGGGTGCTGACAAGGCGTACCATCGATTCTCGGCGTCATGCCGAGAGGTGTAGCATTGACAAGCAAGATAGCCTTCTGCAGGGCAAGCGTTGCATAGTCCCATCTGGAGACGGATATGCGTTCTCCGCTCTCGTCGAGAGCTCGCGCCAGTGTCTCGCCACGTTCCGTATTGCGGCAGACCAGATGGATTTTTGACATGTGGATTTCTTCAAGCAGCGCGTATACGACGGCTCGTGCTCCGCCGCCACTTCCCCATACCAGCGCCTCTCCACCCCGGAGACGATCTCGAAATGACGACAGCGGCTGAAGAAAGCCGGTAACATCGGTATTGTCTCCTATGAGTCGAGCGGCCGAGTCCGGCTCTGCACGTTTGCAGACAATGGTATTAACCGCACCCACCGCTTCGGCACGTTCAGTGAGTTCGTCCAGAAAAAATATGACTTCCTGCTTGTGAGGAATCGTAACGTTGGCGCCCTCAAAATCGAGTGTTTTCAGTGCATTTACAGCATCACCAAGGGATCCGCCGCGAATCCGGAAAGCGAGATATGCCATGTCGAGATCCAGTTCCTCAAATCCGGTATTGTGGATAAGCGGCGACAGTGAATGAGAGACGGGATCTCCCAGAAGTGCCACAAGCCCGGTATCTGCAGTAATCGTCATGCTTTATGGATCCGATAGTGCACAGAAAAATATGAGCGTGTTTTCTGCGAGCTGTTGTATTTGACTAACGAAGATAGTAGCCTTGGCGAACTTAGTTCCAGTTCCTGGAGGTACCCAGCAACCATAATGTCGAACTCCGTCAGTTTTCTTGACCAGGTCCATCGCATGTTTGAAAAGGCAGCCGCCTTCACCGACCATCCGAGTGGACTTTTAAGTCAGATCAGGATTTGTAATAGTGTTTATACCATGGAGTTTCCTCTTAAGCGAGACGACGGCTCCATCAAAGTGATTAAAGCCTGGAGAGCAGAGCACAGCCAGCACAAACTTCCCGTCAAAGGGGGAATACGATTTGCGATGACCGTGAAAGAAGACGAGGTCATGGCGCTTGCATCTCTGATGACGTACAAATGCGCCATTGTCAATGTACCCTTTGGTGGAGCGAAAGGGGGCGTGCAAATTGATCGCAATGAACTGTCGGAGGCCGAACTCGAGCGAGTTACCCGGCGGTATACGTCCGAGTTGCTACGAAAAAACTTTATAGGCCCGGGCGTCGACGTTCCGGCTCCGGACTATGGCACGGGTGCGAAGGAGATGTCATGGATCGTGGACACGTACATGACGCTATCGTCCAATCAGTTGGATGCGCTCGCTTGCGTTACGGGTAAGCCCGTCGGTCAGGGCGGCGTGCGTGGGCGTACCGAGGCGACCGGGCGCGGCACGTTTTACGGAATTCGGGAAGCCTGCAGCAACGCCGACGACATGAAACGGCTTGGTCTCGAGCCGGGACTTGAAGGAAAGACCGTTGTCGTACAGGGTCTCGGGAATGTGGGCTACCACGCTGCCAAGTACCTGCAGATAGAAGGGGGTGCTGTAATAATCGGACTTGCCGAGTATGAGGGTGCGATTTACAATCCGGAAGGACTCGATGTTGAGTCCGTGGTTGCACACAGAAATGAAACCGGATCGATTCTGAACTACGAAGGAGCCCGGAACATTGAGACGTCGGCTGATGCACTTGAGCTACCGTGCGATATCCTCGTTCCGGCTGCGCTCGAAGGTCAGATTTCGAAGGCGAATGCCAACCGCATTCAGGCGAAAATCATCGGTGAGGCAGCCAATGGTCCCGTCACGGCAGACGCAGATGCCATGCTTCTCGACAAAGGAAAGCTCATCGTTCCCGACGTCTATCTGAACGCTGGAGGTGTAACGGTTTCCTATTTCGAGTGGCTCCGAAACCTGTCTCACGTACGATTCGGACGAATGCGCCAGCGTCACGAACAGAGCGCCAACAGGAGGATCATTGAGGCGCTTTCGGAAGCAGCGGGAATTACCCTCTCC
>CAZGOS010000024.1:0-21784 GCA_964527795.1 uncultured Rhodothermales bacterium | reverse complement strand
AGATCCGCGGGATCAATCGCACGGTGTACGACATTAGTTCCAAACCGCCGGCTACTATCGAGTGGGAGTAACCCCGGTCCCCGCGCCTATGAATCCTCGGTTCACATATCAAAGAACGGCCCGCCGGATCGTCATGTGCATCATGCTCGCCGTATTGCCGGCGGGCGTCTCGGGCTTGATGAAGAGCACTCGCGTGCTTGCCCAGATCGCCGACTCCAGGATCCCGGCAATACCTGTGGCCGATTCTTTGTTCTCGTCAGGACTGCGCGCATTCGATCTGGGTAACTTTTCAGAGGCCCGCACAGCGTTCGATCGCACTGTTCGAGACTTTGAGCTGCATCTGAGTACGACCGCAGCCGCTCTGATGAAGGCCAAGAGCGCCTACCGCATGGGCGAGTACCGGATGGCGGCAACGGAATTGCAGACCTTTCTTGATCGCTACCCGACGAGTGGTTATCGATCTGACGCTCGCAATACACTTGAGCTTGCGAATGAGATCCTCCGCCGCATGCACGCCGACGTCATGAAAATCGGCGTCATACTGTCGCTGCACAAAGACGAAGTAGCCGAAACGCAGGCGCTGTTCAATGGCATACGACTCGCTGTGGAAGACGTCAATCGCTCCGGTCGGACTCCGCCGGTTCAAATGATCTTTCGGGATACGAAGAGTTCTCCGAAACAGGCTGCGGCGGCTGTTCATGACCTCGCCGCTCAGGACGTTGCGTTTATCATCGGTGCGATTTTCAGTGATCAGGCCATCGCTGCTGCAGAGGCTGCAGACACGGAAAAAGTCGTATTCGTCGCACCGCTTGCAACCGATGAGCGTGTCGCCGCGGGTCGTGAGTATGCATTCCAGGCAAATCCATCGATAACGACCCGTGGTCGTCTGATGGCGAGATTTGCTGTTTATGGCCTGCGACTTGATTCTCTGGGAGTAATCGCGAGACATGACGAGTCCGGCATCAGCGAGCGCCTCACAGATGCCTTTATTGAGGAAGTGTCGGACCTCGGAGGGAAAATCAACCTGATTTCAGTGCTGCAGGATGACAACGCGTGGATTCGTCTGTCTGAAGACCTGCCGGCCGATACACTGCGGCATGTCGAGGCGCTCTACGTACCGATTACGTCCGACGAACCGGAACGCGCCATCGGCGCGCTTTTGTCAAGCCTGGACCGATTAGGTGCTCAGGTACGTCTCCTCGGAAATTCGTCCTGGCATGACCTTCCGATGGTGGCTGCTGCTTCGCGATATACAGCCACGTACTCGAACGATTTCTACCTGGCGGGTGAAGATCCCAATGTGGAAGCCTTTTCGGAGCGTTATCGCGTCCTGTCGGGTGAGGTGCCGGGTCGTCTGGCATTCACAGGTTATGATGTAACGAGCTTCCTGTTGTCTCTGGCCGTGCGCAACGAAGGAGAAGCGCTGCGAGAAGCAATCATGTTCGAACCACTTTACCGCGGCCTGGCTACAAGGATTGAGTTTCAGGGCACTAACGTGAACGGAGCCATGTTTTTTCATCGATACCGCAACGGGGAGCTCACACTCATCCGGTGAGGTCCCGGAACAGCCGAACGTGCGTGTCGTTCGTATTTTCCGGCCGGCCGCATCAAGCGCCGGCCTTTTTCGTAGGCGACTTTTCCGTTAAGAACCCCGCACGAAAACAAGAACGCGTACACAAGAAACGACAGGATCGTACGTTCTACCTCCTCATGAGAAAACGAAAATACGTCCGGGAATGAGACTTCCTTTCCACGGAGCTTCGCTCGTATCCGTACTGAGTTTGCTCTTCTTCATCTTGATGACGTCAGCGTGCGGATCTTCCTCCCGCGTTCGATACGATTCCCCACAGGATGCCTTCGATAAAGGCAAAGAAAATTACGATAACGAGAAATACGGCAAAGCGATTCTCTTTTTTCAGGGCGCCTTCGACTTCGGCCGTACCCATCAGTGGGCTGCCGACGCCCAGCTCTATCTTGCGCGCTCCTACAGGGGAAACAAGGAATACCTGCTTGCGGCAAACGAATTCTCTCGGTTTACTCAGATATACAGAAGTGATCCCCGCGTTGCCGATGCGGAGTACGAGCTTGCCTTGACGTACTTCGATCGGTCCCCGGACTATTCGTTTGACCAGACCGATACGGAGCGGGCCATTGAACAATTCAGGCTGTTCATGAGCCGCTATAGAGATCACCAGCTCGTAGTTGAGGCGCAGCAGAAAATCGGTGAGCTGCGTGAAAAACTGGCACGCAAGCAGCTGGATATTGCGCAAATGTATGAAAGGATTCGCAGCTACCAGGCTGCTGCGCTCTCCTATGAAAGCCTTTTCGACGACTATTACGACTCCTCGCTTGCAGATGATGCTCTGCTCGGTGCCATGCGAAACTATCTGGAGTTCGGCATCAACAGCATCGCAAGCCGTCAGGTCGAACGGTTTGAGAAGGTCATCAAGAACTACGACCGTCTGATTCAGATTTTTCCCGACAGCCCGCTCGTCAAAGATGCCGAGGCTCTTTACGAACGCACAAACCGTTTACTCGAAAGCGTTCAGGTTAACTCTTGAAAAATGATCGTATCGCTCTGTTCGGTGGTTCGTTCAATCCACCGCACATCGGTCACGTACGAATCGCGGAAGCGGCTGCTCAGCAGTTTCGGCTCAGCGAAGTCCGCTGGATTCCCAATTACGTCTCGCCGCACAAAGGTGATCTTAACATCGCAGACGCCAGGCATCGGCTCGCCATGACCGAACTTGCAGCGGCAGGCGATCCTGTCTTCACCGTTTCGGACATCGAAATTCAGCGGGGTGGCCATTCATATTCCATCGAAACACTACGAGCTGTGCAATCGTCGCTGCCGGAATGTCGGCTTTATTTTCTTCTGGGTGACGACGCATACGCCACCTTCGACGCATGGCGTGAGCCCGACAACATCCGGAAGTTGGCCGAATTGATCGTCTATCCGAGAATCCCGGCGATTACGCAGGACATTAACTTGAAGGCTGGAGATCACCGTCTCGAAGGAAATTATCTGAGCGTATCCAGTTCGCACATTCGCACGCTCCTCTCAAAAGGAGAAGCTGTGGACCACCTGCTTCCCGATTCCGTTCGGGAGTATATATTTTCTCATCGTCTGTATTTCGATTCCTGAAATGATACCGGCCAGTCTTTCCGAGAAGGCAGCGCAGCTCCTTTTTCCGCGGATCGGTTCAAACATGCGACCGTCCGTGTCGGTGGAAGATGACGCCGCGCGCGTGGAAAAACTGCTGGCGGAGTGCAGCGTCGGCGGCCTGGTCTTATTCAACGGCGATGCAATCCGGACTCCGGCGACGCTGGTGCACCTTCAGCGTCAAAGTGCCTTCCCGTTACTTGTCGCAACGGACATGGAACGGGGATTGGGGCAGCAACTGAGGGGCGCAACCGTATTTCCGCACGCTTTCGCTTTTGATGCGCTCGGAGACGACGCTGAAGCAGCAGTAGAAGAATGTGCCCGTATCTCGGCCCGGGAAGCACTTGCCTGCGGGATTCATATCAGTTTTTCTCCGGTCGCGGACGTTCATTCAAATCCCGACAATCCGATCATATCGATTCGGTGTTATGGAACAAGCCCGGAAACCGTTTCCAGACGCGTTCGCGCCTACATTCGAGGGTGCGACGAAGCCGGGCTGTTGACCACGGCAAAGCACTTTCCGGGACACGGCGATACGAAGACGGATTCACACGAGCAGATTCCCGTCGTGCAAAAGAGTGCCGATGCGCTCAACCGCCAGGAACTCGCCCCGTTCGTGTGCGCTATCGAAAACGATGTCGACCTGATTATGACGGCGCACGTTGCATATCCCGGTCTGGACCCGTCCGGTACCGTCGCCACGGCTTCGTTTCCGATTCTTACGGAGCTTCTTCGAAATCAGTTGGGCTTTTCGGGAGCGGTTATCACGGACAGCCTACTCATGGAAGGGGCCCGGCAGAGCGAAGAACATGAGAACGGTGGAGACGATTTCCGGGCCGCACGTATGCTGCTTTCGGGTGTGGATATTTTGCTGGATATCCCGGATCCCAAACAAACCGTGCAAGATCTCTTGCGGGCCGTCGACCAAGGTTTACTTCCGGCCGCCCGTATCGAAGAGGCATGTACTCGGGTCTGGGCCCTGAAAGAACGTTTTGCAGAACGATTTGGAACCGAGGTTTTTCAGAATCCGCGCAAGGCTGCCGACGCGTCCATCGTCGCATGCAGGAAACATACGGACACGGCCCGGGGCGTTGCCGAGCGGGCTACGACGATTGTGTCCGGTTCTCCCCAGGCCGTTTCGCTGGGTCGCAAGCACCTGGACGAAGACGGTTTACTCGTACTTCTCGTCCGACCCCACGTGACCTATAACGATCCAACGGCGGGTTCTCTCGCCGCGCATGTATCCGAGTCGTTCGAGAATACAACGTTTCATGAAATCGTACCTGACATGCCGTCAGAAGTGCTGAACGGTATTGTAGACCAGGCGCCTGATTTTGGAGCCGTCGTGGTGGCGGCCGTCGTCAAGCCGGCGGCGTGGCACCGTTTTGGTCTTTTTCCTGAACAGAAGGATTTCATCGCGCGTCTCATCGAGCGCTGTCCTGTCGTGTTGGCGGCGCTCGGCAGTTCGCGTGTTCTGGATGATTTTCCGGGTGCGGCCCTTGGAATCTGTACCTTCAGCGACGTGGATGTTTCTCAGCAGGCCCTCGTATCGACGCTCGCTTCCTTCGCCGGCGCTTAGCGTCATGTCACATTTGTGGTGAAATCTGCAGATTTTCGTACACATACTTTTTTTTATCACCCCCGGCTCGAGGTCCACGGCGTGCGTACAAAGACTCTTTCTATCCTGTTTGTCGCTTTATTCGTCTTCACCTCCTGCCGGAATGAAGAATCCCGCACGATGTTGTCGCAGCAGCTGAATGATCGCATTGATACTCTGGTGAGTGAGCATCCGGAGTCGACGCTCGCCGTGTCCGTCATCGATCCATCAACGGAAACGATGCTGCACGTCAACGGAGATCGACTCTTCCATGCGGCCAGTACCATGAAAGTACCGGTGCTTGTTGAACTCTTCCGCCAGGCAGGCGAAGGCCGAATCAGCATGACCGATTCCATTCGGGTGGTGAACGAATTCCGTTCTATCGTTGACGGAAGTGCGTACGCCATCGAAGACGATTCCGACGACCGGGTTTACTCCTGGCTCGGAACGAATCGATCCCTGTATGACCTTGCTTACCAGATGATCACGGTCTCATCGAACCTGGCGACCAACCTTCTCATCGAACTGGTCAGGGCCGACTCCGTCCAGAATACCACCGAGCGCCTGGGCACGACACGCATGATCACGCTCCGGGGCGTCGAGGATTTAATAGCGTATGAACAGGGATTGAGCAATCGCACGACCTCCCGTGACCTTGCTCTGGTTCTGGAGGCTATCATGCAGGATCGGGCCGTCTCTCCCGAAGCGGATGCCGAAATGCGCTCATTTCTGTTCGATCAGCAATTTAATGACATGATTCCAGCGGGTCTGCCGGCAGGCACACAAACGGCCCACAAAACCGGACAGATCACTGAAATCAACCACGATGCGGCCATTGTATATCCGGACGGTGGCAATCCGTACGTTCTGGTCATTCTGATCGAAGGCATTGCGAATCCGGACGTATCGGCCGAGTTGGGGGCCAATCTGGCCGGAGTGATACACGAAGTGCTCAGACCAAACTGATCAGGCAGATTCGTCGATCCAGACCGTTTTCACGTTTACAAACTCGCGGATCCCGAATTCCGAGAGCTCCCTGCCGTATCCACTGTCCTTTATGCCTCCGAAAGGAAGCCGCGGATCACTCTTGACCATGGCGTTGACAAACGTGCATCCGGCCTCGATGGCCAGCGCGATCTTTTCACCCCGCTCGATATCGGCTGTGAAAACGGCGGCGCCCAGACCGTAGGGCGAGTCGTTGGCAAGCGAGAGCGCATGTTCAGCGTCGCGGGCAACGGTTATCGGCGCCACGGGTCCGAAGATTTCTTCTTCGAACGCCACTGAACCTGGCAGAACATCCGTCAGAACGGTCGGCTGGAAATAAAATCCCGGACCCTGCAAAACGTGGCCACCTGTCGCGATTCTTGCGCCGCCCGATACGGCCCTTTCTACCTGGTCACGAACGGTTTCGCGCAGATCCTCACGAGCCAGAGGGCCGAGCTCCGTCGCGGGGTGCATCGGATCGCCTACAGACATGCTTTCGACCGCGCTTACGAGTTGTTCGGTAAAGGCCTCGGCGAGGGGCTCTTCGACAATAAATCGTTTGGCCGCAATGCAACTCTGCCCATTGTTTTGCATGCGAGCCTGCACGGCCATGTGCACCGTTTCCTTGAGCGGAGCATCCGCCAGCACGATAAACGGATCCGAGCCACCCAACTCAAGCACGGCCGGTATCAGATTCCGGCCTGATGCCGCACCGACGCTGCGGCCGGCAAATTCGCTTCCGGTCAGCGTCGTCGCTCGAATGCGACGGTCGGAAATAACGGACTCCAGTGCATCGTGTGGCACGATCAACGACTGGAAAATGCCTTCTTCAAATCCGGCCTCTCGAAACAGAGATTCGATGGCGAGCGCGCACCCGGTAACGTTGGATGCATGTTTCAGCAGTGCGACGTTTCCGGCCATAACCGCCGGCGCCGCAAAACGAAGTACCTGCCAGAACGGAAAATTCCACGGCATTACGGCAAGAATGGGGCCCAGAGGCTGAAACGAGACATACGAACGATGGGCATCCGTATCAACCGGGGCATCGGCCAGCATTTTCTCCGCGTTCTCGGCGTAATACCTGCAGACCCAGGCACATTTTTTCGCCTCGGCAATTGCCTGGGAGATCGGTTTCCCCATTTCACGTGTCATCAGGCGTGCAAACTCTTCGGCTCCCGACGCCAGCAGTTCGGCAAGATGGTTGACTTTCCCGGATCGTTCGTCGAATGACGTCGACCTGTGAGAGCGGAAGGCCCGGGTGGCGCGACTGATGCACCCTTCAATTTCGGCGGGCGAGTGCACGGCGTACGTGGCTAATCGTTCGCCGGTCGACGGATTGACAGATTCCATTATGGACTCCAGATGCAGGGGTGGTGCACCATGATGTAGCTCCGCGATGGTGCACCGATGTAGCTCCGCGATAATGCGCCATGATGTAGCCCCGTGATGGTGCGTCGATGTAACTATCGTGGATAATGTAACCACGCACCAGAAACAGCCCGGTGGCCTTGCTTCAGGGGACCAAGAAATCGTACTATCTTAACATTATCATTTTTTCTCCCTCCAAGATCCAGCGCTTCGTGATCCGTCGGTATTTCTCCAGTTTTGCACGTCGCCCCAGACCGGTTCTTTCCGGCAAAGTAAACAGAGAATCCATTGAACGGTTAACGGGGCTCGTTGTAGGCGATCTCTCTCTGTTCGAACGCGCTCTGACGCATCGCTCGTTGCTGCGAACAGATCTGCGTCCGGATCTGCGATCCAACGAGCGACTCGAGTACCTGGGGGATGCTATTCTGGGTATGGTAGTCGCCGAGCACCTTTTCAATCGCTTTCCGAGTCGGGATGAGGGTTATCTCACGCGGCTTCGGGCCAAATTGGTCAACCGAAAAGCTCTTGCGGCCGGCGCCGTCGAACTGAATCTGGGACAGATTATCCTGATGAGCGACGCAATCGCTGCTACGACTGGAAGAACCAGTGAAAGCATCTTGTCGGATGCCTTCGAAGCGATAATCGGAGCTATCTACCTCGACCTCGGTATGGATGCGGCCCGCACGTTCATCAAACGAACGGTTCTGCATCGAGTCAATCTTTCCGAACTCGCCAGTCAACAGGATAACTTCAAGAGCCTTCTTCTGGAATTTGCTCAGGCGCGTAAATGGCCACAACCCGCATATCGAATAAAGGAAGAGTCCGGTCCCAGCCACGATAAGATATTTACGATCGAAGTTTTGCTTTCCGACCGCCTTCTCGGCGAAGGCACCGCCAGAAGTAAAAAAGAAGCAGAACAACTGGCTGCCGCAGAAGCCCTTCGCAATCTTTCTGACCTGGAAAAGTTCGGGAAAACCAGGCAAAATGAGCATGCCGATTCGGTTCAGGACGATTCTTGAAGCGACGGATTCAATCAAAATTGAACGAATGAGGCGTACCTTTGGCCGTACCGGGCGTACACGGCTCGGCATTATCAGAAATTACCACTCTTTGCATTCAGTATGGGCGTGAGCCTTTCCAGTACCGATCGATTCGAGGACCGCCATATTGGTCCTTCTCAGGTCCAGATTCGAAAGATGCTGGATGAACTCGAGTTGTCCACACTCGACGAATTGATCGATGAGACCATTCCGGCGGCGATCCGCCTCCGTAGCGACCTCAAGTTGCCCGACGCGCTTACTGAAACCGAACTGCTCGAGCGAATCGGCCAACTTGCAACCAGGAATAAGATCTTCCGCTCATTCATCGGATTGGGTTACTACGGCACGGTCACTCCATCGGCCATTCGAAGAGGAATTCTTGAAAATCCATCGTGGTACACGCAGTACACACCCTATCAGGCTGAGATTTCGCAGGGCAGACTCGAGGCATTGCTGAATTTCCAGACGCTCATCATCGATCTCACAGGAATGGAGATTGCAAATGCTTCCCTGCTGGACGAGGGTACGGCTGCAGCGGAAGCGATGATGATGCTCGACCGTCGTTCTCGCCGCCGCCACGGAATCCGATTCTTCGTTTCGAAAGATCTACACCCGCAAACCATCGAAGTCGTTCGAACCCGATCCGAGCCCATCGGAATCGAAATCGTTGTCGCCGAGCACAGCGAGTTTGCATTTGACGATTCCGTGTTTGGTGCGATGGTGCAATACCCGACATCAGACGGACGAATCTGCGACTATACCGGGCTTTGCGATGATGCTCACGCAGCCGGCGCCCATGTCGTCGTCGCAGCAGACCTGCTCAGCCTGTCCCTTCTGAAACCACCGGGAGAATTTGGCGCGGACGTAACCGTGGGTTCGACCCAGCGCTTTGGCGTTCCAATGGGATACGGTGGACCCCATGCGGCCTACTTTGCCTGCAACGACGAGTTTAAAAGACAGGTACCGGGTCGAATTATTGGTCTTACCACCGATGCAGACGGAGACCCGGCGCTGCGCATGGCGCTGCAAACCAGGGAACAGCACATCCGTCGCGATAAAGCAACGTCCAATATTTGTACGGCTCAGGTTCTCCTTGCCGTCATGGCGGGCATGTATGCCGTTTATCACGGCCCCGACAAACTTCGGCGCATCGCCACGCGCATTCACGGGTTTACGAAGATGTTGGCACATGGTCTGCAAACGCTTGGTTACAGCATTCGGCATTCGGACTACTTCGATACGTTGCGTATCGATGTGGGAGTCGAGTCTCGGCAGATTCTGCGATCGCGCGCCTTCGAACGAAGCTGCAATCTCCTCTATTACGAAGACGGTTCGATCGGGATTTCGCTTGATGAAACGGTTGCCAGGGGCGATCTGGATATGCTCGTCGAGATATTCAGTCTCGACGGCTCGGTGACGGTAGATATGGACGCGCTCGCCGAATCAACATCATCCGGCTACAGCGGTGCACTCGGCCGAACGTCTGAATACCTGACGCACCACGTATTCCACGAGCATCATTCGGAGACCAAGCTCACCCGATACATGCACCGTCTGGCCGCGCGAGACCTCTCGCTTACGACGAGCATGATTCCACTTGGTTCGTGCACGATGAAACTGAATGCGGCCGCGGAAATGATACCCATCACCGCTCCCGCCTTCAGTGGGATTCATCCGTTTGTCCCGATCGACCAGGTGGAAGGATATCACGAGATGATGCGCGAACTCACCGACTGGCTATCGGAAATCACCGGATTTGCGGCGACCTCATTACAGCCAAACAGCGGCGCCTCTGGAGAATACACGGGTCTTCTCCTTATTCGCGCCTTTCACAAGGATCGTGGAGATGCGCATCGTAAAGTCTGCCTGATACCCTCGTCCGCTCACGGTACCAATCCTGCGAGCGCCGTCATGGCGGGCATGGAAGTCGTGGTAATTGCCTGCGATGAACAGGGCAACATCGATTTATCCGATCTGGAGTCTAAAGCCGGTGAGCATTCGGACCGTCTGGCGGCCATCATGGTTACGTATCCGTCAACACATGGTGTTTTTGAGGAAGGAATCCGGGAGATCTGTGATATCGTGCATCGAAATGGCGGACAGGTATACATGGATGGCGCCAACATGAACGCCCAGGTGGCTTACTGTCGGCCGGGTGACATCGGTGCCGACGTCTGCCACCTGAATCTGCACAAGACGTTTGCCATTCCCCACGGGGGTGGCGGTCCGGGAGTTGGTCCAGTCTGTGTCGCCGCTCACCTTGCCGATTATCTTCCGGATCATCCCATCGTGTCGGTAAACGATGCTGCCTCTGCGATCGGACCTGTCGCATCCGCCCCGTTCGGAAGTGCAGGAGTACTGCCGATTTCATGGGCCTACATCGCGATGCTGGGCACGAGCGGTCTTAAGAGGGCCACCCGGATTGCCATTCTGAATGCCAACTACATGGCCAGGCGTCTGGCATCGTTTTATGACATTCTCTATACGGGAAGCGGCGGCCGCGTCGCTCACGAGTTCATCCTGGATCTGCGGCACCTGCGCAGCGATACGAGCATAACGGAGGTTGACGTTGCAAAGCGACTGATGGATTACGGATTTCACGCACCGACCATGTCGTGGCCCGTAGTCGGTACGATGATGATCGAACCGACCGAGAGTGAATCAAAGGATGAGCTGGATCGATTCTGCGATGCCATGATTTCGATCCGATCCGAGATTCAGGAAGTGGAACTGGGACTCGTGAAAGGAGCCGACAGTGTGTTGGTCAATGCCCCGCACACAGCTGCCATGGTCGTTGCGGATGAATGGAAACAGGTCTATTCCAGGGAACAGGCTGCTTTCCCGGCTCCCTGGACGCGCGAGCACAAGTTCTGGCCAGGTGTTCGGCGGGTAAACGATGCCGCAGGCGACAGAAATCTGATCTGTTCCCGTCTGCCGATTGAGGCGTATGCGGATACTGCCTGATCAGGCCAATCGGTACATTTTTCCAGTCAGATCCCGGGCGAGCAGTCGCGACAGGCGGCGTGAACACGACGCCACGCCCGAAATATCGATTCCGGTTTCGACTCCCATTTCTTCGAACAGGTAAGCCACATCTTCGGTGGCCACGTTACCGGTTGCACCCGCGATGAAGGGACACCCGCCCAGCCCTCCAAGTGATGCATCGAATCGTGATACGCCCAGTTCCCAGGCAGCCAGAATATTCGCCAGTCCCAGACCCCTGGTATCGTGAAGATGAAGTACGATAGGCACCGCGCCGATGACCTGCTGCACGGCAGAAACGATTTCCCGAATCATCCGGGGATTCGCCATTCCAGTCGTGTCGGCCAGCGACAGAGACTCGATACCCATCCGAGCAAAACGCTCGGAGACCAGCACGACTTCATCCAGGCTCGTATCGCCTGCAGACTCGTATCCGAAAACTGTCTGAAGTCCGAGTTGCGCTTTCAGGCCGAGCCGGTGAGCCTCCTCCACCATGGCTGATGCTTCCAGGACGCTTTCTTCGACCGACATTTCCACATTTTCCTGTCCGTGCATTTCATTCGTGGCAATGGAAAGGTCGACGTACTCAAGGCCGGCATCAGCCGCTCTCTGCACACCGCGCACGTTCAGGCAGAGCCCGGAGAAGATGACCTCTTTCTGAATTTTCCGGCTGAGAAGTGCGGCCACTACAGTCTCGGCATCCGCCATCTGAGGCACGCGCTCGGGATGCACGAACGACGTAACCTGGATTCGTGGAAGCCCGGCCTCTACCAGGCCGTGAATCATCTCAATCTTGAAATCGGTCGGTATGGTCGTATGCTCAAACTGGAAACCATCCCGAGGACCAACCTCGCACAGTTCAACGGCATCTTTTTGTGTCATGGCTCTTCGCCGCGAAAAAGCAGATTCGTTCAAGAATGGCGTGCCCGGCCTCCTTAACCTTGATCGCTAACACCCCCTATGTAACTTACGCCCATTCGCCCGGTAGTATGAAACTTGTTCCTGGGGTGTGGCCGGTTGCCGCACCCGGTATTTCTCGGCCGACGCGACCCGCTGTAATGATGAATCTTCAGTTCTCCATCATGCGAAAGATAGCGATCCTCCTTCTCCTTTTCGGCCTTGGCGGCCGGAACTCGAACGCTCGACAGGCCACGGTTTCAGATAAGCCTCTCAGCGAACGACGCGTCTCGTACACCATGGATGTGTCGCTCGATCCGGATACTCGGACCGTGACCGGAACCGAACGGTTGACCTGGAGAAATCCCGACCGTATTCCCGTGTCGGAACTCCAGTTTCATCTGTATCTCAATGCTTTCAAGAATGAAAACACAACGTTCATGAAAGAAAGCGGCGGCGTACATCGCGGCAACGTCTCCTCCGACGATGATCCATGGGGCGGCGTGGATATCATCCGAATGCAGATCGCCACGGATGCGACACTGGACATTTCGCCGGCCCTGCCCGCTGAAACCGATACGGATCTGACCGATCGCATCCGCTTCATTCAACCGGATGACGGAAATGCTGACGACGAAACGGTGATTTCCGTCACGCTACCCTATGCAGTCGGACCGGGAGAGACGATTGCCCTGGATATCGATTTTGTGTCGCGCCTGCCTGAAATCATTGCCCGAACCGGTTGGAAAATGGGAGACTCGGGCGAACCGTTTTTCTTCGTTGGCCAGTGGTTTCCAAAAATCGGTGTATACGAAGTGCCCGGGCAGCGCTATGTACCCGAGGACGCACCGAGCGGTGCGTGGAATACACACCAGTTCCACAATAACACGGAATTTTACGCCGATTTCGGGACTTACGACGTGACCATCACGGTGCCTGAAAATTTCGAGGTGGGCGCGTCTGGACTCATCCAGAGCGATGAGATAGCTGATGGACAACGAACCGTACGCTACGTCGCGGATGACGTGCACGATTTCGCCTGGACGGCGAGCCCGGATTTCCTGGTCTATACGGATGAATGGGAGCACGTCAGTCTGAGGCTTCTGCTGCAGCCGGCGCATGAAGCACAGGCCGAGCGCCACTTCGACGCAGCGAAAGTCGCATTGGAGCGTTACGCGGACTGGGTAGGCGAGTATCCCTATACAACGCTCACGCTGGTCGACGGGCTGGGCGGATCGAACGGAATGGAATATCCCACGCTGATCACGTGTGGCACCGTCTACAAACTTCCCACGTGGCTTCGGGCACTTGAGCTGGTGACCATTCACGAATTCGGACACCAGTATTTCTACGGGCTGTTGGCCAGCAACGAATTCGAAGAGGCCTGGCTCGACGAAGGCATGAATTCCTACATCGAAACCAGGATTGTGGATGACGCTTACGGAGCCGGATCGGTAATGGATTTTGCCGGCTTTGAAATTGGAGACACGGGCGCACAGCGCATCGCCTACACCAAGAAAAATCCATCCCGTGGGGCGCTGTTCACCAACGCCTGGGAATACGAGTTTGGCGACTACGGCAAGGCGTCCTATTCGAAACCTGCAACGGTAATGAATACGCTGGAGCGCTATCTGGGTTGGGACAGGATGCGCGAATTCCTTCGCACGTACTATGACACCTGGCGCTTTCGCCATCCTACGACTCGGGATCTGCAGGATGTGGCTGAATCGGTTTCAGGCGAGGACCTGGACTGGTTTTTCGATCAGTTTGTTTACGGAACAGCGACATTCGACTATAAGCTGAGTTCCCTGTCCAACGTCCGTCTCGGCGACGATGATGATGGTGAAGATGCATCCGAGTCTTTCGAGGCACGGGTTCGCATCGAGCGAAAAGGGGACGGCGTCTTCCCTCAGTCGCTGCTGGTTACGTTCGACGATGGTTCCACAGATACAAGAGAATGGTCAGGGGAAGAGCGCTGGATAGAATTCACATTCCGCCATTCATCGCGTGTGGTTGAAGCCTACATCGATCCGGAGAACAAAGTCCTGCTCGATACGAATCGGCTCAATAACCGCCGCGTACTTGTCACGCGTGCGGACAATCGACTTGCACGGACGGCGCAGCTCAGAATCACATCCATGATTCAGCAATTTCTGATTCTCGTATCCGGCCTCTTCTAACTTTCATTATTTCCAGTGATGGTTATGTCAAACTTCTTCAACCAGGGTTTTCGTGCGGCCACTTCCAGGCCCGGACTTGCCGGACTTCTTTACGCGTTTAACCTTGTGATCGGGATCATTGTTACGGTACCGATTTTCCTTGCGCTGAATTCCATTGTCGGCACGACAGGTTTTTCCGGAGAGCTGTCCTCTCAATTCGACATTGCCCTCTGGATGGACATCATGGAAGACGCCCTCCCGACGTTTCAGTCGTTCCAGATCCAGCTGCTGTGGATCCTGCCTGTATTCTTTTTATGGAAAGTCGCCTCGTCGGTGGGTGTCATCCATACTCTGCACACGCACGGCGCCCGCTCCTTCTGGCAGGGGGTTGGGGAATACACGGGCCGAGCCGTACTGTTGGCGCTCGTATTCCTCGTGCCTCTGATCGCCATCGTAATCGGAATCGCTATTGTCACCTTTGTCCTGACGATGGTCTGGACGGGAGAGATCGGCATCTTCTGGATCTATTTCGTCTTCCTGCCGGTTTCGGTAATCCTGAGCTTCGCTTTCCTGGATCTGATGCACGACTATGCACGCATGGAGCTCGTTGTTGGAAACAGGCCGGTAATGGAATCCATGATATCGGGCCTCGCCTGGCCGTTTCGTCATGGCGGATCCAATACGATTTATATCGGCTGGTTCATCGTCGCGATCATCGTACTTATCCTGCCGACGATCGTCGATTTTCGCGAAGGTGGGCTGTGGGGCGTCTTCTTGATTCAGCAAATTCTGCTCTTTCTCCGCGCCGGTATAACTGTCGGCTGGTTCGGCAGCGAGGTAGCGTATTACGATGCCGTCGTCACGGATGAGATGCCTGCCATCGCTGACATAGAACCCGGTTTTGCCGAGCAGGGAGCTACCTGATCAACGCGTTGCAGCGGCTCTCGTCGAACGGCTGGCTGAGGCACACGCCTGGCGCAGCGCAAGAAAGCCGGATGCGCGAAAGCACACCCGGCTTTGTGTCGAAAATATGGTACGAGAACCCACCTGAAACCCGTACCGATAAGCTGAAGGAGGTAGCTTTTGACTTTTCGACAATTCGTTGGTTAGCTGCGAGTCTCCTGCAGAAGTTCTTCCATTTCATCGGGCTTCGGAACATAGACGGAATGCACAGCCGTGTCAGCGATCGCGTCGTTCATGAACCGCGCATAGGCCATTCGTTCGAATGCGGTCATGCCTCCGTGATCAAAAGTGTGCATCATTTTTTCCCAGGATTGCTCGGCTATTTGTCCATCCATGTAGCGGATGAGCAAATTGGATAGCGACGAGCCCACATATTGTGATTGAACTGTCTGCATGGTTGACCCTCTATGTCGGTGAATAATTCACGTTCCGTTTGCAACGTATGGTCAGGACCCGTTACAAAATCCGGGCCTTTTTAGGAAAGACACACTGTATGAGGTCGTCATAACCCGAAGGAGTTCCTATTCACACAACCCCCGAAAAGGTCTATTCGGGCACGTTTTCATACATATCGAGGTTCTGCCATATGCGCTCCAAGTGTGTATGATTGCGCGACTTAAGAGGGTATCGGCATGATCACCCCGTATTCGGAAGACGGAGTGGTCCCGACACGGCATTACCGTGCCGAAATGGGGGCATATTTTTCCCCCATGGCAGGACATTTTGGTCTTTTCAGGTACCCCGGCAAGGCGATCGGTTGCATTGCTTAATGGACGATCCGCCGCCGGCACGGGGGGTTTTCCTTACGACGGAAGTGAAGACGCAACTCCCCCATCCAGCTCGAACCATCCCTGAATGGTGCTGTTCATCGCATCGTCTGCCGTCAGATGGACAAATTCGTTGATGTTGGAATCGTAACGATAGTCCTTCTCCCAGATGTCCACATGTTCCACAATTTCTTCGATCCCGCACAAGATGTAATCGAGTTCTGCGTCCGTCATGGTCGGATGCAGAGAGAATCGCACCCAGCCCGGTTTGGATGAAAGGTCGCCGTGATCGATCAGATCGGTGATGGACCGCGAGTGTTCCGGATCGACGTGCAGGAGAAAATGTCCGTACGTGCCCGCGCACGAACATCCGCCCCGAACCTGAACTCCATACCGGTCATTCAGCAATTTCACGATGAGGTTGTAGTGCACGTCGTCGACGTAGAAGGATAATACGCCCAGCCGCTCCTCAAGATGGCCTGCCAGAACGTGCAACCCGGGAATCGCATTCAATCTCGGAAGAGCCTCGCGCAACAGTTCTTCTTCGCGAGCCATCATTTCTTCACTACCCATTTCTTCCTTGAGACGAACAGCCAGGGCGGCCCGAATCGTCTGCAGAAAAGCCGGCGTGCCGCCGTCTTCGCGATCCTCTGGATCAGATACGAATCGATGCCCTCCCCAGGGATTCGTCCAGTCGACCGTTCCTCCCCCGGGGTGATCGGGTATGAGATTGGGGTCCAGTTTACGATCGAACACCATTATTCCGGCCGATCCCGGCCCTCCAAGAAATTTGTGCGGCGAGAAGAAGATCGCATCCAGCTTTTCCGCCGGATCTCGTGGGTGCATGTTGATAGGCTCATACGGCGCTGAGGCGGCAAAGTCGATGAAACAGAGACCGCCGTACTCGTGCATGATACGAGCCAGATCGTAATACGGGGTGCGAACACCTGTAACGTTCGAACACGCAGTGAACGAACCGATGAGCGGTCGTGCTTTGTATTCTTTGATGGCCTCCGCCAGAGCCGCCGCCTGGCAACGCCCCTTGTTGTCCGGTTGCAGCCATACGACATCGGCAATCGTTTCTTCCCATGAAGTCTGATTGGAATGGTGCTCCATGTGCGTGATGAATACCACCGGCCGATCTTCTTCAGGAACGTCGAGATACTTGAGAAGAGGTTCCGGGATGCGGAGTCCGAGTATGCGCTGAAGCTTGTTGATGACGCCGGTCATGCCGCTGCCTGCGGCAATGATCATGTCCTTCGGCGACGCACCCACGTGTTTTTTTATCACGCGCCGAGCCTCGTGGTAGGCGCGCGTCATGGACGTGCCCGTTACACTTGATTCCGAATGTGTATTCCCTACAAAGGGCCCGAGCACCTTGGCGATCTTGTCCTCGATCGGTTTGTAGAGTCTGCCACTCGCGATCCAGTCGGCGTATACAAGCCGCTTTTCTCCGTACGGTGTGACAAAGGTCTGATCGCATCCGACCGTGTTCAGTCGAAACCGCTCAAAATATGACTCCAGAGATGACATGTTTACCGTCGTCCGTCAGGAGACGCTCCGTGCTCAGGTGAGGATGATTTCCTTGCGTAACCTCGCAACAGGTATGCCCAGCTGTTCCCTGTACTTGGTGACGGTTCGCCTTGCGATTTGAAATCCCCTGTCAGCCAACATGGTGGCAATGCGCTGGTCAGATAAGGGCTTCTTTTTGTCCTCTTCGCTGATGATGGCGTCGATGATTGCTTTTACTTCCTTGTTTGAGATTTCTTCGCCACTGTCCGTTGACAGGCCTTCGGAGAAGAAATATTTCAGTTCGTAGACGCCGAAATCCGTTTGCACGTATTTGCCATTTACTACCCGGCTGATTGTCGAGATATCCATCTCAATCATCTCAGCTATATCCTTAAGAATCATGGGTTTCAGATGGCCTTTGCCGAATTTGAAAAAAACATCCTGCTGATTTACGATGGCCTCCATGACCTTCATCATGGTTTGCCGGCGCTGATTGATGGAATTGATGAACCAGCGCGCCGATTCGAATTTGATTTTCAGAAATTGTTTGGTCTCGGTGTCATACGAATCTTTTCTTTTGCTTTTGTCCGAAAGGATTTGCTCAAGCATCTGCCTGTACGATTTAGAGACCCGGAGCTGCGGTGCATTTGCGCTGTTCAGCGAGATGAGGAACTCATCGTCGTCATCATACTGAACGGTAAAATCCGGTGTGATGTAATTCTGGGCTGTGGAAAATACGCCCTCACCCGGCTTCGGGTCGAGCCGTTGCACGAGTTCATAGGCCTCTTTGAGTTCCTCCCCATCGATGCGCAGGCGCCGCATGATGGCTTCGTAATGCTTCATCGTGAACTCTTTATAGGCACGCTCAAGCATGTCGATCGCGACGGTGCGTCCCGGAGTATCCTCCGACAGAGCGTGCAACTGGACCAGGAGACACTCTTTCAGATCACGAGACGCAATTCCAATGGGGTCCAGGCGCTGGATGCAAGCCAGGACCCGCTCGATGTCGTCTTCCTCCAGTAGAACTCCATGATTAAAAGCGATGTCGTCGATAATCGACTCGAGTGGACGACGCAGATATCCGTCTTCATCGATCGAGCCAAGAATTTGATCTGCGACCAGCTCTTCACTCTCGCTCAGCTCCAGAAAAGGCAGCTGATTGCGAAGAGTTTCGAGTATGGATTCCATTGCCGGCATGGGAATCTCTCGACGGTCTTCTTCGGCGCTCTGATCAACGCGCGCCTTGTACCCATACATATCGTCGGTATTGTCGAGCAACTCCTCCCACTGATATTCTTCTTCCGTCGCCTCCGCGTCGTCTTTCTCCTGCTCGGACGCCGCTTCGTTTTCTTCGGTGGGAGTCGCTTCTGCCTCCTGCTCTTCCTCACCCTCCTCGAGCAGGGGATTTATTTCCAGTTCGGCCTTGATGCGCTGCTCGAGCGCCAACGTCGGCAGCTGCAGCAACTTGATATACTGGATCTGTTGCGGGGACAGCTTCTGCTGCAGCGTCTGTTTTTGCTGGAGATTCAGCATCGAGGATTGGTTTTATAACGTCTCTGTGAACACAGATCGGCGCTCATCGGCAGTTTCTTTAAGACGGTCAACCCATTTTCGACCGAATTTTCGGCTGAGCGGTTCTTCAAGGAAGTCAACGAGTTGCACGTTTTCTCGGGCTCCGCATCGCACCCCCGGGCGGCACATATCGATTTGTTCATAGTTCAGCCCCTCGAAATCTCCGAGAGGTTGAATACGAATCGGAAATAAATGACAGGAGATCGGCTTTCGAAATGCAGTTTTTTTCGCCCCGTAGGCCTCTTCGATCGCACATCTTGCAAGGGGCCCCCGGTAGGTAACGAATACGCACTCGGAGCTTCCGACACAGGTCGTAACGAACTGGTCGGGTGAACTCTCCTCCCAGACCCCTTTCTCTCGAATTACGGCTCTGGCTTCAGGTCGCAGTCTGTGTTCAACCAGAGGAAGCACAGCGTCCACTTGTTCCAGTTCGCTCCGATCGAGAGGTGCGCCGGAATCGCCGTGCACACAACAGGCGCCATGACAGGCGCCCGGATTACACGTAAACGGAGCGTCAACGAGTTCGTCAGAAATCAGTATGTTGTCCACCACAAACATGATGCCTTAGTCTAGAGCATGTGCTCAACGTTGTCAACTTGTGCCGGCGCGGATCCGGTTAGAACCTGGCGAATAATACGCCCATTGCAGCGACACGAGAGACCGTTCACGACCTCATGATCGAAAAAACCGACGCGCTCAGTCCAACCGCAGTCCACGGGGACGAAGACATCGAAAAAACCCTGCGGCCGAAACAACTCGACGAGTTCGTCGGGCAGCAGCGCATAAAGGACAACCTGCGAATCTTTATGGCGGCGGCCACGCAGCGCGAAGAATGCCTCGACCATGTACTTCTCTCCGGTCCGCCCGGTCTGGGAAAAACAACGCTCGCGTACATTATCGCAAACGAGATGGGAAGCAGAATCAAGACGACGTCCGGACCCGTGCTCGACAAGCCGGCCAACGTTGCGGGTCTGCTGACCAATCTGAACGAAGGCGATGTGCTCTTCATCGATGAAATTCATCGTTTGTCTCCCGTCGTTGAAGAATACCTGTATGCGGCGATGGAAGACTACCATATCGATATCCTCATTGATTCAGGTCCGAATGCCAGAAGCGTCAAGATCAGTTTGCCTCCTTTTACGCTCATCGGCGCCACCACACGGAAAGGCCTGTTGACGGCTCCCCTTCGCGCCCGATTCGGGATCGATTTCCGCTACGATTACTACACGGCCGAGATGCTGACCCGGATCATCAAACGCTCGGCAAGCATTCTGGGTGTTGAAATCAGGGATAAGGGTGCGGTCGAGATCGCGCGCCGAAGCCGGGGCACACCGCGCGTCGCCAATCGCCTTCTCCGAAGAACGCGCGACTACGCGCAGATTGAAGGCGACGGATGCGTCACTCGCGATCTGGCGGACTTTGCGCTGAATGCCCTGAATGTGGACAACGAGGGCCTCGATGAAATGGATTCGCGCATTCTGATGACGCTCATCGAGAAATTTTCAGGCGGACCCACCGGCATTACCAACATAGCCGTCTCGGTTGGGGAAGAGGCCGACACGATCGAAGAGGTCTACGAGCCTTATCTGATCCAGGAAGGATTTATCGAGCGAACACCGCGGGGGCGCATCGCCACCGTGCGGGCCTACAAGCACTTCGGGCTACAGCCGCCGGGACGGGAGCGCGAGCTGTTTGGTGGGAAGTAGTAATCGGAGCGGTCATTCTTCGGTGTCATTGACACGCTCAATTCTGTGCCCGAAGGAAAAAAGAGAAGCTGTTCAGCGTCCCGGAGTTGGCGGGTACGAGGGTGGATTGCTACTTCTTTTCAGGAGCTCCCAAGTAGGTTGAGTTCATAGCCTATCCCAGGTCTGTGTCCGATGCATAGAATAATCTTTGACCGAACAGCAGTACAGGCCCACGCCGGTCTTTGACCGGATGATAAAGGACATTATCGGTGACTATTTAGTGTCTGTCATTTTCCTTCTATGAAAGGCGAACTTCAGCCAAAAAAGAACACATCTCTTGTCGTCCGTGAAGGATTCGTCCTGCCTCGGATCATTGCCGACGAAGGCCGGAAAGCGCAGAGCGCATTCATCAACTTCTTCACGGCCTCGATCGAGAACGCGAACACGCGCCGGACCTACGCTCGAGCGGTGCGGGATTTCTTTGCGTTCATCGAAGAGCGCCAAGCGGAAACGACGCTCAGCGATATCGAGCCGTTCATGGTCGCCGCTTTTATAAAACAGCTCCCCTCCTCCCCTCGTAGCAAACAGCAATACGTCAGCGCACTCCGGATGCTGTTCGGTTTTTTCGTAGAAAAAGGAGTTCTTTCTAATGGCAATCCGGCTTCTGATGTAAAGCCTCCCCGGTTCAGCGCACGGGAAGGAACAACGAGAGCCCTCTCCCCTGTTCAGGTGAGGACGCTCATTGATTCGATCGACACCGGTTCGGTTGTTGGTCTGCGTGACCGCGCACTCATCGGGCTCATGCTCTATACAGTTGCCCGCATTGGAGCGGCTTCTCGAATGCTTGTTAGAGATTACTACGAAGAAGACGACACCTGGATATGTCGTCTCCACGAGAAAGCCGGGAAACTTCATCAGGTGCCGGCGAATCATGTCCTGCAGGGTTATATACACGAGTATCTTGACTCGGCCGGTATCTGGGAATCGAAAGCCTCTCCCCTATTCCGCTCAATGCCTCACAAGCAAATGTCAGCCGTACGATCGGGTAGCCGGGGGGATCGCTCCCCCCAGGCTCCCACACCACCGTGCGTACGG
>CAZGOS010000023.1:14067-22829 GCA_964527795.1 uncultured Rhodothermales bacterium | reverse complement strand
CTTGAATTTGGTGGTAAAGGTGCAGTACTTATTTTAATTAATCTTCCACAAAGTCGATCCGCGACATATCTGCTGAGCACAAGACGCGCGAGCAGCTTCGCAAAACGAGAGACGAGGCAGAGAGGCTTGCGGCGCTGAAATCCTCGTTCCTTGCCAACATGAGCCATGAACTCCGCATGCCGCTGGCAAGCATCATCGGTTTTGCTCAACTCATTGAAGAGGGGATAGAGCACTCGGAGTACAAGGAGTTCTCTCAGATGATTGTCGAAAGTGGCAACAAGCTTCTGGAGACCATCAACTCGGTGCTGGATCTCACGCGGCTCGATGCTCAGGTGTTTGAAGTGCGGCGAACGCGCGTTTCGCTTAAGGACACGGCGAGAGAAGTCGTAGACAGTCTCCAGCCGCTTTTAGACGAGAAAAACATTCCTGTTCGCATATCCGTGGCCGGCGATGATACTATTGTTGCCGATCCGCTGGCTGTACGCAGGATTTTCAACAACCTGGTCGGCAATGCCATCAAATTCACCTACGAGGGAGAGATCACGCTATCGCTGGCCGGCCTGGATGAAGTCGTACGTTGTGATGTTTCAGACACGGGCATTGGCATCGATCCCGAATTCATTCCGCACGTATTTGATGAGTTCGCCCAGGAAAGCACGGGCCGAAGCAGGACCCACGGCGGCACGGGGCTCGGACTCGCCATTTCCAAACGTTTGATCGAATCTCAGGGCGGTACTATTCAGGTCGTGAGTGAAAAAGGCAAAGGATCCACGTTCACGATCAGATTCCCGCGAACCGGCAAAATGCCGGAAGAATCAGCATCCCGGTAGCACCATCCGTTTATGGAATCAGCCCTGATTACTGAACCCACAACCCTGTTTGCCTTTCTGGCAGCCATCCTTGGTCTGGTTTTCTGGCTCAGTACGGTCGAGCGATTCCGGCGATTCTTTGAGTTGATGCCACCCGTGATCTGGGCGTATTTCCTACCCATGTTTATGACTACGTTCGGCGTCACTCCGGACAGCAGCGTGGTTTATGACTGGATGTCGACGTATCTGCTCCCGTTCTCCCTGTTTTTGTTGATGATCACGGTCGACCTTCCGGCCATACTGAAACTGGGTCCCATTGCCTTGATCATGATGATTACCGGTACGGCCGGAATCGTCATTGGTGGCCCGATCGCCTATCTGGTTTTTGGAGGGATGCTTCCAGAGGATGCGTGGAAAGGATTCGCAGCCCTGTCGGGAAGCTGGATCGGTGGTACGGCAAACATGGTTGCCATTAAAGAAAGCGTCGGTACGTCGGATGCCATGCTGGGGCCCATTATCGTTGTGGATACGGTCGTTGGATACGGATGGATGGGCGTACTCATCTTTCTGAGTGCCGTTCAGAAACGATTTGACCGCTGGGTCAAAGCCGATACTTCTGTTGTAGAAGCGACGAACGAGCGCCTTATTGAGCTTGACACCACGAGAAGACCCGCTTCTATCGCAGATCTCGCGGGTATCCTTGGATTGGGATTTGCCGCGACGGTCGTGGCGATCGGTATTGCGGGATCCCTGCCTAAACTTGGAGACCCAACCATTATCAGCGCCACAACGTGGGCCGTGCTTATCGTCGTCACGATCGGTTTGATTCTTTCTTTCACGAAACTGAGACATATTGAACGAGCAGGAGCTTCGCACGTGGGTTTCCTCGCTCTTTATCTGCTCCTGACGTCAATCGGCGCCAAGGCAAACCTGATGGCAGTGCTGGAAGCGCCGGTTTTTCTGGCAGCCGGCGTCCTGTGGATATCGATACATGTTGCCCTATTGATGTTGGTCGCAAAACTGGTTCGGGCGCCTCTCTTTTTCGTCGCAACCGGAAGCATGGCCAATATTGGAGGTGCGGCGAGCGCACCTATCGTTGCCAGTGTCTATTTCCCAGCCATGGCCCCGGTGGGTCTACTCATGGCCGTTGCCGGCTATATCCTGGGCATTTACGCAGCGCTCGGCTGCGCCTGGCTGCTCGGCCTGGTCGCCGGGATGTAAGCACGCTCTTATGATCTTCGTCTGTGATTCGTGAAACATTTTCCACGCGACGCCAACGAAAAGGCATCACCCATGTGACGGAAGCAACATTCGAATGCAAAACATACCGATAGAGAAAACAGTTGCCGGACACGTGCGTTCGCCGGATCAGCAACACCGTTCGAGCGCAGGAATCTATCGTAGAAGACATATATCTTCCTGCGTCCATTTTAGCGGACCCGGATATACTGAGCGCCATCGTACGTGCATGCACTGATTAAGCTTCCCGTGAAACAGATCCTTCTCATACTCTTTCCGCTGATTGTTCTCAACGCCTGCTCCCGCCCGGAATCTGGAGCGCGGACCATCGATCTTCCTGATGAGGATCTAACGTCGCCGTTGGCCATGAGAATTGAACTTAATAGCCCGGTCCCGGAATTTCAGAAACCTACACTCACAGGCGATGTCCTGACTTCTTCGTCGCTCTTGGGAAAAGTAACCATCGTCAATTTTTGGGCGACATGGTGCGGACCCTGTGTCATTGAAATTCCGGATCTCGTTGCGCTCTATGATGAGTGGTCCGATCTGGATATCGAGATCGTAGGGATCTCGATGGATGTCGAAGGCTTCGAGATTGTCGGACCTTTCGCCGAAGACTTTCAGATCTCGTATCCGATCATTCTCGACGACGGTGAGCTGGCCGAGGCATTCGGCGGCGTTTATGTTCTTCCTACCACATTTCTCGTCGATGCGAAAGGAACGGTCGTATACAGGTTCCTCGGTCTTATTCCGTTCGACGAAATGAAAGATCGCATCGTGGATCTGCTGCGAAAGACGGATTCCGTTTAAGGCCGCCACCCGGGCTCGGAATTTCCGGACTTCGACGGACTATACAGGATCGAAATAACCGACCGTCATCCGGTCCACGTCAAATATCTTAGCCGCCGCGTCTCTGACCTCTTCGGCCGTAACGGTTTCCATCATTTCCGGAATCCTGCCGTATAACTTCCAGTCTCCAGCCGCGATTGCTTCATTAATGCCCGATGCCATCGAGAATGCTCCGTCTCTATCGAATGCGGTATCGGCATGCAAAAGCGCCTTGGCCCTGTCGAGTTCATCCAATGTTACGAGGTCGACTGTTACCTTCTCGATGGCGCCCAGGATTTTATGCTTTACTTCTTCGTGGTTGCGTCCCGGTGCCAGCATGGCGTAGATGTAGAACAGTCCTGGATCGCGAAGAACTGAGGGCGACGCGGATACGGCTGTAGCAAGTCCTGTGTCCACAAGCAGCCGGTACAGGCGCCCCGTTTTACCGTCTCCCAGGATAGAAGCGAGCAGGCCGAGTGCCGCGGTGGACTCATCGGCCGCTGCCGGCGATTTGAACGCAATCATCACGGATCCAAGATCGCCGGCCATTCGCACGGTCACGTGTCGTTCGCCGAGTTGCACAGGTTCTTCGGTATGCACCTCAGGAAGCGGATCTGTGGCGGATGGTATGGTAGCAAAATGCCGACGAAGTGCCGCCATAGCTGCATTATCATTATAATCGCCGATCACCGTGACCGTGGCATTGTCAGGCCAATAAAAAGTGTCATAGAAACGGCGTAGCGCTTCAGAAGAGATGTTCTGCACATCAGAACGCCAGCCGATGGTCGGATGCCGGTAGGGATGCGCTACGAACGCCGCGCTCCAGACGGACTGATAGAGTTTGCGAAGAGGTTCGTTCTCTCCGCGATCCAATTCGTTCAGTATGACGGTGCGTTCGCTCTCCACATCTCCGGGATCCAGCCTGGCGCCTCGCATGCGATCGGCCTCGATTTCGATGGCTAGTTCCAGGTTGTCGCTCGGGAGAAGCTCATAGTAGTTCGTGCGATCCAACCAGGTTGTGGCATTAACCCGGGCTCCATGCTGCTGCAGGACATTAAACACGGAGGTCCCGGTTTCTTTGCTGAACCGCCTGGTTCCCTTGAACATCAGATGCTCGAGGAAATGAGTGGCCCCGGTCAGCCCGGTCGATTCGTTTCGGGATCCGACCCGGTAGGTGATCATGAATACCGTGACCGGAGCGAGCACAAGCGGTGCCAACAGGACATCGAGACCGTTCACGTGCATTCGGTAATGTGCGATTCCGTCAGATTCTTCAACAAACGTGTACCCTTCGTAGCTCGTCATTTTCTTTATACCGGCCTCACCGGCTGGACGGTTGCAGGGAGCGTTAACAGGCCTAATGTGCTTCCAACCAGTTGGGCCCAGTATCAATTTCAACTTCGATTGGGACGTCGAGCGGCAACGCATTTACCATCTCCCTTTCGATAAGCGCTTTCATTACAGCCGTTTCATCGGGTGTGACTTCAAATACCAGTTCATCATGCACCTGCAGGAGCATTCTTGATTTCAGATTCTCTCGCCTGATCGTGTCGTGAATGCGAATCATTGCCAACTTGATCATATCGGCCTGCGTACCCTGAATCGGCATGTTTACAGCTATGCGCTCGGCAGACGAACGCACATTCCTGTTTCGGGCATGTATGTCTGGAACATAGCGTCGCCGTCCCAGAACCGTTTCCACGTAGCCCCATTCCTGAGCCTTCGCAACCTGAAGCGCAAGAAATTTCGTGACGTCGGGATACGATTTCTGATATCCTTCTATGAGTTTACGTGCTTCATCGAGCGGACACCTGAGGCGTTGCGCAAGGCCAAACGGAGATATGCCGTAGGGAATACCGAAATTCACCTCCTTTGCTTTGGCGCGTTGCTCTCTCGTGACTTCGTCACCAGGTATGCCGAATACGAGCGCCGCAGTGGTCGAGTGAATGTCGGCTCCTTCTGAAAAGGCTTTCTTGAGCGCGTCATCATTGCTAAGCGCGGCTAGAATGCGAAGTTCTATCTGTGCGTAATCCGCAGACATGAGCGTAAATCCGCGGCCGGCAACAAACGCCCGTCGAATTTCACGCCCCCGTGCCGATCTGATCGGGATATTCTGCAGATTCGGTTTTGTGCTGGAGAGACGGCCGGTGGCCGCGACAGTCTGGCTGTACGATGTATGGATGCGGCCCGTCTCCGGGTGAACGAGTCCAGCAAGGCTGTCCACGTACGTGCTCTTGAGTTTAGCCAACTCGCGCCAATCCAGTATCAATCCAGGCAACTCGTGCTCGGTAGCCAGATGCTGGAGCACACTTTCCCTCGTCGACGGTTTGCCCGTCGAGGTTTTCGACACGACGGGAAGACCCATTTTTTCGAAAAGCACTTTTCCCAGCTGCTGCGTCGAGGCGATGTTGAAGGATTCCCCGGCCGATTCATGGATCTTCCGCTCGAAAGAATCGATTTCGACGCTCATCTGCTCCGACAATTCCGACAACACACCGGGGTCTACGAGCACACCCGTCATTTCCATATCGGCCAGAACAGGTATCAGTGGAAATTCAATGTCGTCGGCAATACGGGTGACACCTCCGGCTGAGAGCGCCTGCGTCATTACGGAAGCCAGGCGAAGCGTGATATCGGCATCCTCGCATGCATACGGCACGACCTCGCTCACAGGCACATCGCGCATCGAACGCTCACCTTTCCCTTTTCCGATCAGGCTCGAGATGGGAATGGGTTCATAATTCAGATATCGCCGGGAAAGCGCATCCATGCCGTGAGGATCTTCCGGCGAAACGAGGTAGTGGGCCACCATGGTATCAAAGAATTTTCCTTTGACATCAAGGCCGTGTCTTGCAAGGACTACGAAGTCATACTTAATATTTTGCCCGATCTTCAGCGATGCGCTTTCAAGAAGCGGTCGAAGCGTATCAAGCACGATTTCCGTATCGGTACCGTCGGGCATGGGTGTGGGGATGTACCAGGCCTCCCCGGGTGTCGTGGAAAGCGAAATTCCTACCAGAGACGCCATCATTGCATCAGTGGAGGTCGTTTCCGTATCGAATGAAATGCTTCGCTCTTCCCGAAGACGCTCGACAAGTTTTGAGAGCTGCTCCGGATGGCTGATCAGCGTATACGCTACTTCATCTTCAGCGTACCGATCGTACGCACCGGGAATTTCCGCATACGAACTCGTCCGACTTTCGGGACCAAACAGATCGCCCTGGACTTTTTCATGCCTGGCCTGCGTTTCCTCGAGTTGGCCATTCGGTTCAAACAGGCGAAGAATGCGCTGATACAGCGTCGTGAATTCAAATTCCCTGAACAGCTCCTTTATGCGTTGGAGATCGGGGCTCTTGCGGAGAAAATCCGTCCACGATAAATCGAGAGGAACGTCGGTAAGAATCGTGACGAGCTGCTTGCTCAGAATAGCGCTGTCCGAATGATTGAGCAGACCCTCGCGCGCTCGTTTTCCTGTTATCTCTTCAGCATGTTCCAGAACGTTTTCGAGTGTCTGGTACTCAGTCAGTAGTTTCAAAGCCGTCTTCTCGCCGATTCCAGGAACGCCGGGAACGTTGTCCGCCGAATCCCCCATCAGAGCCAGAACATCAATGAACTGCTCCGGATTCAGTCCGAATTTTTCCTTGAACGAGCTCACGGTTACCGGATCGAACGACTCTCCGCGATACGCAGGCCGGAACAGACAAATCCTGTCGCTGATCAATTGCTGGAAATCCTTATCGGGGGAAACGATCACTACGTCGGCCCCATCTCTTTCAGCCTGCCGGGCGAGCGTGCCGATCACGTCGTCAGCCTCAACGCCCTCAACCTCCGCGACGGGGATGTCGAGTGCCTTCACGATCTCTTTTATGCGTGGCAGATTCGAGATCAACTCCTCGGGAGGCGGATCTCGATGGGCTTTATAATCGGGATAGAGATCGTCTCTGAAAGTACCCCCTTCGCCGGGTGCGTCGAACACGACGACCATATTCTCAATATTGTGATCCTCAATCAGTTTGAGGAGTGCAGCGGTAAAACCATACGTGGCAGACGTATTTTGCCCCTTGGAATTGATCAGAGGACGGCTGATAAAAATGAAATGGGCCCGGTACGCCAGGGCCATGGCGTCGAGCAGGTAGAGCGTGCGTTTTGAAGCAGTCATTCTTTGAACGAGATTGGGCGCGGCAAGCTATGAAAAGACCCACTCACAAGACAGTCGAGACAACGATGGAACCGAACCTCGTATTTGACTTACATGCATACCTTTTCGCAAACCCGCAACTCAACACCGGACCTGATCATTGAATCATTCTCCCAGTTCGATATTAGTCACCGGAGGAGCTGGATTTATCGGCTCCAACTATCTTCATCGAATGGTCCGGAGATACACCGGCGTGCAATTCGTGAATCTCGATCTGTTGACCTATGCGGGGAACCTCGAAAACCTGGTTGAACTCGAATCATCCGAGAATTATCAGTTTGTACGAGGCGATATCGCAGATGCTGATCTTGTAGATGATCTCTTCAGCCGCTTTCGATTTTCGACCGTTGTGCATTTTGCCGCAGAGAGCCACGTTGATCGCTCAATAGAAAATCCCCTGTCGTTTGTTCAAACCAACGTAATCGGAACCGCGATTCTACTGGAAGCGGCGCGCAAACATTGGCCGGCGGCCCGCCCGGAAGATGCCGTTCGCTTTCACCACGTCTCTACAGACGAAGTGTTTGGTTCTTTAGGTTTATCGGGAGAGTTCACCGAGCAGACGCCGTACTCGCCTCGCTCACCTTATGCCGCGTCGAAAGCCTCGAGCGACCATTTTGTACGGGCCTATAGCGAAACGTACAGGTTGCCCATAGTAATCTCGAACTGCTCGAATAATTTTGGCCCCTATCAGTTTCCGGAGAAACTGATTCCCCTCGTCATAACAAATGCCGTGCACGAAAAACCGATCCCTGTGTACGGGAAAGGTGACAACGTCAGAGATTGGCTGTATGTAGCCGATCACTGCGAAGCGCTTGATTTGATCCTTCGCCGGGGAACGAGCGGTGGAACCTATCTCGTAGGTGGAAAAAACGAAGTTCCCAACCTTCGATTGGTGGAAATGATCGTTGATCTTGTGGATACGGTTCTGGAGAGGTCGCCCGGAACGGGTAGAAAATTAATTCGGTTTGTTGATGACCGTCCCGGGCATGATTTTCGTTACGCGGTTGATACGACTCGAATAGAGAGTGAATTGGGTTGGAAGCCGGCACACTCTCTGGAGAACGCTCTGGAGTATACTGTAAAGTGGTATCTGTCCAACTCCGAATGGATGCAGAGTGTTCATACCGAAACGTACCGGAATTACTACGATCGCATGTACGGTGATCGTCTGGACACAGATGAACAGGTCTGAAGGATCTCTTCGCATAATCCCAAATCTTTTTCCATGAAAGGAATTGTACTTGCCGGTGGAACCGGAAGCAGACTGTACCCGCTGACCCGAGTCACGAATAAGCATTTACTGCCTGTCGGGAAGTACCCGATGATTTACCACCCGATCGTGCGGCTCCGGCGCGCTGGAATTAAAGAGCTCGCAATCGTGACGAGCCCGGAACATATGGGGGACGTGGTAAACCTTCTCGGCAGTGGCACTCGATTCGGTGTCGACTTGACGTATCGCGTACAGGATGAGCCGGGGGGCATTGCGCAGGCAATCGCTCTGTGTGAAAACTTTACCGGACAGGATGCTTTCACCGTCGTTCTCGGCGACAATATTCTCTCGACGGACTTCGATGAAGACGCCGGAGCGTATCTGGCCGATGTGGACGCATGCAAAAGCCGTGCACGTGTTTTGCTGAAGGAGGTTCATGATCCGGAGCGCTACGGCGTTCCAAGATTTGAAGACGACA
>CAZGOS010000023.1:0-13967 GCA_964527795.1 uncultured Rhodothermales bacterium | reverse complement strand
GGACCTCACCTACGACGAACTTGAATCGTCGCGTACAGAATGACCTGGCACGAAGGACATATCGAAGACTGTCGGATCATTCCGATCGGAAAGTACGCGGATGACAGAGGCTGGCTGGCCGAACTTTTCCGAACGGATGAATTACCGGTGGACCTTCATCCTGCCATGGGATACGTCTCCGTGACGGATCCTCATGTCGTGCGTGGTCCTCACGAACACCGGGAGCAGACAGACATATTCGCATTTATTGCCGGTCGAATGAAGCTCTATCTCTGGGATGCAAGGAGAAACTCACCGACGTACGGTATTCGAACAACTATTGAGGTCGGTGAAGGAAATCCCGTGGTCGCTGTCGTTCCACCTGGAATCGTACACGCCTATCAGAATCTGGAAGACTCCCCCGTCTTGATTCTGAATTTTCCAAATCGACTATACGCCGGACCAGGTCGTGCGGAGCCCGTAGATGAGATTCGACACGAAGATCAAACGGATTCACCGTTCCGGTTGGATTGAGCTATCAAGTGTACGTATTGTACGCTCGAATATAGACTTCATTCCGAATTGAAACTCGTGCTCTTCGATATCGATGGAACGATCATTACGTCTCGAGGCGCCGGACTCGCCGCGGTATCCGAGGCATTGGAACTGGTGTGCGGGGTTCAAATCGTCACGGACGGAATTTCGTTCGCCGGTCGAACGGATCCGGCCATCATGCGGGATTTACTCTCCGCCGCCGGTCTCTCGGAATCACGCATAGAAGATGTAGTTGATGACTGCCTGAATACGTACATCAGTGTCATGATGAGGAAACTGACGCCGTCTGCGATCACCGTTCTGCCGGGCGTTCAGTCGCTGATAAGACGTCTCCACACCCGCGGTGACGTCGTTCTTGGGCTGTTGACGGGAAATCTTCAGGATACCGCCTATCTGAAGCTTCATGCGGCGGGTTTGGGCTCATACTTCACATTTGGGGCCTTCGGAAGCGACGAAGACAATCGCAATCAATTACCCGAGGTTGCGGCATCGAGGGCGAAATCCATGTCGGGATATACGTTTTACGGCAGCTCTACCGTCATCATCGGGGATACGCCCAGCGACATTGTATGTGCGAAGGACTTTGGTGCTTACAGTATTGGCGTGTGCACAGGATTCTTTGAGCGATGCGAACTTGAGCCGTTTGGAGCTGATCTCCTTCTGGACGATCTGTCTGATCCTGATTCAGTTGTCGATTTTATTGATCGCATCGGTTCGGCTGCATCGTAGTTCAGAATTGCGCAAGCACGGACTGCACCGACGACGCATAAGTGGTCCCGAACAGATTCAGATGATTTATCAGGTGAAAGAGATTATATATCTCCTTCCTGGAATCGTATCCGTGTTCGAGTGGCCATTCCGCCTCGTAAGCCCGATAGAAGTTGTCTGGAAAGGAGCCAAACAGAGACGACATGGCCAGATCCACTTCCCGGTGTGCATAATAAACGGCCGGGTCCAGTAACACGGGAATCCCGGCCGTATCGACCAGAACGTTACCTCCCCACAGATCGCCGTGCACCAGAGACGCCTCCGGGTTTCCGGGAAGCAGCTCTTCAAGATTCCGGCAGAGTCTGTCAAATCCACTGTTCCAGGACGTGCTCCATAGATTATTGGCGCGTGCCAGATCAGCCTGAAAGAGAAGGCGGTTTTCGCGGAAAAATACCGGCCAGCTGTCATTTTTGTGATTTTTCTGGACAGAGGAGCCTATATAGTTATCCGCTTCGAACCCGAAGCGATCCGTCGTACATCTATGTAGCTCAGCCAGGCCACGACCCAGCGAAGCCCACGTTGCCGATGTCATCGCACGCGAGTCGATCCATTCCAGTAACAGGATACCCGTGCCATCGGCCAGGCTGCATGTTCCGATCAATTGTGGAATCCGGATGCCGGACGTCGAAACTCTAAGTTCGTCAAGCCCTCTTGTCTCGGCCGGAAACGTCCTGGATACGTGTGACGCGCCCCACTTCGCGAAGTACGAATTGTTGTCCGTGAAGAGTCGTCCGGTGTTTCCGATGCATCCACCAGAGACTGATTCGATGCGAAGAAGACGCCCTCCAAGCAGGGTTTCGACACATTCTCTTAGTTCGTCGGAAAGCATGATCCGCCGTCTTCACGACATCTGATATTCTTCCATCAATCTGTCGAGAAGCTCATTTGCTGTTCTATCGACGATTTCAAACACGCGATCGAAGCCATCGGCGCCCCCATAGTAAGGATCCGGAACCTGGTAGTCTCCCGGCTCCGGGTCGACTTCTCTGAACAGGCGAACCTTGTGAGAAAATCGACTGTCGTCATCGAAAAGCAACACATCATGAAGGTTGTCTCGATCCATGACGAATATGTGATCGAATTGCTCCAGATCCACTCGCTGGAATTGTCGGGCGCGCTGACCGTCAAGCGATACGCCATGTTTCAGGGCCGTTTCCTGCATCCGGCGATCCGGGGGATGTCCGACGTGCCAGGATCCGGTACCGGACGAATCGATTTCAAACGCGTGCATCAATCCCCGTTTCTCTACCGCGGCTCGAAAAACACCCTCGGCCAACGGACTTCGGCAGATGTTCCCCATGCATACAAAAAGAAGTCGAACCAACGGTTTGTGCTGTGCACCCATCTTGATATACTGAGGCGAAAACCTCGGCTACGCCAAACCAGGAAACATTCGCCTGTTAAGCCTGCGGTTGAGGGCGATAAAAATAGCCATGATAACCGTCCACTGCACCAGACAGGTCATCACGCTGAGTGGTTCGAAGGGATTATACCATGTGTCGGGCGCATATTCGGTGGCCGCCTGCCAGAGCCACCAGCCAAGTAGAATGAGAGCTTCAACGGGTATGAGGAATTTAATAAGCAGCGCCCACCCCGGACCTGCTTTCCAATCGCCTTCAACAGTATCGACCGCCTCTTTTCTGAACGCGGAAGCTCCATATCGTATGACTGAGTACGCTATAAAAGCTCCGGAAATCATCAGCGCGACACCCCAGACAAAATCCTGATTTTCGAATATGGTCAGGTTTATCGCAGAGGGAATACCCAGAGAAAAACCGATCACGCCGATCGAGGTGACCGCCGTCCTTCGAGACAGACCCAGATCCACCAACATGCGTGACGAGAGCTCAATCATGGCGATGAGTGAACTGAACGCCGCGAACGACAATCCGAGGAAGAAAAAGATAGCCAGCGTGCCGCCCAACTGCATTTTGGCAAATAGTTGGGGCATCCAGATGAACGTGAGACCGGTTGCGGCCGGGCCACTCGTCTGCATCACGTTCAGGATTTCCGCCTTGTTCATTTCTGCTCCGAGCGTGGCGAAAACCGTCCCGAAAATCATAAGTGCCGCGAGAAGCGATACGGTGTTGTTTCCGAATCCGGTGATGAAAGAATTTTTTACGACACCGTGTTTCGTTTGCATGTAGGCCCCGTACGTCAGTATCAGACCCCACCCGGCACCTGTGTCCCATGCATTCTGCGTAAGTGCTTCTATCCACAACCTGGGATCCCGTAGCGTAGCCCAATCGGGTGTGAACAGGAAAGCGATTCCTTCGGAGGCGCCATCGAGCGTCACGGCTCTGACGACGGAAACCAGAACGATTACGAACAGCGTAGGTATCAGAAATTTGTTCGCGCGTTCGATGGAGCGTACTCCCCTCAATACAACAACGACCCCGATCCCCATGGCGAGGGCATGGAAAAGCACCGGTCCTCCTCCTCCCTGAAAGCCGTCCCAGATAGCCTGAGACGACTCCATCGACAACGGAAGAGGATTCATGATCATCTGGGAGAAATAGTAGATGCACCACCCGGCGACCACGGAGTAGTAGAACATGATGGCCGTGGCAACGAATCCGATAAATCCACCCATCCAGGCAAATTTCTCCCCGGCAATTTTGGAGATGGTTCCGATCACACCCATCCTTCCTTTGCGACCGAGGGCGTACTCCGCAATGATGAGCGGAATGGACCAGATCAGCAGGAAAATCAACCACGCTACGAGAAAGGCACCGGCTCCTGCATCCCCGCTGTTCTGTGCAGCAATTCTGGGGAATCGCCAGATGTTTCCAGTCCCGATCGCAATACCCAGCACACTGAGTATCAATCCAAGACGACTCGAAAAATGTTGCTCGGTCGATGACATTACTTGTTTCTGGAATTCATTGCGGGATAACTAATCCGAGCTTGCGGGGCTCAGAGCCAACGAATGCAACACGTCACGCCCTTCAAAATCGCCCGGCGCCTCTGGAAGAAAGAGCGAATAGTAGTCGAAGTTCAGGTACGTTTCAATGTGCCTGTCGTAATGAGTGGAGAACGGATTTCCACTTTGTCCGCCCGGGTACACACCGTAGGCGCTCGGTGGTTCTGTCGAGAAATCAACAACGACTCGCCATGACGCACTCTCCGTAGTCATTCTGTTCTCAGCCGGCGACAGTGTTTGGCGGTATCCGGGATAGGCGAATGGGCCGCGCCAGATCGGACGGAGCATTTCCGAACGCGTAATATGTCGGATAACGAGTTTATGCTGCTCGCCCCACAGCAGAGACTGACGATCTGCCTCAATGGATGCCGTGTACTCGTCCGCCACCTTTTCAAGCGCCTGCCTCATGAGCGCCTGTGCATCTTCGCGCGCCTCCGTATCATCGCGGTCCAGCCAGATGGATTGAGGCTCCTCCGACATCAAGCGAGCGAGACGCGGGGTGGAAGGCATTCGAATATTCTGAAAAAATGATTCATCCCAGGCCTCCTGTTGCAACTCGCTCAGATAAGCGTCAAAAAGAACGGGCTCAATCTGGTCGATGCCGGTGTTTCGATCCCAGTCAAGCAGGAGTGAACGTATCAATCGAGCCTTGTCCGAGAGGCCATCGACCGATTCGAGCAGTGGCAGAAAGAGATCGGCCTGCACGGCATACACATCGGCCTGATAGGATTTTATGTCATCGACCGAGTGTACGGCCGAACCACTGAGCAACGAATCGATTCGAAGCGAACGGTATGCAGATCGCCAGTCATGGCCCAGATAGTATGGATAATTTTCCGAAGCGGGTTGTTGATTGGTCGACGTGAGATATCCCCGCTGTGGATTCCGCCAGGCGGGAAGCTCGTCAAAAGGAACCCGTCCGATCCACTCATGCTCGCGTGTGGTCCCGTCCTGCTCCCTCACACCATCGTTGCCTCCGCGCAGCGGCAGATATCCGGTCGAGCGAATAGCAATCGTACCGCTACGATCGGCGTAAAGAATATTCTGCATGGGTGAGTCCCATAAGCGCGTAGCTTCTTCAAATTCCTCATAGGTCCGAGCATGCCCCATTTGCCAGATGGCGAGCATGGTTCGGGACGTATCGTGAGCCACCCAGCGAACGGCCGTTGCGCGCTCGCCCTCCATAAGAACAGGGCCAAATCGAGACCAGTACAAGGTGTCCGGAACCGGTGTTTGACCCGCTACTTGAATTGCATCGATTCGAATCTCGAGCGGCTCGACGACGCCGTCCACCACATAGCCTGTACCGTCGTCCGTAAGCTGCAGATCGTAGAAGTCGATTTGATCGGAGCCGGTGTTGGTAAACGCCCATGCCGACTGCTCGGTGATGCCTTCAACGATCACGGGTGCACCAGGGATGGTTACGCCGTAGACGTTCATTTCGGGAGTCACCAGGTGCGCTTCATACCAGATCGAGGGAAGCGAGAGATTGAGATGCATGTCACCTGCCAGTATCGGATAACCGGTAGTTGAGTGATTCCCGTCGACAGCCCAGTTGTTCGATCCTTTTCCTTCCCTGAATCCTTCGAACAGGGCACGAGTATTGAGATCGAAACCGGACCCATTCGAGACTGCTTCCTCACGGTGAAGCAGTCGATTATGCTCATCCCCGACATACGAGTCTCTTGAAGCGCCGTCTCTCTCACTATCGTCTGGAACAATCGGTACTACGTATTTCGAAAACCGGGGAAACAGTTTTTCGTACTCTCCTGCGGAGAGCACTTCCTGCATCTGCCCGTATGCGCGATCGTGACTCGAAAACGAGAGGTCGTAGTTCATATACAACAGGACGGACAGGGCATCGGATAACTGCAGCCGCTGCGGTCGATACCCGAGAAGCCTGAATTCAAACGGGTCATCTTCCGGCGCGAGTGAATCGATAAACGCATTCGCTCCGGCCTGGTACCACGTGATGAGTTGATACTGAAGGTCTTTTTTGGTCTGCAGCCACTCGGCATGTTTCTCCATGGTTCGGCGCATGCCGTTGTGCCTGAAAAAACGATCCGATTGAATCGCCCCGGGTCCCATTGCCTCTGCGAGTCTTCCGGACGTCACTCTGGCGATGAAGTCCATCTGGAAAAGTCGGTCCTGGGCAACGGCGAACCCGAGTGCGATCGTAGCATCCCGATCCGATGTGGCAAAAATATGGGGAACACCACGCTCATCACGTATAACTTGAACCGAATCGTCCAACATGGTGAGTTCCAAACGGTTGGATCCGTGATTGTCGGCTTTTGTTGCCGTTCTGTACAGACCGTTCACGGGCTCGAGCAGAGGGCCCAGGGACAGCGAGCCCAGTAGCCGCATGTTGAGGAGGATGAAATATCCGGTCAGCGCCAGTACCGAAACAGCGAGCTTGACGAAATTTCTTGTCATAGAGTAGGGTGGGAAGCGTCTTCGGACGGCGCTTCGACGGCAGCATCTTCAAAAGAGGCGGCAGAAGGCTTCTGTTCCGAAATAAATCGTTGCATCAATTCGTCCGCTGCGCCGGCATAATCAATCGATCCTCGCGCCCTCGGATTCGATTCAAATACAGTGGCACCATTTTCTGATGACAGTGAAAGCGTTGTGCATGTACGAATGATGCTGTTGAGTACACGCTCCTCATGCCGGTCTCGGAGATACTTTCGGTAAACCAGATGATTTTTCTTCCGACCATCGACCATCGTCAGCAAAAAAAGGGGCACGGCCAGGTCGGGATTCAGTCGTTTCCGCACAACCTGTGCCGTCTGATACGTCTGTTCTCCACCGATCACCGGTTGGTACTCCGGAAGTACCGGTATGAGCACATAATCGCCGGCGACAAGCGCGTTCAGACTGAATACGGTCACTGCCGCAGCCGTATCGAACAGCAATAAATCGTAGTGCTCTTCCAGCTTTTCCGTGATTTCTTTCAACCACAACACATCGGTCGGCTTCGTAAGCCGCCGCAGAGCAGTCGAAAGAGCAGGCGAGGACGGAATCAGATCAAACGTATTCAGCTTTGAGATGGGTAACGTTTCGAATCGGATATTTTCTGAAAACAGAACGAGTGAAGATTGACCTGGGGCACCTTCAGCCTGCCCCATCATGCGCGTGAGAAAACCTTGAGGATCCAGATCCACGACCAGTACCCGGTGCCCCGTCATGCCAAACGCCGCGGCAAGATTCATGCTGGTTGTCGTTTTTCCTGTTCCGCCCTTGTGATTGCAAATGGTGAGGGTGATCATGGAAGAATTACAGGACCGGCTCGAGGTGGATGGAAAGTACCCTTTATCGGGTGGAGGAGTCAAATGGCAGATACGATGCATACCGTGAACAGGATAGAACAGAAGCGAGTGACGGCTTTTCGGCTTTTCTCGCTTCTGGGAGGTCTGGCACTCGGCTTTTCATATCCGCCAACAGGCCTTTTTCCACTCGCCTGGGTAGCCCTCGTACCTCTCCTTGTCGGGACAAGGCTGCTCAACAGCCGAGATTCCTTTATCAACGCCTGGTTGTTTTTCCTGGCCACGTATGTCGTTGCTTTCAGTTGGCCTCTTTTTCACGAGCGGGCCGATACCGCCCTCATCTCGGCACTGGCATGGCTGGCTCTTACGCTGTGCCTTTCGGTTCCGTTCGGTTTGGCATCTCGTGTCACGCTGCGTTGGCCAGGCATTAATGCGGCATGGGCGGGTGGGCTTTTTCTGCTGCTTCTTGAATATTTCCTGCGATCGGGACCCGTTCCGATGCCCTGGTCCGCGTTGGCACATTCACAGTCAACGGTCGATCTGACGGTACGGGCATCGGCCTGGATCGGCGCGCCCGGTGTATCCACATTTATAATACTTGCCAATCTTTGCCTGGCACAGGTTTTCTTTTCGTCAGGGACATCCAGGTGGAGATATTTCTTTGCGGCGGCCGGTTTTCCTACGGTGCTCAGCCTTATGGGCGCGTTTACCCAACCCGCTATTGCCACCCGCAGTCTGACGATCGCTTCCCTTCAACCGGGTATTTCGCCTTCATCGTGGGCGAACGTACACGACCTGGCACGCGTTGACACTCTTCTTTCCGCGAGTACCGTGCTGCTCGATACAACGGACGCCGCCGTAAACATGGTTGTATGGCCTGAGACAGCGCTTCCGGTTCTTCCCGCCGGCATTGAAGAATCAGAGGTAATACGAAAAATGTCTGATTGGACGTCGAAGCATCAAGTCGCATTGCTTACCGGGGCCATCACAACGACGACGACAGCGTCAGGCGCAAATTCCGGTCGGCCCGTATTTCGAAACAGCGCCGTCCTGATTGGGCAGGACGGGACCGTGCATGTCGCATCAAAAAATATTCTTGTTCCGTTCGCGGAGTTCGTTCCATTTTCAAATGTGTTCTCGTTCATGCGCGTACTGGCAACCCCGGCAGGTGGCGTGAGCGGATACGTACCCGGAGACGGTCCATCGGTGATGGAGATCGATGGTATCAGAATCGGGGTTCTCATCTGTTTTGAAAGCATTTTCCCCGCGTATGGGCGACGACTCGTCGCTGGAGGAAGCGAAGTTTTTTTCGTGCTCACACAAGACGGTTGGTGGCAAAACAATCGTGCGTCCGCACAGCACCTGGCCTTCGGAAAATTCCGGGCAGCGGAAGTTGCTCGATCCATAGTTCAGGTCAGCGTGGACGGACTATCAGGATACATTCGTGCCGATGGCCGAATTATTGATCAAACAGGTTATCTCACGCGGGCGTCGCGTGTGTACGACGTACCTCTTTTTACCGGAACCACATTCTACGCCCGTTACGGCGATCTGTGGAACTGGATCTTCATGGGGATCTGGGGCTTCCTTCTCGTGTTTCAGGGCCTGCATTCCAGACAATCCCCCAGCTGACTCAAAGATTGTGATCCTCTCCGTTCCTCTCATTCTAGCCTCCGGTTCTCCGCGCCGTCATCACCTGCTCTCGACTCTGGATATCCCTTTCGAGACTCAAAGAGCGGAAATAGTGGAACAGGCCGCGGACGGAGAAACACCGTCGGAGATGGTCGTTCGTCTGGCACGTGAAAAAGCCCGATTCGTCGCCGCCTCCAGGCCATCGTGTCTTGTACTGGGCGCCGACACGACCGTACTTCTGGATGATGAAACGCTCGGAAAACCCGACGGGCCGGAGTCTGCATATCGCATGCTTAATAAATTAAGCGCACGGTCACATACGGTATTGACGGGTATCGCCCTGGTACACGATGCGACAGAACGCATCTCTACAGCCGTCGAATCAACTACAGTTTCTTTCGATACGCTCAGCGACGAAGAAATTCAGGACTACGTTCAGTCGGGATCACCATTGGATAAAGCGGGCGCATACGGAATCCAGGATGATCGAGGGGCGCTTTTTGTAACCGGAATTCAGGGCGATTTTTATAATGTGATGGGGCTTCCGTTACACAGGCTTTACCGACTCCTGAAAGACGATTTTTCTGATCTATTTGCACACGCATCGTAATTCGTAAGTTCCAGACCATTTAATGCAACAGTTTGATCTTTAGTGGGAAAATCTTTTCGAGAAATACGGGCTCTCCTCATTCAGGCTCGAGATACGCCGGATATGGAAATCCAGGAGCAGGAGTGCTTTCTCGAACGCACCCGGCTTGAAAGGCATCAGCTCGACAGCCTGAATCTGGCCCACACAATTCCGTCACTGGATGTTCTGCACCCCTACGACGCCCTGTTCATTGGGGGCGCCGGCGAATATTCCGCGACAAACGACTATAATTGGACGCCGGGAATGCTCGAGCTCGTTCGCGAAGCTCACCTGGAAAAATTTCCCACATTTGGCTCGTGCTGGGGTCATCAGATTATGGCCCGTGCGCTCGGCGGAGAAGTCATTCACGATCCATCTCTCGCCGAAATGGGGTGCCATCCAGTCATGCTGACCGAGGCGGGCAAGGAAGACCGGCTATTCGGCGACTATCCGGAAAGATTTCTGGCAAATATGGGCCACCACGACCGAATCATCACATTACCACCGGGAGGCGTTGAGCTCGCAGTCAGCGAAACGCAATCGTATGAGGCTTTTTGCATGGCGGATAGTCCGATGTATGCTACCCAATTCCACAGTGAACTGGATGCGCATCGGGAACGGGAGCGCATCATTCGGTATCGCCGATTCTATCTGACCGTGATGCCGAACGAAAAAGCTTTCCAGGATATTCTGGATTCTCTCGCCGAAACGACGGAAGTGGACCATCTCATGCACGACTTCATCATGAAGTTCGTTGTGGACTCCGAGGTCTGATTTCGACCCTGAGGCTTACCGCTTTTCTCAGGGTGTATAGCCCGGATGAACGAGCACATCGGATAGTGGACGGCGCGGAGATGGACGGGTACGTCGGGCAAATCCTATTCGCAGAATAACCTGAGGTCTTCTCTTTGATTTAATCACGTCTGAAATCCGCTTTCGAAACGTGGGCATTTCGATAGGTTGATTCAGAAATGAAAACGACAAACCCAGTGCCGTGCCACGAAGAAGCAAACGTTCGAGCGCCTGACCGGCCGCCAGCCAATCGACCGGACGGTCGGCGTCGGTTGTCAGAACGGCGATGGCTGGAGATCCGGAGACCAGTTGTTCTTCTCTCGCGGCTCTCCCATCCCCTCTGTCAAATGTGCGGACGGTGAGCGGGCCAGGCTCAGACAACGCCTCCTGGACAGTCGTTCGCGATCTCGGCAAGCCGTCTTTGCTTCTCGAGCGATTCGGATGAATCCACGAAGCGAGTTCGCGCCGGAAGTTTTTACTCTCACGCTGCCGACGATCTGCTTCAGAAACTATTGTGGCGATCTCTCGGCGCAGGTCTGTTCGGGTAACCGTGCTGAGTTGAACTCCTTCCATGGCGGCTTCGGTCTCAAGGTCCACGAACTGCTCCGTTGACAGATCACGGCTCTCAAACAGTTTCCTGACGGTTCTCCGTCTTTTAATCGACCGAAAGAGTCCGGTCAAATCGTCCGAGGGTGGCACACCTTTTCGCACCCTGACTGCCGCCAGAATATCTGGTTCCGTCAATTCAGGAAATGTTCGGACAATGGGATCAAATTCAAACCATCTCATGGCTATTCGCAGATTCATGAGCGCTGCACCACAACTCATGATCAGGTACCGGTCGTCCGGGTCCACGACTGGAAGGGCGCGACTTCGATCAGCGATCAAGACCACTTCGTTGCTCGATACACGAAACAGCCACGGTTGCGTATTGTGAATCGATGGTGCCAGCACCGCATAGTGGAGCAGAAAACGCAGGCGGTCCTTATTCGTGCCCTGCATCGGATAGAGTGCTTCGCGAACATCCCAGGGATTGGACAACCCATTTGACAGTCCGATCAATTGGCGCTTTGCTCCAAGCGTTGTCATCATTCTGTGATCGCGACAGGTGTCATTTAACATGACTTTAACACTGCCTTCAAGAAAAGATGACTACAACAGCCTGATTGACCGGATCAGCGCGTGTCATTGTGTGGGGCGATACCTTACACGGCGCGGACAGCCGCCTTTCAGGGCAGCTAACCCGCTCCCTCTCCTTCAACCCACTGAACTGCGTGCTGCATCAATTCAGCAGCGCTCGAGAGGTTCAGTTTGTTCTTTATTCGGGCGCGGTACGATTCTACCGTTTTAACGGAAAGATGAAGTCGTTCTGCAATCTCACGCGTCCCGTAACCCCTTCCCGTGAGTTCGAATACCTCGAGCTCTCGATCGCTGAGCACGTCAAACGGCGACTGAGCTACCGTACCCTGCCCCGACGCGAGACCCATCAACAGTCGTTCATTGATCTCTTCGCTGACATAGATGCCACCGTTCAGCACCCGCCGCACGGCTTTCATCATGACTTTTCCCGCCTCCAGTTTCATTACGTAGCCTCGTGCCCCGGCGCGTATCGCCCTTTCCGCATAGAGCGATTCATCGTGGCGTGACACTACGAGCGTTAAAATGCTGGGACGGATGGCATGCATATGCTTGATCAGCTCCAGTCCACTCATTCCGGGAAGGGAAATGTCAACGATCACCAGATCCGGTTCTTCCGCTTCCGCTATACTGAGAGCCTCTTCCGCGTTCGACGCTTGCCCGCAGATTTGGATGTCCGGCTCGGCTTCGAGCGACATTATCAGGCCTTTCCGCATGAGGGGGTGATCGTCTACGATCAATACCTTTGTCATCCCTTCCCTTGGTTCGTCGTTGTTCAGGTCTCAGAGTCGGCGCTCTTACGAGGATAAGATACATGTTACGGTCGTACCGCCGCGAAGACCGGCCTTGATCTCGAGCGTGGCACCTATTACTCGTGCCCGGTACTTCATAATGGGTACACCCATACCACGGTCTTCAGGCAGCGTTTCCGGAAAGCCGATTCCATCGTCTTTTACGATCAACTGATACATGTTACTGTTTGACAATAGCAGCACTTCAACGTTTTCCGCGCGCCCGTGTTTGATGGCGTTGCTGACCGATTCCTGGGCGATTCGATATAAATTTGTGATGGCGCTCGTGTCCTGCAGGTGGAAAGTCCCTTTTCTCTGGAATGAACAGTTAATTCCGAATAATTGTTCGACGTTTTCCACGAGCATCTGCAATGAATTGCCGAGTCCATTCTCATCAATTTCGACCGGCACAAGACCGCGCGCAAGATTTCTTGCATTGCGGTCTGCTTCCTTGATGAGATCGGTAACCTCGAACATATCATCGACATAATCCGATCCCTCTTCTTCGAGACGCGCGACGAGACTCTGGGCGATGAGTCCAATTCCCGTGAGCATCTGGCCCAGACCATCATGAAGATCCTGACCAATACTCCGACGTTCTGCTTCGCTGATCCGCAGAATTTCGTGCTCCAACTGGCGCCGCTCGGTAATGTCCCGTACCACACCGGTGTACAGGATTTGTCCATCGGTAGTGACTTCGCTGACGGCCAGGTCCATCGGAAAATGTTCTCCGTTCTTCCGAACACCCACCACTTCCCTGCCGATTCCGATGATTCTAGCGATTCCGGTGTGCTGATACTGTTTAAGGTGCTTTTGATGGTCCTCGGCATAGGGGTCCGGCATCAGAATCGAGACACTCTTGCCGACGGTTTCAGAAGCCGTATAACCGAATATTTTTTCAGCGGCGGGATTGAACGACGTAATGATGCCGTCGCCGTCGATGGTTACAATTCCGTCGACAATGGTCTCAAGAATCGCACGATTGAGAAGTTCACTTTTTTCGCGATAAATCAGACGCTGCTCGAGAAAAGGAAGCCGAAGTGCGAGTTCCTCAGGATGCAGCAGAATATCATCGACTTTTGTCAACAGCGCGCCAAGATTTTCGGGCACATCTTTGTGGGGAAGACAAGCCAGCGTGAGCACACTCTTGTCGCTCCTCGAAACAATCTCACCGAGCTGCTCAATCGTTTCTTTTTCTACGTCTCCGACCACGATCAGGCGAAAGGATTCGGCAACGCGGCTTTCTTCCGTAGCCCGCAGTACCGGTTGCAGCGTTACTCGGTCCGACAGGGGTCTCAGTACGTCGGCAATTTCGATTAATCGAGATTCTTCGGTACCGAGCAAAAGGATGGACAGGGTTTGAGACGTTTCCATCTCGTTGGACAGAATATTCGTTTCAGGTTCTGACATGGATTGATCGTTTATATCAGCCTAGCGGTGCAGACGGCAACAGTAGCACCAGTAATGTAATGAGGGCGGTGAATATCAGGGTCATA
>CAZGOS010000022.1:1988-22838 GCA_964527795.1 uncultured Rhodothermales bacterium | reverse complement strand
AACAATCTTCAGTATCGCGAGACGGAGCAGTTCTTCATGGTAGAGGCGGCGCCGGAAGACAACCTGATTCTGGACGCTGAAGCAGCCTTGAGAACGGCTGAAGGTGGAGCCGTGGTGACCGGTCTGACGGGACCTAGGGCAACACTCGACACACGAGAGATTAGAATCAACGCGATTCTGTTTGAGATCAATCACACCGTGTCGAAGGACTTCGGGCTCGACTGGAGCGTTATCGTCGGCCAATCCCAGCAGGGTGGTCAGGGTGGACAGCAGGGTGGCGGGCTGGGCGGCCAGGATCAGGACGAGGGGATCAGTTTCTTCCTGAATTCTAACAAGCTGATCCCGGACAACGACTATCTCATTTCTCCGAACCAGGTCGACTTCAGGGACATCAATTCGTTTATCCGCCTGGCTGAAGTACTTGGACTTGGAGAAACGATTTCTAGTCCGTCGATAACGGTTATGAGCGGCCAGCTCGGCAGCACCCAGGTTGGATCCGACGTTCCGGTGCAGGTACGCGATTTTTCCGGCAACGCCGTAATTCAGTTCTTCAAGACGGGTATCATTATCGATGTCACCCCCACGTTGATTACGGTGCCCCTAGCCGACACACTTGGATCACCGGAGCTGGAATTCATCCATCTAGACGTAAAGGTTGAGAAGTCCAGCGGTCGACCTTCGCCGTCAGGTATCATTATCGACCGGAATCAGGCGACGACACAGGTTCTGCTGCTCGACGGGGAGCAGACCGTTATCGCGGGTCTTTACAGCACGGACGAAGTAATGTCACGATCCGGCATACCGGTGCTGAAAGACCTTCCGCCGTGGTTCTTTGGACTTCGTTACCTCTTTGGCCGTTCGGTGCGTTCGGAAACGCAGAAGGAACTTATCATCGTATTGCAGGCCGAGCTTATCGAGCCGCTGTTGACGCGCTCCGAGAATCCGTACAGGACCAATCTGCTACAAGCCAATAGAGACGCCGTTCAGCGAGTGCTACAACGCTTCAGCGAGCGGGTGCGTGAGCGGGCCAAGAAGCCTGCCGAGTTCAAAGGACAGAAGAACTAGTACCGACCCCGGTTGTAAGCGTCCGAAAGCGGGCGGTCTCTACGCGAGACCGCCCGCTTTCTCTTACAGGTCCTGACGTGCTTAAGTCGTAAACCAGGGACTGTCGCGAAAATGTTCTTTGCGGCAATACAACGAATTGCCTGCGACGCGGTCCTTAATATCTGACAATTGATCGATGAGCCACTCGGCCAGATCCCAGTAAAGACCGTACATCCGACTCCGCTGATCTCTAACAGCCAGGTTGAAGTTCAGCTCGATCCAGATAACGCCGGTGAACAGGGCCATGCCCGTCATGATGAGTACCGTAGCTGCAATCACGCTCGGTGATGGATGGAGAATGGCAAAATAGACCCAGCTCGCAATCCAGATTGACAGAAGGACGTGGTCGATGCCCGGTCTGGGAAGGACCATTTCGGAAAATGCGTGTCGAAGATGACGTTCCAGTTTTTTCGTCAGCACATTGGCGGGAGCGGCGTCCATATGCGGACGGTAATCAGCGCCGCGCACACTTCGTACGATGGCAGAGCGACTCCACGTATCACTCCTGCCGGCGAGGCTTTCGCGCAAGTGCTCCGGGTCGGATCCGAGGCTCACGAATTGCTCTTCAAGCTCCAGACGCTCCGTAGCATTTCTCGAATAAACGTAGACGAAAATTTTGCGCGAGAAAAAGAGCAGGCTTGGAACGAGCATCGTGATGCGCGCTGAAAGACCGATCGGAAGGAAGAACAGTGTCGTAATCGATCCGAGTGTCAATGCAGCGGTCGTCGCTGAAAGGTTTTGAGTGCGACGAACGACTTTGACGATAGAAAGTATCTTACCTCCGATTCTCCCTGGCATAGCGAGACCTTGATGATTCCGTTGAAGAATCCTACGAACTGATGACCGCATCCGCAAAAACACAGCATACCAAATCGACGGTTTGTTTTAGAATAATGGGACTGGCAACGCGCTTCGGCCGTGCTCCTGTTTTCCCGTGCTGTCTGTTCCTCCTTGGGACCTGTCTGAGCGCGTGCAGTCCGGTTCCGGTACAGAAGGATTCCGCACAAAACGTGCTTGCCGTCGACACGGTTTATCGAGCGAATAACGTGGCAGGCCATCTATTGTATTTCAATTCGGAAGAGACAGGCGGCCGGGCAACCGGTACGATAGGATTTGCTCGGGCGGCGCGATACGCCTCTGAACGATTGGCATCCTACGGGCTTCAGCCTGTCATCGAAAATGAGTTCAGCACTTTCTACGGAATGTCGATTAACCTGCCCGGCATTGCGGAGCTGCGCATCCTGGCCCGCGATACTGTGCTATTCGTATCAGGTGAGGATATTCTTCCAGATGCACGCTCGGGCTCGGACAGCCTTCGATTCGGAACCCTGGTTTGGAATCCAGGCCCGGACATGGATGTTCGCGGCAAGGTCGTCGGATTACCGGAATCGGCAAGAGGAAACGACCTTCTCTCGACGCTGGCGCAGCGTGGGGCACGAGCGGTGCTTTCCGAGGGTCCGTTCCTGGTGCAACCCGCGTCACGTCAAATTCCCGGCCTGGTTTCAGTTTTCGTGCAATCGCATGTTCTCGACCGATTAACAGGCTCTGCCCGTAGTCGCCGTGCGGAAATCCGATTGCCCGACGAGGCGGAGTTGAAAACAACGGCCGTATTCGTTCCTGCGGTGTCGGCCATGAACGTTATGGCCATGTTAACCGGATCTGATCCGTCGCTCAGGAATGAACTCGTGGTTGTTTCTGCGCGTCTCGACGGTTATGGAACGATCGGAAATCTTCAACTGACCGACGGTACGGACCTGGGCGCGGGAGCAGCGGCTCTTCTCGAGTCCGCAAGAATGATGTCCGCCTTGCAGAGTTGGTTGCGACCTTTGCATCGCAGCGTACTGTTCGCGCTCTGGTCGGGATCGATGACGGAGAATGCGGGAGTGAAAGCTTTCCTTGAACATCCACCCTGGGCATCGGAGGCTATCCGGGCCGTCGTCTACCTGTCGGATACGGGAGAGGACGTCAAGCCTGTGGAACAGCTTGTTGAATCGTCCGGAATCACATTTGTGCATGTTGGATCCGATGAACGTATGACACCGACGGATTTCGAGGAGCGCTCCGAACTATTCAGGCAGGTCGCGCGCGCGCGGGCTCTGGAGCAGGCTTCTCGACTCGTGCGAAGCGGAATCACGACAACGCTTTACTGTGCGGACGTTTCTCCGGGCCTATCGCGATGTGCACGGCTCAAAAAACAATAGCGGCGTAGAGCCCCACGGATGTATTGTGAAGCGGAAGATCGTCCCTCGTTCGAGCATTCGAAAACCCCAGGGTGCTTCGAAGCCCGAAGGACAGCGTCTCGCTTCCGACGTCGATTTCGAAACCGGCTCCGAACGTGAGACCGATATCGCGATCTTCGACAGTTTCATCCTCCTCCCTGAACTCGGGACCGCCCTCGGCTGCCCTGAATCTGATTTGAGCATCGAGTTTGACGGCCAGAGAGGGACCGACGAAAATATGGGGTCGAATGCCCGCGGAATTGAACTTGTAGACCAACAGGAGCGGTATTTCCAGATACGTCAAATCGAAGGTCGCCTTCACGCGTACAGAATCGCCCGGGATATTACCGGGGATAATACCGTCAGCTTTGGCGCCCTTAACGATGTACAGAACTTCCGGCTGAAGATAAAATCCGTTGCGAAGCTCAAATGATATACCGGCTCCTCCGGACAACCGCACAATCGGTGAAAAATCCGTACTTGTATTGCCTCTCAGAGTTGATCCATTGATACCGACTTTTATGAGGGCCTGGACCTGTGCCGAGGCGTTTTGGCCGGCGAAGAGCAGAGCCAGAAGCAGGAGAATACCGGCTCGCTTACCTGATTTGATCATGGTTCGATAAACGTCAACTGCAACATCTGTCGCATGTAAAATATTGGAATCGAAAGGTACCATCCAAGGTAATCCGACGTGCTCCAACGGTATTTCGGCGGAGCAAGGCCGCGAATGGGGAGTTCATGACTGCATTCAACCTGATTTTCACCTGTGAAGAAGACGGCACCCGGCTCCGACGAATCCGGTCTCAGCCCCCTTTTCCGGTATCGGCTTTTCTATATATGGGCCGTGTTCTGGGGTAGCTTGATGACGGTGATCTCTGCGACAGGATACGTGATTTCGCAACTGATCGTGCGTCGCCGAGGCGTATTTCGATGGTGGACCAATTTTTGGGCTCGATCAATCTTTGCGGGGATCGGTATTCGCATCGCGTGCAAACACTTACATGAGCTCGATTGCAGTGCATCCTATGTATTTGTATGCAACCATCAGATTCTTCTGGACATCCCACTGGCAGCGCTGGCGATCAAGTGTCCATTTGCATACGTTTCAAAAGCCGGGTTGGCCCGCGTACCGTTTCTCGGCCAGGCCATTCGCTATTCGCCGTCTGTATTCGTCGACCGATCAAACCCGAGGCGATCCTACGAAAGCATCAAACGGGCCGGAGAACAAATCCGAAATGGGACTTCCGTGATCATTTATCCGGAAGGGGCGCGTTCCTATGAGCGGGCACTGCAACCCTTTATGAAGGGCGCGTTCCTTCTTGCGCTGGAGGCTGGTGTCTCAATCGTACCCGTTACAATACTCGATGCCTACGACGTGCTCAATGAGCGAAAACATCTGGCACGACCGGGTCTTGTGCACGTCGTCGTTGGTAAACCGATCGCACTTTGCGGAACGACGCGGTCTGAGTTACCCGCACTCATGGAAAAGGTATATCGGGCAATCGAGGATCAGTTTGATATGGAGTGGAACTGATGCGCTCGAATGCCATGTTTGGTACAGGTATATTCCTGCCTCAATGCACACCGGAACTACGAACACGATGATGAGATCCGAATGGCAATTTCGCGTGATGAGGTCCGAAAGATCGCAGAATTAGCGAGACTCAGGTTCTCCGATGATGAGTTGGAGAAAATGGCGGGTGAGCTCGAAAAAATTCTCAAGTACATCCGAAAGCTTGAAGAGCTCGACACGTCGCATGTCGAGCCGATGTCTCACGTGCATATCGATTCGGAAGTGCTTCGTGATGATGCGCGATTGGAACCGACTTCCCGAGACGAGGCGCTTTCCAATGCGCCCGATTCAGACGGCAAGTACTTCCGCGTTCCAAAAGTAATCGAATAGCTTGTCGCGCCATCGGGCGGAAACATGGCCAAAAAAAAATCTCGCTCGGCTAAACGGCCAATCACCGTCACTGCATCCGACTCTCGGTCGCTGTGGAACAGGCAATCGGATCTGAGGCAACACGCGATTATCGCTCTGTTGCTGGTCATCGTTTCATTCGGTTTCTTCGCGCCGATTCATTTTTCGACCAAGCAGCTCGTCGGCGGCGATACGGTTCAGTGGATCTCGATGGCGAATGCCATGCTCGACTACGAGCAGGAGACGGGCGAAGAGGCGCTTTGGGCGACGAATGCGTTCGCGGGCATGCCCGGATTCATGATCTCCTACCCGTCCGTCGTGCCACAGGCCGACATCGTAGTCAATTTCATGCGAGCATGGATATGGCCCAGTTCGCATTTCCTGCTGCTTTTGTTCGGGATGTATCTGCTGACGTGGTACCTCACCCGCGATAAGCCGGCCGGCCTGTTTTCCGCCATTGCATTCGGCCTCACGACGTACATCCCCGTCTTTCTTGTCGCCGGGCACAATTCAAAATTCGTCGCTGTAGCGTGGGCTCCGTGGTTGCTGCTTGCGTTTGTCTACACGCTACGTAAACCATCGTTGAAAGCCGGACTGCTGTTCGCAGTCGTGGCGGCGCTCAATCTCCGGGCCGGGCACATCCAGATTACGTATTACACCGCGATCATCATCGCTGTCTGGTGGATCTTTGAGGCCGTGCATGCCGTGCGTTCAGGATCCTCGAAATCATTCTGGCAGGCGACCGCCTGGTTGACCCTTGGTTCGGCGCTGGCGCTGTTAATGATCGCCCAGCCGTATCTCGCTCAGTTTGAATACAAGCAGTTCACTATCCGTGGCGCCTCGTCGGGAGGGGAACCGGGCGGAATGGGCTGGGAGTACGCCATGGGGTGGAGTCAGGGATTCGGCGAATTGTTGACACTGTTGGTAGCAGATGCTTACGGCGGCAGCGCATCGTACTGGGGTCCAAAAACGTTCACCGGCGGCCCCCACTATTTTGGCGCACTCACGATCGTCCTGGCGGTATTGGCTCTCGCTCTGAAACGAGATACGACGACGCGCGCACTTGGTGTCGCCGGTTTTGTGATGATTCTTTTTTCCCTCGGAGAGCACTTATCCGTTCTCAATCGGCCCATGTTCGACTATTTCCCCCTGTTTGATGCTTTTCGCGTACCGGAAACGTGGCTTATGGCAGTTTCGCTGACTACCAGTACGCTCGCCGGAATTGGAATTACTTCGCTCCTGAAAACCGGGCGGGATAAGAGCACGAGGCGACCGGCGTTTCTTACATTCGGTGTTACGGCGGGTCTGCTTTTGTTCTTGCTGCTCGCCCCGGATACCGTTCTTAGATTCGAAAAAGCCGGGGAGGGCGCGCGTCTCTTTCAACAGATAGAGTCTCAGTATCCTGGTATTTCCGAATCCGATCCCCAGGTCCAGCAAGTTCTCACGCAGGAAATCGATCGAAGAAAAACGGTGAGACGGGCTCTGTTCGCTTCAGATGCGAGACGGTCCGTTCTATTTCTTGCCTTTGCATCGCTCATACTGTTTCTCTTTTTCCACGGGAAGCTTCCGGGCCGGCTGGTCGGATTCGCATTTGCCGCTTTGATTCTGCTCGATCTTGGAGGCGTTGGTCGTCGGTACCTGAACGCGGATCAGTTAACGCTCTCGAAGAATGTGGCGGAAGAAGTAAAGACGTTCGCCTTCGACTCGTTTATCCTGGACCGAATTGAAGAAGCGGGTGGACCCGGTCACATGCGCGTGCTGTCCCTGGAGTTCGGCCTCGATCCGAGCGTGAACGCAAGGCCTTCCTACTATTACGAATCCCTTGGAGGATATCACGGCGCCAAACTCAGGCTGTATCAGGATTTCCTGGAGAATGTTCTCTTCAGCCGCTCCACGAACGGCCTGAACGCAAACGCCCTGAATATGATGAACGCGCGGTACGTCGTAGGTCGACGAGCCGTACCGGGTTACGAGATGGTATTTCAGGACGATGCGAGTGGAAACTCCGTATTTGAAAACCCTGACGTATTACCACGCGCCTTTTTCGTTTCCCGCACGGAAGTGATCGTCGGCTCCGAAGAAACCTGGTCTCGCCTTGCCGCCTTGGATTTTGACCCGGCCGAGACCGTCATACTGGCCGACCCGACAGATCTGACGTCGACCGCAATCGATTCTTCCTCCACGGCAATCGTAAACCTCGTCGCATACAGCCCTCGGGAAATCGAGTGGCGCGTCGATACGGATGCGCCGCGCTGGCTCGTCGTATCGGAGTTGTATTACCCGGCTGGATGGACGGCTGAAATAGATGATCAGGAGGCGGAGATCCGCCGAGCAGATTATCTACTTCGGGCCGTGCACATTCCTGAAGGCGAGCATCGTTTACGGATGCGTTTCGATCCGTTGTCGCATACCCTGGGAGTCTGGATTGCCGGCATTTCGACGATCCTGGTCTACGGAGGACTCCTGATTCTGCTGCTGGCGGGAACGATCGGGCGCCGCCGGCAGCGAACCGAGCAATTAATCCAGCATTGAACCCGGAAATGAAACGTGTGCTCTTCGTGACATACTACTTCCCTCCCTCCGGAGGCCCGGGTGTTCAACGGTCGCTGAAGTTCGTCAAATATCTTCCGGAGGTTGGCTGGAGAGCCACCGTGCTTACGGTGGCACCCGAGTTTGCCGCCTATCCGAATATCGATCCGGGATTGTGCAGCGAAATACCGGATGAGGCATCCGTGCTGCGAACGAAATCGCGCGATCCGTATGCCGCCTATGCCCGCATGATGGGCGTGCAGAAAGAAGACGCGGTCGGCGTCGGATTTCTCAGTCGACAGGAAACGGGATTTCGCGAAGCCCTTGCCCGCTGGATTCGGGCGAATCTGTTCCTTCCGGATGCGCGCATCGGGTGGGTCGGTTATGCAACTCGCGAAGCCAGGCATGAAGTTGAGCGTCGAACGTACGACGCCATCTATTCGTCGGGCCCTCCTCACTCGACGCATCTGGTTGCCCGGCAGATCCATCGTGAGACAGGACTGCCGTGGATTCTGGATCTCCGAGACGCCTGGCCTCCGGAATCATTTGCTCATCTGCTTCCGATGTCCGGCTTCGCCCGCCGCCTCGACGCACGCAAAAGGGCCGCTTCTTTCGACGCCGCCGATCTTCTCGTGGCTGTAAGTGAATCGCTTTGCCGGGATGTGGCTACCCGGACAACGACTCCCGTGGAAATCATTCCCAACGGATTCGACGAAGAAGATTTCGCATGGGTAGAGCCCATTCAGAACGAGACATTTACGATCGTATACGTAGGCAATATCTCGACCGAGCAGAATCCGACGGCGCTATGGCATGCCATCAAGCAGAGAAACACGGTCGGGGCCGGGCCGGAAATGCGTGTGCGTTTTGTCGGCAATGTCGCTCGTGAAGTTCTTCGGGCGATTGAACAGGCAGATCTGCGCCGGCACGTGGACTTCGCAGGCTACGTCGAGCACGACGAAGCGATCCGCCATATGTGCGGAGCCGAGCTACTGCTTCTCTCCATCAATCGTGTGCCCAATGCCGCGGGAATTGTTACCGGTAAACTCTATGAATATCTGGCGTCGGGAAGACCCATTCTCTGTTTCTCACCCACAGACGGTGATGCGACAGGTATAGTGGATGCAACAGGCGCCGGTGAATCCTTTCGATACGAAGACTCTGACGGTGTCGCCGCTATGCTGGATCGCCACTACGAAGCCTGGAAGAAAGGTCATCCGATTCAAGGCGCGGGTTCCGAACGATCAGCCCCGTACAGTCGGGAGTTGCAGACAAAACGACTGGCGGAACTCATGAACAGCCTTACCGAGAAATCTCCATGACGGACGTAGTCAGCATTGTAGGTGCGCGGCCGCAATTCGTGAAGGCAGCCGTGGTGAGTCGCGCGCTGCGCCAAGCAGGAATAAGGGAAACCATCATCCATACCGGACAGCACTACGACGAGAGTCTTTCGGCCGTATTTTTCGAGGAAATGGACATCCCGGAGCCTGATGCAAATCTGGGTGTGGGTTCAGGTTCTCATGCATATCAGACCGGAGAAATCATGGTCCGACTGGAAGAACAGTTGATGTCGAGACCTGAACCCGACTGCCTTTTGGTTTTCGGGGATACCAATTCTACGCTGGCGGCAGCCGTTACCGCACGAAAATTGCATATTCCGGTTGCGCATGTGGAAGCGGGACTTCGATCGTTCAATCAGCGCATGCCGGAAGAACTGAATAGAATCGTAACCGACCGATTATCGGATTGGCTGTTCTGTCCGACCGAAACGGCCTGTGAGAATCTTCATAAGGAGGGCATTACAAACGGAATCCATCTTACGGGAGATGTGATGTTCGACGCCACTATGTATTACACTGATCGGGCGCGTAAACCCGCTCGGGATTTTCCCGGGCGAACCTACGTAGTGGCAACCGTGCACAGGGCTGAAAATACCGATGATCCTGGGCGACTTGGCGGAATAATGACAGGATTGGGAGCACTCCGGATTCCGGTACTGTTTCCCGCACATCCAAGAACAATGGAACGCCTGAAGGGCTTCGCGCTGCCGGGCAACATTCGTCTCGTCGAGCCGCTATCCTATCTGGAGATGTTGTATGTCGTGAAAGGGGCGCTGAGGGTGGTTACGGACTCCGGCGGCCTTCAAAAAGAAGCGCTCTGGCTTGGCACGCCCTGTATCACGCTGCGAGACGAAACGGAATGGAAAGAAACGCTTGAGGGGGGGTGGAACGTGCTCACCGGGGCCGATCCCGAGAGAATAACGGCGGCGATGCAGCGCGATCCCCAGGCTCCTGTTCCGTCCATCGGCCGGTTCGATGGGAACATGGCCTCCGAACGAATTGCAAGCATTCTGTCATCGAGCTGACGCATGGCGCGCATACTGATGATCCTGGACCATTCGTTTCCACCGGATATCCGCGTGGAAAATGAAGCGAGATCGCTCGTGGATGCGGGTTTTGAAGTTACAATTCTCGCGATTGCACCGGATCGGAGACGAAAGGAAGATTGGCTCGGCGAAGTGCGCGTGATCCGGGACCGAATGCCGGGCGCCGTGCGAAATAAGATGCGCGGTCTGGCCGGCGCAATTCCGATGATGGAATTCTACGTGGCGCATCGAATGAAAAAGATCCATTCCATCTGGCCATACGATGCCGTGCACGCCCACGATTTGTATCTGGTTGGAGGGGCGCTGAAAGCGGGAAGATCGATTGGCATCAAGGTAGTTGCAGATCTGCATGAAAACTGGGTGGCCGCGCTTGAACAATATGCGTGGAGCAATCGATATCCCGCCCGTCTGTTTATCGATCTGAAGCGATGGGACCGTCTGGAACGAGCGTGGACGTGTGCCTCCGACGCCGTCGTCGTCGTCATTGAAGAAATGGCGGAGCGATTGGCGCTGAAGGGAGTGCCGGAAAAATTAATGAGGGTTGTTCCGAATACGGTTCACACGGCCAGCTTTGATGCATTCGGGATCGACGGCAGCCTCGCTGAATCGATTCAGAGCCCGCTGACACTTCTCTATACCGGAGGAATGGATCGGCACAGGGGCATAGAGACCGCCATCCGGGCAATGCCTCGAATTTTGGAATTCGTCCCGGATGCACGTCTGATTCTGGTAGGGGATGGGGCCGTGCGGACGGAGCTCGAAACGCTGTCCGCATCGATGGGACTCGGGAAAGCCGTTCAGTTCGAGGGATGGAAACCTCAGGATACGATTCCGAGCTTTGTCTCCGGCGCTGACATAGGTCTGATACCTCACGCGAAAACAGAACATACGGATCATACCGTGCCGCACAAGCTGTTTCACTACATGCATCTGGGACTTCCGGTTATTGCATCAAACTGCCGGCCGCTCGAGCGCATTCTGTCTGAAACATCGGCGGGCCTGATCTATTCGTCCGGCGATCACGACGCACTGTCGTCTGCCGTGCTCAGGCTTGCCCGAGACGCTGAGAAACGAAATCAGATGGGACAAAATGGACGTCGGGCCGTGGGTAAGAAATACAACTGGGATTACACGGGGACAGCTCTAATAGAGCTATATCGCGAACTGCTGGAGAATGCTCAGTAACACCGGTACAGCGCCTAAGAAGAGAGTATGTCTGCCAGAGTGTCGGCGATCCGGACAGCGGCGTTGCCATCCCAGAAATCCGGCAGTGCGCCCGTTTTCCAATTTCCGGAAAGCGCCCGATCTGCTGCATCCGTTATGGCAGCAATCTCGAGTGGCACCAATTCGTTGGTGCCAACTTCGACCGTGCAGGGCCTTTCCGTATTGTCTCTGATCGTTGCACACGGAACGCCCAGCGCCGTGGTCTCTTCCTGTACACCCCCGCTGTCGGTCAGTACCAGACCGGCTTCCATAATCAGACTCAAGAACTCCAGATATCCCAAGGGCTCGACGAGATGCACGTTGGAGCTTCTGTTGTCGTTGCCTTCGAACAACTTTTGCAGACCGTTTTCCTGAATGCGTCTAAACGTGCGGGGATGAATTGGGAATACAACCGGATTCTTCAATGAGATTTCCGCCACACCGCGAACAAATTGTTCGAGCTTCTCCGGATCATCAACCATTTCGGGTCGGTGGGCGGTTAGCAGGACATACGACCCCGCTTCGATGCCATACTCTTTGTATTGCCTGACGTGCCTCGCTTTGTCTTCGAATCGACGAAGAGAGTCGATCATCACGTTACCACAGAAAAAAACGGTATCGTCCGGTTTGCCTTCGTTTTTCAAATGACGAGCAGCTGACTCTTCCGTAATGAAGAGGAAATCCGAGATAGCATCCGTGGCAAGGCGATTAATTTCCTCGGGCATCCGGCGGTCAAACGAACGAAGTCCGGCTTCAACGTGGGCGACCGGGACGTGAAGCTTTTTTGCAGTCAATGCGGCCGCAAACGTAGAATTCACATCTCCGACGACGACGACGACATCGGGTCGCAGGTCGATGATTACAGGCTCCAGCTCGATCATGACGCGCGCCGTTTGTGTCGCGTGCGTGCCCGAACCGGACGAGAGGAAGATATCCGGCTGAGGAAGCTCCAACTGGGTGAAGAAGACATCGCTCATCGACGCATCGTAGTGCTGACCCGTGTGCACGAGCGTCGGTTCAAGTACCTCGTGACCTGAGAAGGTTTGCTGCAGGGGAGCGATTTTCACGAAGTTGGGTCGTGTACCGGCGACCAGGAGGGTGCGAATCATGGTAAACTTTCAGGGTTATCGCAGAAGCATTCCGTGGGTGTTGTCTTTCAACCCGACTCGGACTGCTCAAATCGTCCCTATATGAACGGTGCGCTATATACGGTGCGCTATATACGGTGCCAGTCAGTCAGGTTCAAGCACAGGTATCGGCCGGAAACCTCGGGTTTTTATTAAAGAACCGTAGCGGTTACTTCGTTGTCAATTCGTCTGTATGCCAGGAAGAACAATAGGCAACGACCGTTTGACAAAGGAATTGGGCCGATCTATATTCATTGCAGAGCAGGATGACGTGCTCCCGCTGGTCAAGACGGATGCTCCGGCAGACTTCTGCGTGGCACGCATCCGGAAACAATTGTCCGGTGATGATTGTCTGCGGATGGGTGTCTGGGCACGAATGTCCGGAAACAAATCGGACCGTGGCAGTACGTCCGCTCCTTACCATTCTTTATTCAACCGAACGCACGATGTCTGAAGATTACGGAATAGCCCTTGGCATGGTGGAGACCCGTGGCCTTGTCGGCTCCATTGAAGCCGCCGACACGATGGTCAAAGCCGCCCGTGTCCGTTTGATAGGCAAGGAAAAAATCGGTGGCGGTTACGTAACCGTTATGGTCCGGGGTGACGTTGGTGCTGTCAAGGCAGCCACTGATGCCGGAGCGGCGGCTGCCGAACGGGTTGGTGAGCTTATCTCGGTCCACGTCATTCCGCGTCCGCACTCCGACGTGGAGATGATCCTGCCTACCGGCATCTCGGACTGACGGAGGCTACGGGTGCAGACCATCTGGTGCCGGAGCGGGTCAATGCCGGCCGGTCTCCGCGATCGTCGTCCACAATCTCGTCCACAATCTCGTCCACAATCTCGTCCACAATCTCGTCCACAATCAAATAAGACAGTCCATGGCGACTTCCGACCAAAGAGCGCTTGGTTTAGTTGAGACCAGGGGACTGGTGGCGGCCATTGAGGCCGCTGATGCCATGACGAAGGCGGCAAGCGTCAAGCTGGTAGCATTGGAACAGACGGTCGCAGCCCTGATTACCGTCCAGGTTGTCGGTGAGACGGCTGCCGTGCAAGCTGCCGTGGATGCAGGCCGAGCAGCGGCCGAACGTGTCGGCGAATTGGTCGCGTCGCACGTCATTCCTCGTCCGACGGAAGCCACGGAACAGATGCAGTTTGGCGACCGGCCCCAGAAGGCAAGTCCAACGAAACGATCATCTGAATCCACGTCCAAGTCACTTGGCAGCATGACCGTGCGAGAGCTCAGAACGCTTGCCCGAGAAACGCCGGGGATCTCGATCAAGGGCCGCGAAATAGCGCGGGCGAACAAACGTCAACTTCTCGACGCACTTTCGCCGCATTACGCTTGAGGGAACCATGCTTGGTTCTGGAGAAATCTTTCCCGTCAAACTGTTGACAAATCGTGCGAGGCGTTTGTTTACGTTGCCGGAGCGCCGTGGAATCCTCCCGGATGCAGCGCCCAAGCGAAAGGGACTCATTATCACATTCTGCGTGCTGGCTTCCTGTCTCTTATGGTTCACGTTCTCCATGAGGGAGACGTATACCCAGTTTTTCGACTTTCCAACAAAAGTACAAAACCTGCCGGACGATCTGGCACTGACGACGCTTCCACCGCCGACCATACGCGTTCTCGTTGAAGGGGAGGGTATTCAGCTTCTTCGGCTCTACTACAATCCGCCGATCATTCCCATTGATGCGGCGCTCCCGGAAATTGATTTGCACGTCGTGACGGCGGAAGTTGCGATGAACGTGCGACCGGAATCTGTGACGCCGGCGAGCTTCACCGTGTCCACGGATGTGCGTCGCGAAAAACGCATTCCTATTCGATCGCGCGTTGCGATCGTTACCGAACCAGGTTATCAAATCGTTGGCGCTCTCAAGCTGGATCCGGATTCCGTGACCGTTTCCGGAGCAGCTTCTCTTTTGGCCAGGTTGGACTTCTGGCCGACGGCGCCGACACGGTTTACGGCTGTCCGGGATACGCTGCGACGCACCGTTGCCCTGTCGGATACGCTGGTCGGACTCGTTATTCTGAACGTGACGGAAATGGCTCTTCAGGCAGATATCCTGCGATTTACAGACGGTAAGAGAGAGATTGAAGTGAGGGTCAGAAATGGCTCGGAATGCCAGGAATTTGTATTTGACCCGGAGACTACGATTGTTTCGTTCCAGGTTCCGATCGTGCAGTATGATCTCGCGATGACGGCTGAGGATTTTTACGCCCTGGTTACGTGCGATGAGATTCGAACCGATACGACCGGTAAAGTCTATCCGATCGTAAATCCGCCCCGTGGTCTTATTCTAAGAGAGATTCGCATAGTCCCGGATTCTTTCAGGTATTATGAAACCCTGTCGGGACCGGATTAACACTGCGTTTTGTCGAACTACGTTATTTCAGCTGACCCACAGCTGCACAGCTCTCCGACCGTCATTCTTCACCCTGTGGCCACCTATCCGGGGTAGGTCGGGTACGGTTTGTTCGAAACGTACCCTTTCAGCTGGTTAATCTCATGTTCCTTTTCCGCGTTTTCCGAGCGCAGTACGTCTCGTAAGGAGACGACGCCGAGCACAACGTCATTGTCGACGATGGGCACGTGACGAATGTGTAGTTCTTCCATAAGTAGAAGGAGATCATGTCTGTCCGCCGTACGATCGACAACGCGCACGCCTCTCGTCATCACCGATTCAATCGAGGCAGACTCAGGATCGAGGCCTTTCGCAACTACGCGCTGCAGTAAATCTCGCTCCGTGAAAATGCCGACCAGGTTCTCGTCTGCATCCAGCACTACGAGAGAGCCGACATTGTTCTTGACCATGACGTGAACGGCTTCACTGACGGTCACGAGAGGATGAACAGATACGACTTGCGTCTGATTGCGAAGCAATCGGGATACCGGTGTATTCATGACTGGGCGGGTGGGGTAACTGGTCTTCACGGAAACATCATCAAATTATAGGCGATACAGCCCGTTCGGTTCCGGAGGACAGTGAGACAACGGGCAGATCGTTCGAAACGCGAAACCAGACTTTGCATACGTCGTAATCCGTTCGCCAGGTCTGCGTCGTGCATGTCGTTTACGTCGCAGATTTTCCTCCGGTCCAACGATGTTTCGATGAGAAAGCGCACGCGCATGAGCGAATCCGATGCCTGGGTGGAGCTTCCCACGGGAATCTTCACTGCGGATGGCGTCTGGTACCATACAACGGAAGAGGCGCTCAGGGAATTCGCAGACGCTGTCATCGAGCGCGTAGGTATTGCAGAACTGCTATCTCGAGCCGGATCGTGGTTTCGAAGCGCCGACGCGTTCGGTACCATTGCACTGGCGGTTCTTTTGCTGATTTTGCCGCCACTGCCCGCCGCACTTGTTTCCCTGGCGTTGTATCTGCTGTGGGATACGTACTCGCCGCAGTTTGTATTTATTTCTCTCGTTCGTCTACTGTCCATTCTCTCGCTGGCCGGCGTTCAGGGTGTTCTCTACGTGCTTGTCGTAAGCTGGCTCGGCGCGGGCGACCAGATCATTTCCGCCATTGTTGGACTTGTCGGCTTTGTTCTTTTTCGCTGGGGGATTATTCGCAAGCTGCTTTCTCCGGTGTCGGATAAACTGGCGGCTTCGGCCGAGTCGCTGCCGAAGCAGGATCGAATCCTTCGTACGCTGATTCTTCGTCATGCAATTGCACTGCGGCTGACACTTCCGTCGACCGAGGCGTACGAAAATCGCATAATCGAAATCCGGCAACGTGGGAAACGGAAGTAACGTTATATTCGGACTGGCCGATGCGACAGATGTCTCTTCTATAAGCGCGTGGGAAACAAGGATATAGATACGATTGCACCCCTCAAGATTGCGCCGTGGATCGAGGTCCTGCAGCAAGCGGTACGAGCCGCATTCTTCCGTGGAGACGGTCTTCCTCTGCTTATAAGAGTGGGTGTACCCGTCGAAGACACCGATCCATTTACCTGGCTCGCCGAGCAAAAGGGGCCTGACCGCATCGTCTGGCAGGCAAGGCATCACAACAAGATTCGCGCTACGTGTGGTGTGGCCGCCTCAATATCGGGCGACGAAATTCCCGGACCCGAATACCTGGCTCGTGAGGTCAATAATTTTCTGTCGCGGCCGGGAGACGACATGCGCTTTTTCGGTGGAATGCGATTCGATCCGGAACGCGAACCGGATGAAATCTGGAAGGCGTTTGGAGGGTTTCGGTTTGTGCTTCCTCGTTTTGAGTTACACGTCCTCGGAACGAATGCCCAGATGTATTGCAACCTGGTCTTCCCGGAAGATTCGGGCAATCTGGATGCTATTCTCTCCGAAATCGAGACGTTGCGTGAGAATGAAGTTCCGGTCGAGGAAACGCTGACCCTTCCGATATCACGGTCCGATTATCCGAATCAGACCGGCTGGTTCAAGGGCGTTCGATGGGCCCTGGAAATGTTTGCCGCCGGACATTTCGAGAAAGTCGTGTTGGCGCGTCGTGCAGATTTTGAGTTCCCCGACGCGGTCGATCCTTTTCTTCTCCTGAAACGACTGGTTCAGGCAACGCCCAACTGTTTCCATTTTCATTTCGAGTCTGAAGATGGCGATGCGTTTATCGGTGCATCGCCCGAACGATTGTTTTACAGAAACGGACTTCAGATTGACAGCGAAGCCGTTGCGGGCACCCGGCCGAGAGGCGAGACGGAGGATCTGGATGAGCAATATCGTGCCTCGTTGCTCACCAGTGAAAAAGATCGGCGAGAACACGCCTATGTACGCGACACCGTCGTATCGGTGCTTCGCGCGTATTGTGAGTCGGTAACCGTAGACCACGAAGCGTCGGAAATGCGTCTGGCGCGCGGCAGGCATCTCTTTTCACGCGTCTCGGGTGTGCTGTCAGAACCTGTATCCGATTTCGATCTCATGCAGCAGCTTCACCCGACCCCGGCTGTTGGTGGTCATCCGACCGACTATGCACTGGGTGTAATCCGGGATCTGGAAAATTTTGATCGAGGATGGTATGCAGGACCTGTAGGATGGGTCGGACGCGATACAGCAGAGTTTGCGGTCGCTTTGCGTTGCGGACTTTTGTCCGGGCAAAGGCTGTCCCTGTTTTCTGGTGCCGGCATCGTTGAGGGATCGAAACCGGACCTGGAATGGGAGGAGATCGAACAGAAAATTGTCGATTTCATCAAGGTGATTGGCATTGGTCTCAAAGTCTGCAAATAGAAACAGTTTTTGGGCGGATCTGATCGTTGAGGAACTCGTGCGGTTGGGATGCACCGTCTTTTTTATCTCTCCCGGATCCAGATCGTCGCCCCTCGTCACGGCAGTCGCCAGACACTCCGAAGCACAGGCAATGGTTCATTACGATGAGCGTGGAGGAGCTTTCGCGGCATTGGGTTATGCTCGCACGTCCGGAAAACCGGGCGTCTGGATTACGACGTCCGGTACGGCTGTGGCCAATGGATATCCCGCCGTCGTCGAGGCGTCGACCGACGCCGTTCCGCTTCTGCTGTTAACGGCCGATCGACCGCCTGAATTGAGGGAGACGGGATCCAACCAGACGATTCGTCAGCCGGGAATCTTTGGAGGCCATGTCCGCTGGTCTTTCGACATGCCGACACCTTCATCGGAAATCGATCCGGCTTTCGTCCTGACGACCATCGATCAGCTTGTGTATCGGGCGTGCGCTGAAACAGGACCCGTGCACTTAAACTGTATGTTTCGGGAGCCGCTAGCCCCGGACCAAGAATCTTATGCGACTGCCGAGTCAGGGGCTCGATTCGATAGATGGATGTCTTCTGGAGAGCCGTATACGCGGTACGCGGCAGCCGAGAAAAGGCTGTCGGACGTGGACCTGGAGCAGATTCGAGAAATGCTGGAGTCGGCAAAGCGGCCGATCTGCGTGCTGGGTCGCCTGTCTGATTCGGCTTTCGCTCAAGCGGCCGTGCGGTGGGCTACAGAAAATGGCATACCGGTATTTCCCGACGTGATGTCCGGTCAGCGCCTTGGTTCAACGGGGTCTGCGATCATTGCATACTACGACCTGATATTGGCGGACAGCAGGTTTCATGAACACATGATACCGGACGCCGTTGTCCAGTTGGGGCGTGCGCCCGTGTCGAAACGATTGCTCACGTTCTTGTCCGAAGCGTCTCCCGAACCGTACATCGTAATCGCAGACGGCCCGGAACGAATCGACCCGTTCCACGGCGCATCGTTTCGTTTGCATCTGGATCGCATGGGGACGGGCGCAGCTTTCATGGCTGGAGATTTTCAGATCGAGATTGCAGACAACTGGCTCAACGACTGGAAAAATGCAAGCGATCGGATCGAAATGTGGCTGACTGATCATTTCGGCAAAGCGCGCGATGCTGTGCTCTCTGAACAGGCCGTTGCCCGTCTGCTCATTGAAATCATCCCCGATCAGCACGTACTCGTGCTGGCAAGCAGTCTGCCGATCCGGCACGTTGATACTTTTGCCTCCAACACCGGCGGTCGCGTGCGGGTCGTTGCGAACCGGGGCGCGAGTGGTATCGACGGCACACTTGCTACGGCCGCGGGCAGTCAGCTGGGATCCTCGAAAAAAACCACCGTATTGATTGGAGACCTTGCGCTTCTGCACGATCTCAATTCTCTTTCGCTGGCCGCCCGGCGCGAACTCGTTGTCGTGGCTCTGAACAATGACGGCGGGGGAATTTTTTCCTATCTCCCGATTGCCCGGCATCCTGACGTGTTTGAAACTTTCTTCTCTGCGCCGCATGGTTTTGGTTTTGAACAGGCAGCCACCATGTTTGGGCTCACGTATGCGCGAACGGACAGCGCGCAGAAGTTTGCAGATGCATACACCAGGGCTCTCCGGGCGCACGGTGCCGCCCTGATCGAAGTGCCGACCAACCGCGCGTCGACTCTGGCGCTGAACGATCGTTTGATCGCCGACGTCGAACGCCGGGTGAGCGGTACCGGTCGGACTGAATGAACGGTTTCTTGTATGCCGGAAATGTATTTCAGAAACAGAACATTAAGTCAGTACCGTCCGTCAGAACTGGAGGTCAGAGATGTCGGGCAGAAATGAAAGTCAGAATCACGACAAACCGCATTCGTGTTCGTTTGCATGAAGACGAAGTGCGTATGCTGGCCGGTGGAGAAAGCGTCAACTGTGCGGTTGACTTCGGTGTTTCCGGCAGACTTACTCATGAACTCGTGCCTTCCCCGGACGTCGAGCGCCTCGAAGCCCTTTTGACCGGATCGCATGTTCGAATCTTTCTCCCGTCAGACCGGCTTAAAGATTGGCCCGATAGCCGGCGCATCGGCTTCGAAGGAGAGGTTGTAAACGCGGACGGCAATTCGTTCTCAATTCTCATTGAGAAAGACTTTCCGTGTAAACATCAGGATCAACAGAATCCTGATTGAAGCCGAACCGGCCAGGCCCGCCCCGATTGCTGCGCGGGCACGATTCCGTGCCCGGATGGCTTATCTTCCGGCCCTGAATCAAGCATTGTCTTCACTTTTCCTACCAGATCGCTATGTCTTCTATCGACTGGCAGCCAGCAGGCGAATACACCGACATCAAATTTCACAAGGCGGATGGAATTGCCAAAATCACTATCGATAGACCGAAAGTTCGAAACGCTTTTCGTCCGCTGACGGTCACCGAGATGCGCCACGCGCTTCAGAACGCCCGCGACGATAGCGAAATCGGCGTCGTAATCCTGACCGGTGAAGGTCCGGATGCATTCTGCAGCGGAGGCGACCAGAGAATTCGAGGCGATGCCGGTTATACGGAAGAAGGATCCGGAATCCAGCGGCTGAACGTTCTGGATTTTCAGAGGGAACTTCGGACCTGTCCCAAGCCGGTCATTGCCATGGTGGCCGGGTGGGCCGTTGGAGGGGGACATGTGCTTCACGTCATGTGCGATCTGACGATAGCCGCCGAGAACGCCCGCTTCATGCAGACGGGACCTAAAGTCGGTTCGTTCGACGCCGGTTACGGGTCAAGCTATCTCGCGCGCATTGTGGGTCAGAAAAAGGCACGGGAGATCTGGTTTTTATGCCGACCTTACGATGCGCAGCAGGCACTGGCCATGGGGCTTGTCAACACGGTCGTACCGCTCGAACAGCTTGAAGCCGAAACGGTGCAGTGGTGCCGTGAGATTCTGGCAAATTCAGCCATGGCTATCCGTTGCCTGAAAGCGGGGCTGAATGCGGATTGCGACGGTCAAGCGGGGTTGCAGGAGTTGGCTGGAAACGCGACCATGCTGTTTTACATGACGGAGGAGGGACAGGAGGGGCGGAACGCTTTCATCGAGAAACGCTCGCCGGATTTTGAGAAATTCCCGTATCGCCCGTAGGGGTGGGCGATCGGTGCCCTGCATGAACAATTGC
>CAZGOS010000022.1:0-1888 GCA_964527795.1 uncultured Rhodothermales bacterium | reverse complement strand
TGCATGAACAATTGCGTGAAAAATTGCATGAAAAACAGCCGGACATTCGGATGAAAAACTCGTTCCCACGCAACGGGCGCACGTTTCACGACGACCTCTCCGCAGAAATTGCGATGTCATGGCTTTAAGAGCAGATGTCTGGATCCTGGCCGCTAGGCCCAAGACGCTGTGGGCGGCTGTTTCGCCCGTCCTGATCGGCATTGCCATGGCAGCCGGCGACGGAAGTTTCCATGCAACCGCCGGCTTTCTTGCCATGCTGGCGGCGGTTCTGATTCAGATCGGTACGAATTACCACAACGATTACGAGGATTTTGCACGGGGTGCCGATACGAGTACGCGACAAGGTCCCACCCGGGCCGTGCATGCAGGTCTTGTTGCTGCGCGCACCATGAAACGCGCCGCCATCGCCACATTCGTCGCAGCGGTGATTGCGGGCACATATCTGATGATTCGCGGTGGCTGGCCAATCGTGATCATAGGCGCATCATCCATAGTATTCGCGGTGCTGTACACAGGCGGACGCTACTCTCTGGCCAATCTCGGGCTCGCAGACATTTTTGTATTCATTTTTTTCGGCCCCGTTGCAGTGGCGGGAACCTACTACGTGCAGTCGTTGACGTGGCCTCCCCAGGTCTGGATCGCAGGCGTTGGCCCCGGTGCGTTGTCTGTTGCGATTCTGATGGTCAACAATATTCGTGACGTCGAAGAAGACCGGCTGAACCAGAAACGCACACTTGTCGTACGCTTCGGTCGAAAATTCGGCGTGATTTCTTATGCGGCCTGTGTACTGGTCGCGGCAGCGACGCCGTTCTATCTGTATTTCGCTTACGGCGGACCGCTACCGGCTATTATAGCAGTGATCATTATTCCACTCTCGATTCCCATCGTTCGCACATTGATGTCGACACCTGTGAACGAAGGTTTGCGTTTGAATCCGGTTCTTGCTGCTACAGGGCGGTTGCTATTGATTTACAGCCTGTGCTTTTCGATCGGTTGGATGCTCGGATAAACGTTCAGGAAGGTAGTCGGGTATGCGTATTCAGACGGCAGAGGTGTACCGGTACAAACTTCCGTTTCAAAGTTATGCAGGCCGTCGCGCATCGCCATCGTCGGCCTCCGGGATGAAATCGCCTCGGGAAGGATTTCTCATCCGGTTATCGGGCGAGGACGGCAGTCATGCCTGGGGAGAAGTCGGGCCTTTGCCCGGTCGCAGCCCGGAAACGCTGGAGGGCGTGCAGGCAGGGCTGGTCGAACGAGTTACCACTCTTGTCGGTGCGAGATTGCCCGCCTACTGGGACGAGTTGCGACACCCGGGGCTGTCGGATAATCTGCCGTCTTCGGTGTGTTTCGGCATCGAACAGGCTGTTGCGGGTCTCGCCGCCCATCAGAAACGCTGCTCGCTCGCTCGCTGGATTCGAAGCGCTTCTCGTCCTCAAGTACGGGTAAACGCACTCCTGGCCGGAAATCCAGACGACGTTCTGCTGACTGCCGAAGAACGGCTTCGCGAAGGTTATCGCGCTTTCAAACTGAAAGTGGGTTCGGATGATATCGACGGTGATGCCCGCCTCGTTCGTCGCCTTCGTGAAATCGTCGGCAACGAAACTGAACTTCGACTTGATGCGAATCGCGCGTGGCGGTTCGAAGATGCACGTCAGTTTCTACGCGAAATACGAGAACAGCAGATTTCTTATATCGAGGAGCCGCTCGAGGAGGCCGCCGGGCTTCACGAGCTTGCGCGGCAGACAAACGTTCCCATCGCGATCGACGAATCAATCAGTGAGATGGTGGAACACGGTTCTGATCCGACCACGTTTTCGTTCGCAACCGCAGCCATCCTGAAACCCTCACTCCTCGGAGGCATGATGGCGACGATGAATCTTGCAGAGGC
>CAZGOS010000021.1:2889-23259 GCA_964527795.1 uncultured Rhodothermales bacterium | reverse complement strand
TAGACCCAGTGCTTAACGGCACCGTTCCTTGACGCGACTGAGTCTCTAGGCTGCATGAGGTTGGCCCGCACGCAATCGAAAGATTGCAAGGACGGCGCTCCGATCAGTGATGAAGGTCATCTGCTTCTCGAGAGTGTATGACTGGAGCTGAACCCGCATCGGAAACAACTCACTGCGATGTCGAGAGCGAACGAGTCGCAAGACTCGACCGTTCGAGACAGATGACCGGTGGATTGTGAAAGATGGTCTAACGCAAACCAAGCAATTGCTTCGGTGATAGCGAAGGGCGCGACAGATGAGCAACCACTCAAAGGAACCGACAGCGAATCGTCCCGGCGTTTCGTTCCGGTCCGGAGAGATCCCCGCCTGCTATACTGTTGACGGATCAGTGAAAGGCTTCGGCCCGACGCTGGGAAGTCAGCGGGCTACGTAGCGAGCGAGGAAAGCCTTCTTCTCTACAACCTGTCCCGGTTCTTCGGAATCGAGATAGAAGGGAAGAAAAGCCGTGTACGAACAAAGGGAATCTTCGGAAACCCGGCGTGAATCCATGGTCATACGCAGATGATTTGATCCTTCGGGATCAGAACTGACACGTACGAAAGTGTGCAACGGAAGCGATCCTTCGGGGTTGTGGAAGAAACACATGGAAGTGTGCAACGGAAGGGGTCTTTCGGGATCTTGGAAGAAACACATGAAAGCGTCCGCGAGCGAGCTGTCTACGTCGTGTGCCCATACGGCATAGACGGGCACAGAATGTTCGCAAGGACGGACTGTGTGTCCAGGGATCCGGGCAACCGGTGATCTGGAAACCAAGAGATTCCGAACCTCCCATCTGGTGCGGCTTTGCTGCTCCGGCAGGAAAATCAAACCAGGGGAGGTTCATGCGTCAGGAAGAACGTCCGAAAAAAGAAGAGCTGCTCTCTGGGCAGCTTTTTTTTATTCCCCCATTTCTGCCGTCATCTCTGGTCCGGCATTTCTGGTTTTGGCAGCAAAATCGCGGCCTCTTCTACCGGCAGTTTCCTGACGCATGCCGCGGGCACTCATGCTTCCGACATGCTTGTACCAAACCAGTCAAGAATCGCTTTCCAACTTTCAAAACGTTCGGCTTTGCCCTTCGCTTCGCCTTTCGCTTTGCCGTCTGCCGTGAACCAGACAACCTGCCAGCCGGCGGCCTGCCCTCCAAGAACGTCCGATCGATACGAATCACCGATGTAGAGAATCTCCGAGGCGGAAATGTGCGCCTGCTCTGCCGCATGTTGAAAAATTCTGGGATCAGGCTTCATGAAACCGATCTCTTCGCTTATCACAATCGCCGAAGCCTTTTCTCGAAGCTCAGGAAACCGATCCAGCTTGGCCTTCTGGACTTCAATGAAACCGTTCGTCAGAATGCCGACCGGGTGCGTAGAAGCAATCGAAAAATAGGCGGTTTTAGCTCCTGACACGTAGGACCAGTAATTCGCGTACTGCCGCATGTAGTGCTCGCTCAGTTCATCCGGTTTAGCTTCGCCATTTATCGAAAGTGCCGCAAGCAGGTTTTCAAAGCGTTCCCGTTTAGCTCGTTCTTTAGAAATGAGGCCTGCACCATATCGTTGCCACACGACGGAATTGACAGCGTGGTACGTCTCTTGAATCGTGTCAAGCTCATGCCCGCCGAACACCACCGGGAAATCGCGGCATGTGTCTTTGAGCGCCTGACGCTCAGCACTGCGATGATCCAGAAGCGTGTCGTCAAGATCGAAGTAAACGAACGAGATCCGGCTCATTGCCCAACCTCCATCTCAAAAAGTGCATATTCGTTTTCTTTCACGCCACCAATTCCTTCGAGAAAGTTTTTCAGGCGGTGATTGTTGTCGAGAACCCAACTCATCTCGCATCCCAGCATGCCGACGTCCCGGTTACGCTGAATCACATCGGCCACGATCAGCGCGTCAATCCCGCGACCCTGATGTGATTTCTTGACCCCCATGAGAAGCATTCGAGTTTCTCGTATCACATTCATCTTCAGCGCAAACAGCAGTTTGAAGAGACCGAACGGTAGCAGCCGGCCGTTTCGGATTGTAACGAGCGCATAGTTGATATCGGGGAGTGAGGCACTGAATGCAACAGCCACACCGTCGTCCTCAACGAAATTGATCAGCTTGGGTTTGACGATCATTTTCATCTCTTTCGCCAGCTGCTTGAATTCACCCTCCGTCAAGGGCACATGTCCCCAGTTTTCTGACCATGCGTCATTATAGATGTCCATCATCAGTTGCGTTTCCTCGTCCCAGCGTGACATGTCGAGTTCCCTGACCGTGAGGCCCGGGTATCTTTTTCCGACGATCGCGGCGCCTCGTGAGAGCCGTTTCTCATCTACAAGTCTCGAATTTGTGTAGTATGACCACATCGTCATGACGCGTTCGAAGCCGACGCTCAGCAACAACCTTTCGTAATAGGGCATGTTGTGCGCCATGAGAATTGCAGGTTGGCGTTTGAATCCCTGGATTAAGAGTCCTGCCACATCGTTCAGCGACGGATTTGCAGGGCCTCTCATGGCCTTCAATCCCTGCTCGCGGAGCCAATCGGCGGCTGCAGAAAAAAGCAATCGGGCCACTTCTTCGTCATCGATGCACTCGAAGAATCCAAAGAAACCCACGGCGTCCCGGTATTTCTCCAAATGCATTCCGTTGACGACCGCAGCGATTCGACCCACGACGGTTGCCCTCCCGGTTCGAGCCAAAAAGAGTTGCATCCGGCCGTGCTCGAAAAAGGCGTTTTTCCTGGGGTTGATCAGGCGGGACGTGTCCATCCTCAGGGGAGGCACCCAGTGCATTTCATCCCTGTAATGCGCATACGGATAATTCAGAAAGGCCCGTCGTTCGGACCGCGAGGTCACTTTGACGATTGATACATCTGCCATCGCTACGCGGGGTAAGCCTTAGTCAACAACCGGGTGAATAAACCGGGTAACGATACGTCGCCGGTAAAATACCAGCCGTTGGAGAATGTTCGGAAAAAAAGAGGCGGATCGAATCCGACCGCCCCCGTGTTGAGTACGATTTCGGCCGGAATGGGCGAGACTACTCCATCTGACCGTTGTTGTTGACGATGCCGTATTTCTTGCCTATTCGTTTAAAAGCACCGAGAATGAAATCGAGCTCATCGTTCGTGTGGGTCGCCATATAAGAAGTGCGAAGCACGGACTGACCTTGCGGCACAGCCGGTGGCACAACAGCGTTTACGAAAACACCTTCTTCGAGCAAGTCCCTCCAGATCTTGAAACAGGTGCGCATGTCACCTGCGAGGACAGGAATAATCGGCGCCTGACTCGTCCAGACGTTCAAGCCGGCATCTCTGAATCCCTTTCGCATGTAGTCGGAGATCTCCCATAAACGCTCCAGTCGCTCGGGTTCCAGCTCAAGTATTTCGAGACAGGCAATGACCGTCGCAACATTCGCCGGGGGCATGGATGCGCTGAAGATGTGGGTGGCACTCGTATGCCGAATGTACTCAATGACGTCATAATCGCCGATGCAGAATCCGCCAAGAGAGGCAAAACTCTTGGAAAACGTGCCGGTCGTAAGATGAACCCGGTCATCCAAACCGAAATGCGCAGCGCTTCCCCGTCCTCCCGGACCAATAACCCCAATAGCGTGCGCATCATCGAGCAGTAGGGCAGCACCGAACTTTTCCGCCAGTTCAACGAGTTCCGGTACCCTGGCGATCGTACCGCTCATCGAAAAAACGCCATCGGAAACGATCAGTTTGCCGGCATCGGGACGTTCCTCCTGAGCCTTCTCCAGAAGCTTTTCCAGCCGCTCCATATCGTCGTGCTGATACCGAATCGTATCTGCGAGGCTGACCTGCGTGCCTGCGACAATACAGGAGTGATTATCCTTGTCGGAGAATATGATATCGCCCTTGCCTGCTACAGCCTGCAGAACACCTTGATTCGTCATGTATCCAGTCGAGAAGAGCACGCACGCCTCCCTGTCCGTAAATCGGGCAAGACGCTCTTCGAGGTCGATGTGGATGTCCAGCGTTCCGTTCAGGAATCGGCTGCCGGTACAGCCCGTGCCGTACTGGTGAATAGCTTTTTCAGCAGCCTGCCTGACGCGAGGATCCGATAGAAGGCCCAGATAATTATTTGAACCTGCCATGATGATTTCACGGCCGTTCATGATCGCCCGGGTTCCGTCGTTTCGTTCAATAGGACGGAAGTAGGGATACAGATCTGCCTTTTTGATCTGAGCGTAGATCTCGTCTGGATCAAGAAAACGCTGACATTTCCCAAATATGCCGGGTTTCGGAGATACCTGAGAATGTACCTCCGCGTTCTCTGTCAGGGCCTCTGGCTTCCTGGAGCCTTCTGGCGTCATATAAAGTGCAAATTAATGAGTGGGAGGCTTAAGCCTACCACGGAGGATGACGTGTAGTTGTGTGCCGACCAACAAATATACGTTTTGGCCGTCAACTAAGTAGAAACTCCTGTAAAACGTCACTCGCACGGTCATAAGGGCCGCTTTCTTCACGAAGTGGCGGCAAATGTATCTGCACGGAGATAGGTTTCGGCATCATGTTGCGGATTCTCGCATCACGACGCATCAAGGAATTGCAATTCGGGCGCTCAACCTGAATCCGTCGGGATTCGGGCTGATCCTGATAGAAAGGTTCTCATCGACATCAAAATCAAGAAGGTGAGCGCTTACGAAAGCATCCAGAACGGAGAGTCCATAGATGAGACCGGCGCCCAGATACGAGAGATCACGGTTTCTGCGAAGGTTATCGCGTTTAAGTCGCAAAGGAAACGAAGAGATCGGCCCAAACCTGGCAGCCAGCTCATCATACGAGGATTTACCGTCCGCTTGAGGATTCGTCTCGATGATTCCTGACTCAACCTGTTCTTCGAACGCTTTGTAAAGGAAGGCCTTCCTGTAAAGCTCGTAGTCTTCGTTGTTGCGAATAGCAGCTACGATCAATCCACCAATTGCTCCGTAAACAAACGGCAATTTGATATACTGCCTGTTATAAAACTGTCCCCACCCGGGGATGACGGCTGCCCGCCAGAGCGCGCCGGTCGGCGTTCTCAGGTCGAGTGAATCGCTCTGGACGGACTGTGCGACGGCTCGTGGAGCGAATGCCGTGCAGATAAAAAATGCCAGGTTGAATAGCGTGCACGTAAATCTGCACGGTCGGATCCGAACCCCTAACGGGAAGCGCATGCTATCCGACCATGATCTCAACAATTCTCTCCAGGTCATCATCCGAATAGTATTCGACCTCGATTCGTCCGCCGTCACGACTCTTTGTTGGCCTGATATGGACCTGCGTACTCAGCCCATTTCGTAAGCGATCTCGTACCGGGCGAAGGGAAGGATCTTCAGAGGCGACCAGCGTCAGTGAAGATGTCTCGGCGCGTTGTGCTTTGCGTTCACCCTTCACTGTCTTTCGGACCAGCTCTTCTACTGCACGAACGGAGAGACCTGCTCGAATTGTTTTGTCCAGGATCTCAATCTGATCCCGCTCCTTCTCGAGCGACAGCAAAGCCCTGGCGTGACCACCGGCTACCGTGCCGTCCTTCAAAGCCGCTTGCACCTTCGGAGGGAGCTTGAGCAGTCGCAGGGAATTGGCTACCGTCGTTCTGTTCTTTCCCACTTTATCGGCAACCTGATCCTGTTTCAGGCCACATTCGTCAATTAGACGCTGATACCCCAGTCCGATTTCGATTGGATTAAGAGACTGGCGCTGAAGGTTTTCTACAAGCGCCATTTCCAGCATGGCCTCTGAATCAGCCTCGCGGACGAACGACGGAATCGCCGCCAATCCCGCCAGGCCGGCAGCCCGCAACCGACGTTCTCCGGAAATCAGCTGGTAACGATCACCACTGACAGCCCGAACTGTGATGGGCTGTACGATCCCAACCTGTAGAATCGAGGCTGCCAGCTCTTCAAGGCGTTCCGCGTCGAAATTTGTTCGCGGTTGATATGGATTCGGATCGATCAGGTCAGTTTTAATCTCCGTAATGCGACCGACGGCGCGGATTCGATCTTCAAAATTGTAAAGTTTGGTTTTCGAGATATCCGGTACCGTGATCTCGTCGGTCGCCTCCGCCGGGAGAAGCGCACCTAAACCTTTTCCAAGAGCAGATTTCCTTTTCGACATGCGAGCATATTCCTCCGATTACCTGTAACTGGCGAATACGGGTCAAACGGACCGATCGTGCGTATGGTCAAATATTTCTTCGGTTGCTCCATTTTCACTGACGACCGATTCCTGACGCAAGCCTGACTGATGCGATTTCTCGAGAAGGCTTCGATTTGCGAGGAGAATCTCACGTGCGAGTGCGAGATAATTTCGCGAGCCGACACTCGTGGCGTCATAAAGAAGAACGGGCCGACCAAAGCTCGGCGCTTCCGAGAGTCTAACGTTCCGCTGAACGATCGTGTCAAAAACTTTCTCGCCGAAATAGCGACGAACCTCGCCGGCTACCTGGTTTGCGAGTCGAAGACGTCGATCGAACATGGTGAGCAGAACGCCCTCAATTTCAAGCTTCGGATTGAGGTGTTGCCGGATGAGTTTGATCGTATTTAGAAGTTGCCCGAGACCCTCGAGTGCATAATACTCGGCCTGAACCGGAATCAGGACCGAATCGGCAGCGGTCAGCGAATTCAGTGTGAGCAGCCCCAGCGATGGCGGACAATCAATGATGACAAAGTCATACTGGTCGCGCACGTTCACCAGATGCTTTCGCAGGATGCGTTCACGATCCGATACGTCCACCATTTCGATCTCAGCACCTACAAGGTTGATGTGACTGGGAGCCAGATGAAGAAACGGCATGTCGGTTTCAACGATGGCCTCCTGCAGAGAGCACGTGCCGATGAGTACTTCATACGTTGAGGCAGCCACGGTTCGTGGCTCAACGCCGACCCCGGATGTGCCGTTGGCTTGTGGGTCAAAATCTAAGAGAAGCGTGCTGTGCTCCATGGCCGCGAGCGACGAAGCCACATTAACGGCCGTAGTTGTTTTGCCGACGCCGCCTTTCTGGTTCGCGACCGCGATAACCTTTCCCATCCGAACTGAAATTGCCGCCGATCACCCCGACTGAGACCGACTGAAGGTAAAGACAATACGAGACTGGCTCGCCTGGATACAGAGCATCTCGAAGCGCCTGAAATCTATGAACATTCGTCCGTCCAAACCAGTGGCAATAAACGAGAACCATTTTATACGGATGGTTCGTTATCACATACTTTGAATCGTTTCCAAACCGCCAACAGAATTGCATGGCCAGGCGCTTCGTTATCAAATCCGAACCGGTCGCGGAGCAATCCCGACTGACCATCAACTACGACGAAGCACTCAACAGGCAACAGCTCACCGCAGCAACAGCCGGGGGCGGTGCCGTTTTGGTGGTTGCCGGGGCCGGTACGGGCAAAACCCGAACGCTGGTCTATCGCGTAGCTTACCTGGTGGAGACCGGGACACCTCCAGAAGAAATTGTGCTTCTGACATTCACCCGGCGAGCCGCACGCGAGATGATTTCTCGTGCTTCGATATTGCTCGATGGTCGTTGCCGGCGTGTGCGCGGCGGCACATTCCACTCGTTTTGCCTGGCCATTCTTCGCCGGCATGGCACCGAGATCGGTTACTCCAACAATTTTACGATTCTTGATTCCTCAGATTCCGCCGACGTTGTTGACATCGTTCGATCCGGCCTTCGAATCAGAGTGGATCGTCGTCGATTCCCGCGAAAACGTACTATTCAGTCCATTATTTCGGGCGTACGCACTCGGGACACCACGCTGCAGGAAACGATCGCGAATCGATATCCCCAATTCATACAGTTCGTAGACGTCCTGGGGGACATTTCCGAAGCCTATGCGCGATACAAGCGTGCGCACGGACTTATGGATTACGATGATCTCCTGATACATACGCTGTTTCTGCTCGACGCAAACGAAGACGTTCGAGCTCAGGTCGCCGGTAGATGCCGGCATGTCCTGGTAGACGAATACCAGGACACAAATCAGTCACAGGCCGCACTGGTACGCGCGTTCTCATCCGTTCACAGAAATCTCACTGTTGTCGGCGACGATGCCCAGAGCATCTACAGATTCAGGGGGGCGGATTTTCGCAACATTCTTTCTTTTCCGCGTCAGTACAGCGACACAAAGACGCTTAAACTCGAACATAATTATCGATCTACGCAGCGAATTCTGGATCTGGCCAATCATGTGATTTCCAAGGCCCGCCAAAAGTATGAAAAAGAGCTGTTTACGGATAAGGAGGGCGGTGAACTGCCGGTGTTGGTGCAAGCGCCCGATCCCAGGTTTGAGAGCCGGTTCGTAGCCCAGATGATACTCGAACTGCAAGAGCAGGGTACACCTCTCAATCAAATTGCGGTCCTGTTCCGCAACGGATTCAATTCATTCGACCTTGAAGTCGAATTGAACCGCTGCGGTATCCCGTTTGTGAAATACGGAGGCATGAAATTGAGTGAAGCCGCACACGTCAAGGACGTGCTCGCTCATCTGAAAGTCCTGGAGAATCCTCGCGATTCCGTTTCCTGGAATCGAATTCTGCGGCTACTGGAAGGAATCGGGCCAAAGACCGCCTACCGTCTCATCGAGTGGATGGAGTCGGCCGGCACTGAATCGTTTGAGCTTGATGAGAACCGTTTTTCGTCGCGTTATGTCGAATTGCTCAACGTTCTTTTCGGTCTTCTTCGTGGTTTGTTTACCGGCGAAAGCACGCTGACGGAGCAACTGGAGCAGATCGTATCCTACTATGAGCCCATCCTGAAGCGCATACACTATGAGGATTATCCAAAACGGTTACAGGATCTGGAGCACTTTATTGGCCTTGCGGAAAGTTTTTCAGACAGAGCGACTTTGTTGTCTTCAATGGCGCTTGATCCCATTGAATTGACGGCGATCGATACTGAGCCGCTTCAGGATGACGAGCCTCCGCTTGTTCTGTCAACCATACATTCGGCGAAAGGATTGGAATTCAACACGGTTTTTCTGATCCATGCTCTTGATGGTGTTCTTCCGTCAGCTTATTCGGTTGGAGATCCGGACGCGCTCGATGAGGAACTTCGCCTTTTGTACGTCGCAGTGACACGCGCGGCGGAGCGATTATTCATCTCGTATCCGACCGTGCAATATCGCCGATTCGACGGCCGGTATTTTGCTACGCTGAGTCGATTTCTGGATAATATTCCGAGTGAACTGCTGGACGAGGGTTCGATCGTCGAAGAATCGACAGCGTTCGTCGAAGAATCCCGCCAGGAAACTGAAACCGCCTTTTCGGGTTTGTTACTGCCACCTACGACCACGATCTAGGACGCGATGGACGTACTGCAGAGAATATCGACGCGGCTTTCTTCTTCCTCTTCTCCGGGAATACCGGATCTGACGATATCGATGCTTCCACTGGACGAACTCGATGTGATCCAGAAGATGAACCGATTGATCTTCGATGAAGAGCGAATCATCAATTCATTCGATCGGCAGGATCTTATGCTTCTCGTTGCCCGTTTCGAGGGCATTCCTGCTGGATTCAAGGTGGGATATCGCGAGAACCGGTTTGTTTATTACTCGGCAAAAGGAGGTGTTCTTCCGGAATTCCGGCGTCGCGGCATTGCTCGATTCTTGATGGAAGCCATGGCCGAAAGGGCGCGAGATCGCGGGTATCTCCGATTTGCCTTTGATACGTTTCCCAATCTCGACCCGGGCATGACCGTGCTTGCGGTCACGGATGGCTTTCGGCTCGTGAAAGCCGACTACAATACGGCGTACCGGGAGTACCGACTACGATTCGAAAAAAAGCTGAACGGCGAGGCCGTTTAGGCCGCTCCCCGTTTGAATACGCGATTAATGCCGCAACACGAGGCGCACCGATACGTACCGGCGACATTGCACCCAAAGCCGCAGTCTTGCAGACAATCGCAGGTAATGCTCCGTGAAACGTTTCTTTTTTGAGGTCCGGGAAGGTCTTCTCATTGCCGTTCGCGCCGTTCGTGTCAATAAGATGCGCAGCGTGCTCACGACGCTGGGTATCGTAATCGGCATCGTTTCGGTAACGAGCATGGCTACCGTCGTGAATGGTATCGAGCGCGGGTTTGAAGAAAGCATGTCCAGCCTGGGCGCTGACGTGCTCTACATCGAAAAATGGCCGTGGGTGCGGGATGCCGATTTCAAGTGGTGGAACTACATCAATCGGCCAAATATGACCGATGACATCGCGACTACTCTCGATGCAAAATCGCAGTATGTCGATGCAGCTACCGCCGTCGTCAGTACAGGAGGAGGCGCATCGTATAAAAATCGGAATATTTCGGGAGTCCGGATTCGTGGCTCGTCCTCTTCCTACCCGTCCGTTCATCGTGTTGAGCTCGACGAAGGATATTTCTATTCGGAACTGGATGAGCAAAGCGCTCGAGACGTTTCCGTTATCGGTGCAAAAATAGCGGACGAGCTTTTCCCGTTTGAAAATCCGCTCGGAAAGGAAATTCGAGTGCGGGGTCGCAAATTCCGCGTGATCGGTGTGCTGGAGAGAAAAGGACAGGGAGCGGACAGTCCCAGTTCAGACGATACACTCATCCGCATTCCGTTCAACTCCTTCAAGAAGCACTGGGGCGTGCGGTGGCGGAACGTTTCCATCCAGGCAAAGCTCTATGAGGATTCAGATCTCGAGGATGCCAAAGACGAAATCAGGGGCATCGTACGTGGCGCAAGACGACTCGATGTGCGGGACGAAGACAATTTTGAAATCAATGAGCAGAATTCTCTTCGGGAGGCGATTGCACCGATTAAAACCGCCATTTATGCAATCGGAATCGGACTGACAGCGCTGGCCTTGCTCGTCGGCGGAATCGGCGTGATGAATATCATGTTTGTCACCGTGCGTGAGCGCACACGAGAAATCGGTCTGCGCAAGGCTGTGGGAGCCCGTCGGCGCACGATTCTCATTCAATTTCTGATTGAAGCCATCGTCATCTGTTTAATTGGCGGGTTGATTGGAGTGGGTCTTTCTGTGCCGATCACACTGCTCATTAAAGCCGTTCTACCTGCCTACCTGGGCTGGCAGGTGGTCGTATTCGCCTTTTCGATTGTTATTATAATTGGAACGGTATTCGGACTTGCACCGGCGTGGACGGCGGCAAAATCGCAGCCGATCGAAGCCCTCCGGTATGAATAACTCAATTGCCCGGAGTTGGGTGATGCAAACTGAGCAATAGAGATCCATGGCGATATTTGAAGCACTACGCATGGCGGTGGAGGCGATACGAAGTCACAAGCTCCGTTCTTCGCTTACGCTTCTCGGTATGGTGATCGGTGTCTTTGCCGTCATTGTTTCCGTTACGGCGGTCGCGGTCATCGACGTGTATTTCAAGGAATCGATGCAGTTTCTGGGCTCGTCCACGTATATGATCACTCGCATGCCGGCCGTGCAGCTCGGAGAAATGGATCGCAGTATGCGCAATCGGCCGCGCATAACGTATGAACAGATGGAGCGACTGGAGGATATGATGCAGCTCCCCGTGTCTATCAGCCCCATGGAGGGTTTCCACGTAGGCAAAGTGCGTTATGGTGAAAGGGAAACACCTGAACCCAACATCGTGCTCGTCGGAAGCAACGAGAACATGCTGGAAAATTTTACTTACGAGATCGAGATCGGTCGATTCTTCACCAATGAAGACGTGCAATATGCACGGCCGATAGCTGTACTTGGAACGGATGTCGTGACTGAACTATTCCCAAACGAGAATCCGCTCGGAAAGTCCATACGAATGGATGGCCGCCGATACGAAGTGGTTGGAATTCTGAAGGAAAAAGGGAGCATATTTGGGCAGTCTCAGGACAATCGGGTATTCACACCGATTACGAGGGCGTTCACGATTTACGGAAGCCGCAACAGGGATCTTGCGCTTAGCGTGCGGGTGCACGACCAGCGCCAGCTCAGTGCCGCTATCGAAGAGACGACGGGTCGGATGCGCGTAATTCGAAAAGTGGCTCCAGGCGATGCCAACAATTTTGAGATCTCGACGAACGACAGTATGGCGGCCGTTTTTGAAGCATTTACGGGAATACTGACCGCGGGTGGTGCGGGTATCGGGCTGATTGCGTTGTTCGCCGCAGGTATCGGAATCATGAATATCATGCTCGTCTCGGTCACGGAGCGGACGCGGGAAATCGGCATTCGAAAATCGGTTGGTGCCCGACGAAAAGACATCCTGAGACAGTTTCTACTGGAAGCGTTTTTCCTGTGCCAGATTGGTGGTTTTGTCGGGATTCTGTTGGGAGCGCTTGCCGGCAATGGGGTGGCTCTCTATTTCGATATTTCTCCTACATTTCCGGTCGGCTGGGCAATATCGGCCGTGGTGATGGTTACCGGTATCGCGCTCGTCTTCGGAGGATATCCGGCGTTCAAGGCAGCGCGGCTGCATCCTATCGAATCGTTGCGCTACGAATGAAACCCGGCCGGCGCGCCCGTCAGGATGTGCGTTCGCACGGGCATTCTTCCGGGCGTGTGAAATACGGTCCTTCTGAGTACCTTTCGTGCGAATTCTGTCTCCGCGGTTTTAATTGACCTCTGGGCACGAATTGGACTCGACCCGATCAAGAGGCAGCCGTCACCGAAACAGAAGAAGAATAACGCGAATGGCAGCAACGCAGGATGATGCAAAACGTCTGGTTGCCAAGCGGGTAGCCGAATGGATCGAAGACGGAATGATTCTGGGCCTGGGAACGGGATCGACGGCGGCCAGGGCGATCGAGTCACTCGGAGAACGCATCACCGTGGAGAAGCTTTCCATTCGTGGCGTGCCTACCTCCTACGCCGCCGAACGCCTGGCCGGGCGGCATGGCATTCCGGTCGTGTCACTCGACCAGATCGGAAAAATAGACCTGGCCTTCGACGGGGCTGACGAAGTGGATCCCGGCCTCAATCTAATCAAAGGCCGGGGAGCCGCTCAGACCCGCGAGAAAATCGTTGCTTCTCAGGCAGCGCGCTTCGTCGTGCTTGTTGACGAGAGCAAGCTCGTAAACACGCTTGGAATGAAGATGCCGCTGCCCATCGAGGTTGTTCCGATGGCGGTGCGGCCCGTTATGGACGTGGTCGAAGTGCTGGGAGGAAGACCAGAAATACGCATGGGAGCGCGAAAAGACGGCCCCGTAGTATCGGATCAAGGCTTCTGGATCATCGATGCGTCATTCGACGCGATTACTGATCTTGCCGAAGTGAACGAGCGGCTTCTGATGACACCGGGTGTACTGGACCACGGCCTGTTTGTAAAGATGGCGACCGATGTTCTGGTCGGTCGTTCAGATGGGAGCGTAGAGCATCTTCATCTGTGATACGTGTCTGTGATACTCTTATGTGATATACGCTGCACCTGGTTCGAGTAACGACAGTCCTGTGACGACCATCGACCGCATCTGTTACAGTATTATATCGATGAGATGGTGAATGGACCGCACTCCGTGTATTTCGATTCCATTCGCGCGCGGCGTTTCATTTGGAGTGAAGGGGGGCACGAAAGCGTATTCGAATCCAAGATGGGCAGACTCATTCAGACGCGTCTCAAGGTGCGATACGGCCCGAATTTCTCCGCTCAGTCCAACTTCGCCAAATAGAACCGCCTTCGGCTCGACAGGAACATCCCGGTAGGACGAAGCGACGGCGGCAACGATGCCCATATCGATGGCGGGTTCAGTGAGGCGGAGTCCTCCGGTGACGTTTACGAATACATCACTTGTCGAGAGTCTAAGACCGACTCGTTTTTCGAGCACCGCCAGAAGCATCTGGAGCCGCCGCGAATCGTATCCCGTGGCCGTTCGCTGTGGTGTCGAGTAAGATGTCGGTGCTACAAGTGCCTGAATCTCCGCAAGAATAGGCCGGGTGCCCTCCATGGAGCAGACGACGACGGCACCGGACGTTTTATCGGACCGCTCTGAGAGAAAGATGCGACTTGGATTGTCAACGGTGAGCAAACCTGAGCGTCGCATCTCAAAGACGCCTATCTCGTTGGTTGAGCCGAACCGATTTTTTACTGCGCGAAGGATGCGGTACGCGTGATGGCGATCGCCCTCAAGATAGAGCACGGTGTCCACCATGTGTTCGAGTACTCGTGGTCCGGCTATAGAGCCGTCTTTCGTGACATGGCCAACGATGAATACCGACATGTCGCATGATTTGGCCAATTGAATAAGCGCGGCAGCTGAATCGCGAACCTGTGCGATCGATCCGGGTGCGCTCTGAGTGTCCGGGCGGTAGAGCGTTTGGATGGAGTCGACGATAAGCAGGTCGGGTGTATCATTCAGAACGGTTTGAACGATGGCTTCGACGTTGGTTTCGGGCAAGAGCCTGAAATGATCTCCCGATACGCCAAGTCTGTCTGCCCGGATTTTAACCTGAGCGGGGGATTCTTCTCCCGTGATATAAAGAATCGATCGTTCATTCAGATAACGGGCGAATTCCATCATCAACGTGCTCTTGCCAATACCGGGATCGCCGGCCACAAGCACGACAGACCCCTGCACAATGCCGCCGCCCAAAACCCGATCCAGTTCGTGAGCACCTGTTTTAATTCGTCGACCCTTGTCTGCATCGATTTCATCGAGTCGGACGGGGTGCGAATTGTTCGAGCGAGCCGGCGATGGGATCGGAATACGGGCGAGACCTTCAACATAAGGCATCTCTTCCGCGAAAGAATTCCACGCCTGACAGGCACCGCACTGACCCATCCATCGGGCCGATTCGTTTCCGCATTCCTGACAAACAAAAACCGTCTTGCGCTTCGCCATTTCTCAATTACCCATTCGTGCACGTCGACAATATAGAGTCCACATCCGACAATGCTGTGTCACACCCTGAGCTTCCACATGGTACACGACTGCAGTTTGAGCCCGGAATCGGCATCAAATCGACGGCACTATCGTACATGAGAAAAGTTATTTACCTTCCTCGCGCCGTGTAACTGAATGACGCATTGTTAACATCCGGCCGAACCCGAGCCGAGCCCGCTGCAACAAATCCGACGCACCACCCGATTGCCATCAAAAACCGGTTCAAAGCCAGGTACGGAAAGAATTCTGACGGCCAACGATCGAGCGGGCTGGTTTCAGACTCACTATAGCAAAGAATTGCGCATCTGATGCTGTATCGAACTTTGATTTATGGGCCCGTGACGGCGCTTGGGCGATACAGTCTGTTGCTTTATCAGGCGTTTGGAGCGCTTCGTGAGTTCAGTACGTACCGAAAGAATCTGCTCAGTCAGATGATGCACATTGGAATTGAGTCGATTCCAATCGTTGCACTGGCTGCGGCCTTTTCAGGTGCGGTAACGACGGTTCAGACAGCCTACCAACTCGTTTCACCGCTCATTCCACGTAGTATTATAGGCTCGATCGTGGTTCCTTCCATGATTCTTGAGCTGGGTGCCGTCGTGACGGGATTCATTTTGGCCGGACGGGTGGGAGCCCGCATTGCGGCCGAACTGGGAACGATGCGCGTTACTGAACAGATTGACGCTCTGGAAGCCATGGGACTCAATTCTATCGGCTATCTCATTGTGCCACGCGTCCTGGCCGGCGTACTCATGTTTCCCGTGCTCTATATAGTGGCCTCATTTGTGGGTATTTCCGGCGGCATACTCGTAGGACATTATTTTGGCTTTGTACCGGCAGGTGAGTTTCTGGAAGGCGCGCGCGAGTTTTTTCAGCCGTTCGATCCCATTTTTGGACTGATCAAGTCTTTTGTCTTTGGCTTTACAATCACGTCTATTTCGTGCTACAAGGGTTACTACACGCTTGGCGGCGCCGAAGGCGTAGGCCGGAGCACGACGGAGGCGGCGGTGATGAGCTGCGTATTTCTGCTCGTCGCGGATCTGGTGTTGGCAGCCACGCTTCTTTGATCTCGTGACTTCATGATTCGCATAGAAAACATATACAAGAAATTTGACGGCAAGGACGTGCTGATCGACGTTTCTCTCGAAATCTACGAAGGGGAAACACTCGCTATCATCGGGAGATCCGGCTCGGGGAAAAGTGTGCTCATGAAGCACATTATCGGTCTCATGAAACCCGATCAGGGACGTGTGACGGTGGATGGCACCGATATTAACCACATTTCTTATTCCGAACTTCGGCGCGTACGCCAACAATTCGGCGTGCTTTTTCAAGGCGGAGCACTTTTCGATTCTCTCAACGCGTTCGAAAATGTAGCCTTTCCACTCCGCACGTTTACAACGATGGGGGAAGAAGAGATTCAAAATGAAGTTCACATATGTCTGGAAATGGTGGAATTGCACGATGTCGGACCCAAAATGCCTGCGGATTTGTCAGGTGGAATGAAGAAGAGAGTGGCACTGGCGCGCGCGATTGCCCTTCGCCCGCGCTACATTCTTTATGATGAGCCTACAAGTGGACTCGATCCAGAGACATCCAATACCATTGATGTGCTCATAAAAGGTCTCGCCGATCAGTTGACCGTAACGAGCATCGTGATTACGCACGATATGCATTCCGTCCTCTCGATAGCCGATCGGGCTGCTTTCATTCATGACGGTCGCATGCATTGGGTAGGCACTTTGCGGGAATTGCACGACAGCCAGGACAAAGTGCTCTGTGATTTCGTCAAAGCAAACGAGTACCAGATCGGACGGCAGTAGACCGACAAAAAGAAGTGATAAACCCGGCCATACAAAGAGCCGAATCAGGTAGTGTGTATTCAACATGGGCTGGCGGATCGTCAGGCCGCGCCCACAAACTGAGAGCGCGTGAAATACTCAAATGAGATAAAGGTGGGCGCCACGATCATCGGCGCCACGATCATTTTTATACTGGGAGTCCGGTATTTCGAAGACCTGCCACTGTTCAGCAGCACATACGGTCTGACGTCCGAGTTTGACGAAGCAGGCGGACTGATATCCGGGAATGTCGTTCGCATCAATGGCGTGGTTGTAGGCTCGGTAAACGCCGTCTTCATCCATCCGGAAACGCAGCGAGTACGAGTCGAATTTCATGTGGACAGAGAAATTCCGGTTACGGAAGGCTCCACGGCAAAGATTTCGGGATTCGACGCGCTGGGCGTCGTTCGAATGGATGTTACACTGGGCCCCGCTGATGCTCCCAGGATACCGGAGGGCGGTTTCGTGCCCGGTACGGAATCCGCCGACTTTTTGGGCGGACTGGCGGAGAAAGCGCCCGAATTGATCGACCGGGTAGATGATGTACTGGCGACACTCAATTCCGTACTGGGACAGACGGGGCGACTCATGTCGGAACCGGACTCCGATATACGGCAGACGCTCGTTTCGGTAGAGAGCAGCGCCAGGACACTCGATGAATTTCTGACGTCGGAGCGTTCCCGGCTGAGTCAGATTTTGCAGAACTTCGAATCTTTTTCGGCCGATGCGAGCCGTTTTTCATTCGAAAATGCGGATTCACTCGGCACGCTTGTAAGCAATCTGAACCGAACGCTGGAACGTCTTGATCAAAATCTGGTGTCATTCAGATCGGTTTCAGAATCACTTGCCGACGTACTCAGAAAAATAAATGAAGGAGAAGGTACGCTCGGCCTGTTTGTGAATGACCCGAGCATCTATCAGAAAATGGACTCGGTTCTGACGAGTCTTGATGCGCTGCTGGAAGATTTTCGAAACAATCCTGACAAGTATCTTAAGGAACTTCGTCTGGTTGAAATATTCTAGTTGAACGATGGCTACATACGAAGAAGCACTTGCCCTATTTCACAGCTGGACCAAGTCGGACAGCCTGATACGACACGCATATGCCGTGGAAGCCGGCATGAGGTTTTATTCCCGGCTTTTCGGAGCGGACGAGGAGCTCTGGAGAATGACAGGGCTATTGCACGATATGGACTATGAAAAACATCCTGACCCGGACGAGCATCCATATGTTGGCGTGAAAGTCCTGGAAAAGCTGGGTTATCCGAGAGAAATGCGCACGGCCATTCTGGGCCATGCAGATCATACGGGGGTTCCTCGAACAACACGTCTGGCGCATACCCTTTATGCCGTCGACGAGCTTGCCGGGTTTATTACGGCGATCGCCTATGTTCGGCCAACGCGGCTGGAGGGAATGACGCCCAAATCGGTAAAGAAAAAGCTGAAAGACAAAGCTTTTGCGGCCGCTGTCAACCGCGAAGAGATTCAACGTGGAGCGGTGAATCTGGGGGTGGAACTGGACGAGCACATCGCATACGTCATTGCGGCCATGCAGGAGGATGCAACCCGAATGGGGTTGGTTACGTCCGAGTAGCGGTTTTCCACCTACGTTCGTCAGGAAGTCCACAGTGGACGAACCAGGACCCGTACGCGGCGGTACACATCGTATTCATGGCAGATTTTCCACAGCAAAGCAAAAAGAATTCGCATGCTCCGGATGTCGACGCCGTAGACGAAGTCGCGGCGGATACTACTGACAGGTCGGAATCTGGAACGACGCCTGTTGAGACGATTCCGGAAGCGCGACAGATTACGCGTGCCCGCGTACGAGACTTGCGTGCTCTCCTGGCGAAGTACGTAAGGCGCCACAGCCCACCGTCCGAGCCAAAGCAGACCGAATTCGTCGAACCGCCACGAATCACGGGCGCGCATGCAAAGCTGTTGCCGCTGCTTCGCATCATTCCCATAATGCTGGCCATACTGTTCGCCTTTTCCTTCCTTTGGGACTTTACAGATTTTACGCTCTCCATCTTTGGCACTACCTATGTGTTGGTAGGGCTCCTGCGAATCATTGCCGTCAGCGGTCTGATCGGCTTCCTGACCAATTGGGTCGCCATTACAATGCTCTTCAATCCGCGAACGGCCCGCCCGATTTTTGGTCAGGGTTTAATACCCGCCCAGCGTGAACGGGTTATCTATCGTCTGGCTCGAGCGGTCTCGGAAGACCTCATCAACGAAGAGATCATCAAGCAGAAAATTGAAGAGAATGAAGTCATCCCCAGATATCGGGAAATGGCGCTTTCTGTAACACGAGGGGTATTGGAAGACGAGGAATTCAGGACGGAGCTGAAAATACTCACAGGGGATTACGTGCAGAAGGTACTCACATCCGATGAGGTAAGACACCGCATCGTTGAATACACTATCGAAAAAATTGAGGCGTACGTGGGCGAAGGAGTGGGTGGTTTTGCGCTCAAAGCGTATCGCTATTTGAACGAGGAGGACTTCAAGAAGCGTATCGACAAAGCCATACACTCCATTCCGAGTCAACTCGATTTCGTCCTGGACGAAATGGATCAGCTGCTGGATCTCATTCCGGAGAAAATCGAGGCCCGGTCGGAAGAAATCGAAGACTGGGCTACCCGCATCGTGCTTGCTTTCGTTGAGAACCTTGACGTATACGACATGATCATGTCCAACATGATCCAGTACGACGAGAGCAAACTGGAAGAGCTTCTCAAACGATCGACCAACGAGCAACTGAATTATATCAAGTATCTCGGTGGATTGCTGGGAATGGTTGGTGGACTGGTCATCTGGCAGCCCATTCCCGCACTCGTACTTTTCGGAGCTTCAGGCGCCGTCCTGTTCGGAATCGATGAGCTGATCTACCGACTCCGAAGATCTCGCGCCTGATTCTTTTTCGGCGATCTGCGTTCCACTGGGATCAAAACAATCCCGGCAGCGCGGTTCATAGACGTCGGTAGCGCCAAGAAACACACGCTCGCTGTCTCCGGAAAGTCGCTGTGAATGATTGGCCGGCGCGCCGCATACGACACAAATGGCGTGAAGCTTGGTAACGAATTCCGCGACCGCCATGAGTTGTGGAATGGGTTCGAACGGTCGCCCCAGGTAGTCCTGGTCAAGCCCGGCGACGATCACCCGCTTACCATTTTCCGCAAGTTGCCGGCAAACCTCAACCAGGTTGTTGTCAAAGAACTGGCCTTCATCGATGCCTACGACAGCGGCGTGCGAAGCGAGCAGGATGATCTGCGAAGCCGAAGCGACACTGGTGGAGTGGATCACATTGGCATCGTGCGAAACGACATCGCCCTCGCTGAATCGCGTATCAATCCCGGGCTTGAATATCTCGACCGACTGTCTGGCAATTTTCGCCCTTTTCAGACGCCGGATCAGTTCTTCGGTCTTTCCGCTGAACATGGATCCGCAAACGACTTCGATCCAGCCGGTCGTTCTTTTCTGTCCTATAACATGCGGTTCCATGGTCGGAATATCGAATGGTTCATCTCAGGGTGTCGGGTTCGGGGTGGCCGATCATGTGGGTGATGTGTTCTTCGATTTGAATAACCCGAAGAACACACAGGAAGATACGGGAAAAATTCGCTAGATCGTGCCAAGTTCAGCCGACGGCACCCACCCGCGTGCGCCGTTCGGAAGCTGGACAAGAACCCATC
>CAZGOS010000021.1:0-2879 GCA_964527795.1 uncultured Rhodothermales bacterium | reverse complement strand
ACAACTCCCAAAACCAGCCCCTCGTGTACATTTTCCAGAGTTCGGGACTCGGAATCGGGCTGCTCGTAGAGTATCGTCTCGTCCACTACGACGACCGCTTCCAACGGATAGGCCGGCCACACCGAGGATGACAGGGCGGAACCAACGAACAGAAACGCGGCGAGCGCACTGACCACGCGAATACGGCGATACCACGCGCCCTTCCAGTTTCCGAGCAGGTTCTTAAGTACAAACAGGCAGAAGATCACGTAGAATCCCAGTCCGATTACCATTTGCGTTTCTTCAGAGGCCATGCGGATAACGGTACGTTGCAGACGTTTCCATACGGGAAGAGGTAATTCAGAAAAATTATCGACCAGTCTGGCCGAGACGATGTCCAGGCTGTGCTGTATGAACCGGTTGTTCTCTTCGATGCGCGCAGCTCGTTCCAGATATTGCACGGCGTGTCCGACTTCATCCAGTCGATAATGTGCGACGGCTCGGTTGTGGAATAGTGCGCCGCTACCCAGTCCGAATTCTTCAGCCCGTTCAAAAGCTTCGATGGCTCCCCGAAAGTCTCCCTGGGTGAGAAGTCGGGTACCCTCGTCAAAGGCGCGCGTGGCGTTGACCGTCTGGGCCTCGCTCGGATTGGCGAGAATCACAAAGCCGATGATAATCAGCAATGTTTTGCAGAGCGGCGGTCGTATGTCGGCTGCACGGTCAATCATTCCGTATCCGCGAATACGCTGTCAGTGAGCACGATCAGGCTGGCTGCTTCTTCGTAGGCGTTCATGAGATCAGATCGCTCGAATGTTCCGGGAACGAATCGCCCACGGTCGCACAGTTCGAGAAGTGCCTGCAGTCGGCCTCGAATTTCGCTGTCAATTCCAGCTCGCGTGAGTGCGCCATCCAGTTGCTGTCTGGTCAGTCCCTTTTCGGAGATATTCAGGCGATTCCCAATGAAACCAAGTATGGCCCGCTCCACCTCTCCGAAGTAGGATATGGTTTCACCGTTCTCAAGAAGCGACTTGGCCTGCTTGAGGTGCTTCTTCGCGAGCGGATGGGCTATTCGGCTCCTGGCGTAACCCACATCGGAGACCATGCGATTCTGATGGCGCTTATAGACGGTCGCGACGCCCAGCGCAAGAAGTGGCAAAAGAAGCGCCACATATGGCCACCGCCTGGTATGGAGCGATGGTTTTGTTAATCGTACCCATCGCCCCGCATCTTCGAAGGGCTGAGCTACATCGTCGACGGGCAAACCGTTCGTAGTAGCTACGACCGCATCTGGAATGGACGCCGTGCCGGTAACCAGAATTTCGACCGGATTGGAGTTCTCGGCGCGAAAAACGCCGGCCGACGGATTGTAATAGGAGAATTCAATGCCCGGGAGTACAAATGTGCCGTTCGAACGCGGAACCATTACGAACGTGAATTTCTTCGAACCGGAAAGTCGATATCCCGACCTGTCCAGATTTGTTTCAATCTGGGGATCGTACAGCTCAAAGGCGGCCGGTGGTACAAATACCGGAGCTTCAAGTGTGGCCAGATTTCCGGTACCGGAAATCGTCACAATGACCTGTATGGAAGCCCCAACGTCGACAGTCGTGCGGTCGACAAGCACGTCGAGATCGTATTCTCCCACGGCTCCCGTAAAGGACGCTGGTGCGTTTCCGGGAAGAACCAGTGATTCGATCGTTACCGAGGGCGAAGAGATTTTAACCGGTCTAAATCGGTTTCTGAGTGAAAACAGCTGAAATGGATCAGAGGAACGTGATGGAAGCACCGCTTCGGATTCAATCCGCAGTGAGTCGACGACGAGTGAACCCGCTCGAGTTGGGAATACAGCAGCCCGTTTCAGAACGATTTTATTGTACCGTAATCCGTTTTCGACGACAATCTGGGGAATCGGTCTGGTCTCGACATCAAGCTCCTCCCGCCAGAAACCCTCGGCGTCCCACGAGTCGGTGAGACGACTTTGCCTGAGCTGTATTCCCTCGCGGAAGAAGAGCTGGTATTCGATGGTCACCTGCTCATTTTGTACCACCTGCCGCGCGCTGGGGGTAGCGCGAATGAATAGATCGCGTGGACCGGGTGCAGAGTCATCAAGGGGCTCTTCAACGTCGAAAGGTGAACGGAAAAGCGCTGAAAACGGATCGAGACGTCTTCCCGCCTGACGGCCGGCTCTGTTCGGACGCTCAGACTGCGGAACGACCGCAATGTCAATCGCATTGGTCTCGTACGTTTTTCCTGCGACCGTGACGGTTACGGGCGCAATGCGAGCCGAGCCTTCCGTTAACGGTCGGTACGACCACCTGAACCCATAGCTCTGCTCCATCACACCGTTTACGATGGAGATGTTACTCTGGGTACTTGGCACCTGCTGCTGAAGGGTAAGGCCTTCCGCACTTGGAGGGCTTGGCGTCTGAATCGATGAAGCTGACGTACCCCTTATTTCGATGGTATACGTAACGGCTTCTTCCGTGCCGATGGTCGATTCATCCACCGAGGCGACGACCGACACTTGCTGAGCGTACATCACGCGCGGCAAGACGGTTAGAAGAAGTATGGGGAGTAGCTTCCTCATCGGTTTCCATACGCCAGGGTCTCTCGATCCCGGCTATTCCTACCAGTCCTTCTCTACACGCCGGGGCCGGGCTTTCATTTTCTGGATTTGGCGAAGAAGCTGTTCTTCTTCGTTTTCGAGCGCCTGCAAGATGCGCTGCGCTTCTTCCTGACTCAATTCCTCAGGATTTTGCCGCTGCTGCTCAGATTCCGAGGGATCCTGGTTGTCAGGTGACTGCTGTTGCTGCTGTTCGTCCTGCTGCTCGTTCTGCTCAGAATTGTCCTGTTGCTGATTCTGATCCTGTTGTTTCTCGTTCTGCTCAGAATTGTCCTGT
>CAZGOS010000020.1:0-24282 GCA_964527795.1 uncultured Rhodothermales bacterium | reverse complement strand
GCCTCCCTCGGCGTAGCGGTCAACTTCCGCTGCGTTCCGTACACGGAAGGCGTGTTCTATGGGCCGGGGCTTGAGCGTTTCGACATCTGCACGACCCGTGCGTGGTTCTACCTCGTCGAGCGAGGCAGAACCCCGGAATCGCTGGATCAGGGCCTCAAGGCGCAGGCGCTCGATGCCGGCGCGGAAATACGTTTTGAGAGCAAAATCGAACTCGCTACAGCCGACCACGTAATTGTGGCCACCGGTCCGCACGCCGCCGACGCTATTGCCCGGGGCGTGGTTTTCGAGACTTCGCACCCCGACGCCTGCTTCGGATTCCTCGACGACCGCATCGCCCCCAGGGCCTATGCCTACCTGCTCGTCCAAGAGGGCAAGGCAACTCTGGCAACGTGTCTCTTCGATGACTTTGCGCACGCACACACGTATTTCGAGCGCGCCCTCGCAACCATACGAAGCGTGGTCGATTTTGATATGCGGTCCCCCCGGACGTTCGGTGGGTATGTCAACTTTGAGATCAAGCCTTCCTGGACGCGAGATAACCGGATGTACTTTGTAGGCGAGCGGGCAGCCTTCCAGGATGCGCTCTGGGGGTTCGGCCTGCGCTTCGCCATGCTCTCGGGCTACCTCGCGGCGCGTTCGATCCTCAACGGTGAGGACTATGACTCGTTGTGCAGGGAACACCTTGTTCCCCGGCTGGAAACCTCGCTGGCCAACCGCCTCCTCTTCAGCCAGTTGGGCAACCACGGGTACGCCTGGGTGCTCCGACGCCTGGCAGGGATGGACGTGATGGCTGCGCTCCGCAAGCACCACAAGCCCTCACGCACCAAACGCTTGCTGTATAAGATCGCCAGGCGACGGATCCACCCCCACCTCCGGGAGACGGCCTGCCGAGAGGAGGCGTGCGCTTGTCTTTGGTGCAAACACGGCAAACAAGTGGACACGGCTGCCATGGACCGCTGCGTAGCCGAGTTGACGGCACCTGCGCTCGGCTGAGCGCGAGGCTTGCCTTAACAAAATTTAAGACCGTTTTAAGCTTTGTTTCAGCTTGATACGGAGATCTTGCCCTACACCCACGCTGCTCGAACTGGCAACCAGTCGACTCATGAATCCACGACGCGGTTTTACTCACATGCTCTGGATGATCGTCCTGTGCCTGCTGCCGCTCGTATTTCTTGCAATTGTGCTTGCCGGCGAGATGCGCGTCAACCCGTGGTTTTTCCTGCTCTTTCTACTGATTTGCTTCATCGGGATGTATTCCGTACTGGGTAGCCACGTCTCGCACGGAACGTCGGGTGAAACAACGCTGGAGCAACTCCCTGTGGAGAAGGTGCCGGAGGATCTGATCCTCAACACAGTGGACGTGATGCATCCGCTGGCCAACTACAAAGTGAATAATCACTACGTCATAGAAGGCCCTCTGCTGATAAAGCCAGATGCGGCCCTTGAGGAGCTGAAACAGCGCTTTGCCGGTACGTTCTATAAGCCGCTCCTGCAAGAAAGCGATACTGGACGCCCATTGCTGGTACTAGTCCCTGCCGATTCCTTGCCTACTTTTAAGCAGAAAACGGGCAGACCCTGGCTAAACCTCGTGCTGTTCCTTGCAACGTTCGTTACGACGACGTGGGCAGGAGCTGCCCACCAGGGCGTCAACCTCTTGGAGCAGCCCAGCCAGTTCACCGCCGGCCTCCCCTACGCCGCCGCGTTGATGCTCATCCTGGCAGCGCACGAACTCGGACATTACTTCACCGCGCGCCGATACGGCATGGCAGTCACATTGCCCTACTTCATCCCCTTGCCGTTCATGCTCGGCACATTTGGAGCCTTCATCCGAATGAAGTCGCTCGCACCGGACCGCCGGGCTATGTTCGACGTGGCGGTAGCGGGTCCCCTGGCAGGCCTCGTCATCGCCATTCCCGCACTGCTCATCGGGTTGCAGTTCTCAACAATAGTACCTGACGCAGAGGGGCCTGCGCTATTCATGGGCGGTGCGGACGTCGGGTCGTCTGTGCTGTTCGCTTTTCTAGCCAAAACGGCACTGGGAGAGACGGTGCTGGAAGGCCACCGACTGATCTTGCATCCCATTGCTTTTGCAGGCTGGCTGGGATTGTTGGTAACGGCTCTTAATCTGGTGCCGGTTGGTCAGCTCGACGGCGGACACCTGGTCCATACGTTGCTCGGGCACAAGAACGCGCGTATGGTGGGCATCGTCTCGCTTCTGGCACTCGTTGTGCTGGGGCTCTTCGTCTGGAGCGGCCTGCTCGTCTGGGCCCTGCTCATTTTTATCATCGCCGGGACCGAGGATATCCCGCCCGTCAACGACGTCACGCAGCTCCGCCGTGGCCGCCTGGTTCTTGGGGCTGCTGCCTTTGCCCTTCTGCTTTTAATTCTCGTTCCTGTGCCGCACACTCTCTATGCGTCGTTCGGCATCCATTGCCCCTACGTGTAAACTACATCGAGAAACGATTACCCCCGCGCCCATGCCCTCCGCAATGAACACACCTCCGGCATCACGCCCATACACTCCCTTCACTCTGGTTCTGGGCGGAGGCGCCGCGCGCGGCTTTGCACACGTCGGTGTGCTGCGCGGGCTCGAGGCCTACGGGTTCCGCCCGAGCGCGATCGTCGGAGTCTCAATGGGTGCCGTCGTGGGGGTGACCTACGGATTGCGTAGCGACTGGTACCGAGCCCTCCTGGAGATGGACACGAGTACCTTCCCCGAGCCACTGCACGCACAAAACGAGGCGCGCCGGCCTCTGATAGATAAGATGCATACATCCCTCGCCTACACACGCGCCGCTAAAGACCTGTTTTTAGGGTGGGGACTGGGAATTCACGCCCTTGATGCGGGCCAGGCCCTCCTCCGGTCGCTGACGGCGGGCCGCAACCTGGAAGACGCGCGCATTCCCGTGGCCGTCTCGACGACAGATCTGCAAAGCGGTCATCGGTACGTGCTGCGCACCGGCAACGCTGCTGAGGCGCTTTATGCCAGTTCCGCGCTTGCCGGCGTGTTACCACCACTTATGCGCGAGGGCCGGATGCTTTCGGACGGTGCTTACGCCGACATCGCCCCGATCGACGTGGCGCGCGCGTTCGCCCCCCCGGTCGTCCTTGCCGTAGATCCAGGGCAGGAACTTATGTCCTCCAACATACGAAACGGCTACCAGGCGCTGATGCGGGCGATGGAGATCTGTCACCTCCGCCATGCCGACGCCCGCTTTTCCGGGGCGGATCTCGTGCTGCGACCTCCGTTTCGGCGCACCATCGACACGCTGGACTTCGACGCCCGTCGCGAGTGCATCTCGGCCGGCCTTCGCGTGGTCCGAAGCCGCCAGATCGAGCTGATGCATCTGCTCACCCAGCATGTCGACTCGAAAGAACAAGTCTGTGGCAGCGCTCACACAGCTGCCGGAAGGGACGCTTCACCGCTGCCCTCCCCCGATACGACGAATCACCTAACACATGGCGAGGAAAACGATGGAATGGCTGACTGATAACTGGTTTTTTGTCTTGCTGCTGATAGGGTTCATCGCCCTGCATTTGTTTGGACACGGCGGCCACGGTGGACACGGCGGTCATGGTGGACACGGCGAACGAGATCGGGGCGAAGACGATTCGGGCCATGCGGACCTCCAAGACCACAGTGGGCACGCGCACGACACCGTTCGTCGATGATTGCCCGACACATCTATACAAAAACAGAGAGAGCGTCATGCTAAATACAAAACTCATAACCTGGACGCTGGGCCTTTTCACCACAATCAGCTATGTGATTTGCGTGATCTTTGGCCTGGTCACACCAGAAAGTGTGCACATGCACCAGTTTCTGGAGATCGTGCTACCGGCGTTCGAATGGCTCAGTTTCGGCAGTTTCCTGCTGGGGCTGGTCGAAAGCTTCCTGTGGGGCGCTTACATTGGACTGGTTTTCCCGCCCATTTATAACTTCCTCTACCGCCGCTGGGGAACATCGGGAATCCCGTAGGTAAGCCCCGAAATTACTAACTCAACGTGCATCCGCCCCCGCTACACCGATCAGGCCGTGCGGGATATGCCACACGCATGCCCGGGCACTGACGACAGGAAGGGATGTGGTCTCCATGCACATGCGAGATGATGACTTCAGCAAGGCAGAAACGCTCCAGCGCAAGATTTACTGCATTCTGTACGAGCAATTCGGCATCTTTTTCTCCACCATGTAGATGGGGACCGAGTGCACGGAGAGCGAGAAGGCCGAAGCCATCGCCTACGCACAAGAGAGCAGCCAGGCGTTCGCCGGGAATGATCGGGAGCCGCCACGTATTCGCGTCAACAAAGCAAGGAAAAATCCGATGTCAACAAACAGTCCGATCCGTGTTGCAAACCTGCCTGTAGCCCTTGTGCTCATCCTGGTCGGCTTCTTCGCCGGGGCGGCGTGGATATCCCTGACACCGCCGTCGAGAAAGCACGCAACCGAAACCGTCTTCCGTCCGGTGGCGCCGCGCGACGATCTTGCCCCCGCCGAGCAAGCCACGATTGATCTCTTCGAGCAGGCATCGCCATCGGTGGTCTTTCTCACCTCTCTTAAGGTTCAGCAGGACTTTTTTAGCCGCAATGTTACGGCGATTCCGCGAGGTACGGGTACAGGCTTCATCTGGGATGACCAGGGGCACATCGTCACCAACTTTCACGTCATTCAGAACGCCGACAGGGCCACAGTTACCCTGGCTGACCAGACAACCTGGCAGGCGCATCTTGTCGGCGCCGCGCCAGAGAAAGACCTGGCCGTGCTCCACATAGACGCGACGGCAGAGCAACTCCGGCCGATCCCCATTGGGGCCTCCGACGACCTCCGCGTCGGACAATCCGTGTACGCCATTGGCAATCCATTCGGCCTCGACCAGACCTTGACCACGGGCGTCATCAGCGCGTTGGGTAGGGAGATCGAGTCGGTGGCCCGCATCCCAATACGCGACGTAATACAAACAGACGCGGCGATCAATCCCGGCAATTCAGGCGGACCGCTGCTGGACTCGGCCGGACGCTTGATCGGCGTCAACACGGCCATTTACAGCCCTTCGGGGGCCTACGCCGGGATAGGGTTTTCAATTCCGGCAGATGTGGTTAGTTGGGTCGTTCCGGAGTTGATCGCGAACGGCCGTTTGCGGCGCCCGAGTCTTGGCGTCGAGTTGGCTACCTCACAGGTAACGCGACGGCTGGGTCTCGAAGGGGCTCTCGTTATCAACGTGGTGCCCGGCAGCGCCGCCGAGCGGGCCGGCATCCGCCCGACGACGCGTAACCGACTGGGCGCCATCGAACTGGGCGACCTCATCGTCGACCTCGCAGAAACGCCGATCAGGTCTTCGAACGACCTCATCCTGGCCCTGGACCGGCGCAATCCCGGCGATAGGGTTCGGTTCACCCTGCTCCGGGATAATCAGCGTGTTGAAGTCGATGTGATCCTGGACGAACCCCGTTAAACAAAAATAAATGCCGCTACTGAACGGGGTGTTCTTCGGCTTTCCGGCCGGCTCCCCCTCCTGGCGATGGCAGGTGAAACCGTCGAAATGACCATCATCGTCCCCATAACGGGCACGTACTACTATGCGTGCACGGTCCCCGGACACAATGTGCTGTTTCCGGGTGTGATAACGGGACCGTGGTCAAGGGCGAACGGCCGTCATCTTAATATTTTTTCAGACACTATTCAGGTTTATTTAAGAAACGCAGGCTTTTCTTAACGACGGAGAAGAGTGGATTTGATCGCGTCTCTGACCAGATTGTTGTCTACACCTGATCTCCACTTACGAACGAAAACCGAATACTCGTGAGCAGTACCTGTACCGACTTTAACATGACGGGGGGCAGCTACAGCTTTGTTGGATTTGTTCGCCATCCAAGCACACCAGGTGAATTACAATGAAAAGTCTGCGTCGAACATTCGTCAACGGCCTGATCCGGATCGGACTTTGGGGGTGGATCAGTAGCGTTGTATATCCGGTCTTTGCATTCCTGAAGGCTCCGAGTATTTCAGAAGCACAGGTGAACTACGTGAAGGTTGCCAAGGTTGATGAGCTGCCCCCGGGGGAGTGGCGCATAATCAAATTTGGCCGACAGCCGGTAATTCTAATCAGACTGAGTTCCGGTGACTTCCGGGCGTTTTCGGCGATATGTACTCACTTGTCGTGTATTGTGCAGTACCGCAGTGATCTGGCGCACATCTGGTGCGCATGTCATAACGGACACTATGATCTTCAGGGTCGAAACATCGCTGGACCTCCACCTCGTCCCCTTGAGCCGTATGTCGTTTCTATCGTCGACGATGATGTGATCGTATCGCGGGAAAGTATATCGGGTTAAATCACGTTCCTCCTGATGGACAAACTCTAAATGACTTGCACGATCTACGGTTGTAACCGGCGTACGAATGATGCATTGCTCGATCACATGGCGGCGTCATCAATAAAATGGTATCGAGACCTGCACATTTGTCCGGTAAAGGGTGCTGGAATTCGTATTCGTGTGAGTGACAGTATGCGTTTGTGAATGGCTATGATACTGGACTATATCTAGAAGATGGTCATGTATTTTACCAAGGCCCGTAGCTCAAATGGCAGAGCCACCGATCGATAATCAGGGTATGGGAGTTCGACTCTCCCCGGGCCGCCAAATCAGTTACCTGGTCTCCGTCCGCCCCGAGACTGCGTTCTGAACTTCCTCCGATGATTCTTTTCTCAGTGACATTTCTTTGCAGGATTCATCTGCTGAATCGGCGCATCAGACTCTGAAGAATTTTTCAGGCCTGCTTCAGGTCCATTTCAGGTAGTAGATCGCAGTTTGGGCCAGACGGGTGGCGTTGCGTCTTCCCGAAACCACCATGCCAGACAGTCTGAAGAACCAGAATGGAACGGTCCTACGATTACATATTCTGGTGGGCGATAATCGTCTCCTCCGGGATATTCATCGCGTTCGCCTTCAGTTTTCCACGCCCGAATAACCGGCGTGACTGGCGTTCGTCCGGTGCGGGTTGATCGGCGAACATCGCAGCTCTCTTGTTAGCACACACAAGATCGAGGGAATCAAGATGTTGAATACCAAACTAGTGACGTGGGCATCAGGCCTTTTCACCGGAGTCAGCTTTGTGCTATGTGTTCTCTTTGGCCTTGTAACTCCGGAAAGCATCCACATGCACGATTTCCTGGAGTTGGTTCTGCCGGCGTTCACCTGGCTTAGCTTCGGGAGTTTTTTGCTGGGTCTGGCCGAGAGCATCCTCTGGGGCATGTACGCCGGCCTGGTTTTTTCGCTTATTTACAACCGTCTGTCTCGCAGGTTCACACATTGAACTACCACCACCAGAGGAGGTGGAATCCCCATTCAACGACCGCCAGTATGGCAAGATGCTCAGATCATGCTAACCGCTTACGCAGTCTCCAGGGGCGTTTGTCCCAACTTGTGGTCGGCACGGTTCGGGTGGTCCCCACCCTACCAATAGCAAGTTGGTTATGGGCTTGGTTATCGCCGCATCGATGCTACCTGCGTAGTTTTACAGGCGAGAGGAATTTCTCGCACAACCGCATACTACGACGACAAAGAACAGGGTATTCATGCATAGGACCACCTGTGACAACCCTATGCCACAGTAAAACCGACTAGACACAACCACTCCCTGAGGACGTGGTTCTCCACACACAATAGACGCAACGTTATATGCGCCAGAAAAGTATCGATCGTCTTACATCAAAGCGCCTGAGCCTGGAGGCTGAAACCATCGGGGGAAAACACGCCAGCCCTATCAGATACCAGATCGTACACGCCTCTATCGGCGCTTTGATCGGGTTATTGCTTGTTCATCCCGTGACGATGACGATCTACTGGTTCGAGTTCAATAATGATTGGACAGGCGTCGGGACACTGCTGTCCGATGTTCTCGATAGAACGTTTCTGTCCTTTGATCTAAATATGTGGGCAATGGCTTCCGTCTTTATCGTACTCGGAGCAGTAATTGGGCTTGGGTCAGGAATCTACACACTGGCGCTCAGGCGCAGAGAGCATGTTCTTGCTTTTCGTGATCATGAACTGGAACATACGCTAGAATCGCTGCTGGCCTCAGGTGAAAGCGGTCGCCTGGAATTCAAATCATCAATGCGTTGGGATTGGAAACACGATAAAATTAACAAGTTCCTCGAACAAGTAGTCGTAAAAACAATCGCTGGATTTATGAACAGCCAGGGTGGGATTCTGGTATTGGGGGTGGGTGACGACGGCACAGCTCTGGGACTGGAAGAAGATTATTCAACGCTGAAACTGCAGAATCGTGACGGGTATTATCAACACGTGATGCACCTGGTCGCCAGTCGCCTTAGTGCGGATCTGTGCCATCTTATAAGCGTGCGCTTCCAACACATTGACGACAAAGACATATGCATTGTACTTATCTCAGCTTCGAATCAGCCGGCCTATGTAAGCAATGGTGAACAGGTGAAATACTTTTTGCGAACAGGCAATACGACACGTGAACTCAATACGAGAGAAGCAGTGGCTCACATAAAGGAACGATTCTAGAGTTATCCACTCGTGTTACTGGTCCACTCGTGAAGCTGCCTTCGTACAGCACGAATAGTATAACAGCCGCTCGTCGTCGTCGACGAACGGAAAAAAACGGCGGAAGAAGGAAAGGGCTTTCTGCCCGTTGCGTCCGTTGCTCTCGGAAAGAAATGTCGGTGTCAGGGGGTTGAATCGTTTGGATTCGATCTCTTCGAGATAGAGAGTCTGGTATGGATACAGGAATTATTTACGGGATGTCACTTGTGATGCCGTCCGTCGGCTACGATGATGCGACGTACCGTCCGTCAGACTACAGAGGCAACGTTGTTCTGATAGCGTGCAAAAGCTGTTAATGACCGGTCACGAACGCTAAAACTGCAGAATCGTACCGGGGAGTATCAATAAGTCATGCACCTGGTCGCGAGTCGCCTTAGTGCAGATCTCTGCCGTCTTATAAGCGTGCGCATCCGACGCATTGATGGCAAAAACGTTTGCATTATACTTATCTCAGCTTTGAATCGGCCGGCCTATGCAAGCGTCGAATGTGATCAATATGAAACGAGAAGTCGAGTTCGTGTAGCAAGACGGATATTACAATGGACAGCGTTGCAACCAACCATCAGATACTCGATGTACGTACTTCCGAAGCGAAACACGAGATAGACTACGCCCGGTGGTTCATCTCACTGAGGTGGATCGCGGTAACCGTTGCGGCCGCGATGAGTTTTGTGGCTGTTTACGTCGTAGAGTTTCTTCCCCACGAGTCCTGGTTGCCTCTAATTGGAGTCGTGTTGGCACTTGCGGCTCTCAACGTTCTTTATTCCATTCTCGTACGAACAGGAAGAGGCACCTCCGTGATAATAGCTGCCCAGGCGTATATGGACCTGGTAATGCTCACGATACTCATTCACTTTTCGGGTGGGATCGAAAATCCGCTGGCTCTACTCATGATTTTCCACGTCATTATTGCCGGCATTACGCTCTCCCGAAAGCAATGTTATTTGGTAGCTGTCGCGGCGACCGTATTGTTCGCGCTCCTGGCATGGTCCGAAGCGTCCGGTCTGATTGAGCACTACACCTTGCGACTTGTACCACATTATGAACAGGAAGGGCTTGTGGCACACGCCGCCCTTGACACGCTCTTTGTCTCAAGTTACGTGGTCCTTCAGGGTACTATCCTTCTACTTACTGCATTCTTCGTCACTGCACTGTCGGAAAGACTTCGCCAGAATGAACATCAGCTTGAAATTCTGGCTGATCGCGCCCTGACCCAGCATCAGTTGCTGGAACGGGCTCTCGAGACGACGGGCACGGGACTGTTCGTGTGTGATCATGAATTGCAACCGGTTCTGGCTAACAGACGTTGGCACGCGTGGAGCGAGCTGTTTTCGGAGAATTCGGAGCTACAGGACAAATTTTATGCAGCTGATTCTCCCATTCAAAGAACGCTTGCGCACGGTAAGGTTCTCGTGTCGGAAATCGCTTCCCCCCCTATGACCCCAGGATCGACTCCTACGACGACGTTACAGACGTTCCAGGTAACAACCGCCCCCATTCTCGATAAAGACGGTAGAACTACACATGTCGTGCAACTGGTCCAGGACATCACGGCTCAGAAAACGGCTCAGAAGCAGATGATTCGAGCCGGTCAGCTGGCAGCGGTGGGAGAATTAGCCGGGCAGGTTGCTCACGAGGTAAATAATCCTATCGCCATCATAAGTGCAAAAAGCAGACTCCTTCTTTCGGATCACAAGGGGGAGATGTCGGAACGAACCGCGGGCGAGATCCGGAAAATGATCGTACTCGCTGATCGTGTTGCAGATATTGCGCGGGGACTGCTTTCCTACTGTCGCCCGTCGGGCGCCGTGCGATCACAGATAGACATTGGAATCGCTGTACACCGCTCGCTGGCTATGGTCGAACAGCGCGTGATCGATCTTGGAATCGAGATAGAAGATAGATTGCCGAAGAATATCCCCCCGGTTCACGCCAATGAGCAGGAAATCGAACAGGTATTTCTCAATCTGTTTCTGAACAGTCTGGACGCCATGCCGAACGGAGGAAAAATTCAATTATCGGCTTCAATTTCAGACGGAATCACATCAAATGCTACGAAGTTCGTGGCCGTCGAAGTGGCTGACACCGGGATCGGTATGTCGGAAGAAGTCAGAAAACACATTTTTGAACCGTTCTATACGACCAAATCGGAAGGGAAAGGAACGGGGCTCGGTCTCTCGATCTGCCATGGTTTGATTCAGCACAACGATGGATCAATTGAGGCAGAAAGCGCTGTCGGCAAGGGTACGCGCATTTTGATAAAGCTCCCCATTAGTAGCATGGCAAGCGAATAGACTCATGGCAAAATACAGGGCTCTTGTTGTCGAAAATGAATCGGGTATGCTCGAAGTATGTGGAGACATCCTGGGTAAGTTACCCGACGTCGCCGTGACCCTGGAACAGAGCAGTGTTCGTGCAGCGGAACTGCTGAAAGAACAGAGCTGGGATCTTCTGATCGCTGATATTCGCATGCCGGGCATGACTGGCATTGAACTTCTCCGGATTGCGCGAGAATATGATTCTGGAATTGCTGCCCTGATCATAACCGCCTTTCCGAGCGTCGAGACGGCAGTTGAGAGTATGAAACTCGGCGCAGCCGATTATATCACCAAACCGTTTCTTCCTGACGACTTCCTTTCAACCGTAAAGCGCTTGCTCGAGAATAAGCGTTTACAGGAAGAACACCGTCTGCTTCGACGTCAGGTTGAGCGACCGTATTCCTTCGGCGAGATGCTTGGGAAAAGTGCGTCGATGCTTGAAGTTTTCCAGATGATCGAGATGGTAGCCGCAACGACCGCCGACGTCCTGATTACGGGTGAAACGGGAACCGGAAAAGAACTCATCGCGCGTAGTATTCATAAGAACAGCAACCGAAACGATCGGAGTTTTGTACCCGTCGACTGCGGAGCAATACCGGACGACCTTCTCGAAAGCGAATTTTTCGGGCACGAACGAGGAGCCTTTACCGGCGCCTACACCCGAAGTCTGGGTCTCATGGAGTTCGCCAATGAGGGAACCTTATTCCTGGATGAGATCGGTGAGTTGCCTGTCCGATTACAGGCAAAATTACTTCGGGCACTTCAGGAACGAAGGATTCGACGCATTGGCGGAAATACTGAGATCGATGTCGACGTGCGGGTTGTCGCTGCCACGGCTCGAAATCTGGAAAAGGAGATAGAACTGGGAAATTTCCGATCCGATCTATTCTACCGAATCAATGTAATTCGCATCGATATACCGCCGTTAAGAGATCGTCCGTTGGATATTCCAATCCTCGTTCAGCACTTTGTGCACCAGTATGCGGAAGAGATGAATCGAGAGACGATCGATGTGAGCCCGGAAGTAATTGACATCATGACCGGTTACAGATGGCCCGGCAACGTTCGTGAACTCCAGAACATCGTAAAGAGGCTTCTTGCCGTTTCTCGACTGAACGAAATCCGGAGCGAGGATTTACCCGACGAGATTGTGGCGAATGCCAGTCATCGTTCGGATAAATCAACGCCGGGTTTCTTCGAACTTCGGGAGCAGCAGGTCGCGATGTTCGAAAGAGAATACTTGAATGATCTCCTCCGGAAACATGATGGCGACATAACTACCGCGTCGAAGGACGCGCAGCTTCCGCGAGGCACTCTCTACCGCCTGTTGAATAAACACGACTTGACACCGGCTGATTTTAGGCCCTGACTGTATCGAAGAGGTTACACCGAATGGTGGACCAATTCCAGGATCATCGGTGCCGGGTCCGACTCTGTCACATATTTGTGAATATGTCTCTGTCCTGTCACATCTTTGAAACAGAGCGTTTGTTATCCAAAAAGATGCCATTCTACGCGTACCTCTGACTTTCATCAAGGCGGTCATGTAGCTGTGCGACTGTTTGGTGTTTCATCCGTGTGAATCACACGGCCTGCTTCGCGTTCCGACAGTATGTGCGATTCACGCGTTACTCGTTGCGTGACAATTATTTAAACCTATTCGCCGATAGAACCTGATCGTTATGGCACGCTCCTTGTCTCCAGTGGGCATTGTAAATCATTCGGTTGCAAATGACCGAGAAATAGACATTCGAAGGCATCCAGAATCCGACCATGCGAATTACACTAATACTACTACTCTTTCTAGGGCTTCACGTCAGAGGCACCGTACTGCACGCCCAGACCGCGGACGATGCCAACATCGTTGTCGTGAAGATGATAGATCAATCCACAGCTGTCTGGCGCTTCGAACCAGCTGATATTACCGTTCGCGCCGGAGACGTGATCCGTTTCGTTCAAGAGGATATCGTTCCTCACAACGTCGAGTTCAAATCTTTCCCCACGGAAGCTGAGATCGAAGAGATCAGCATGGGGCGGTTCCTTCTAACAAAAGGCGACGTCTATGAAATCAAGGTCGACGGACGGTTCGAGAAAGGGTTATATAAATATGTGTGTACGCCACACGAACCCCTCGGAATGGTAGCCACGATAACGGTTGTGGACAGTAATACGCCTGTTGCTTCGCGCTAGATAATTACCCGACAGGGTGGCCATTCAACGCACAATACATTCGCCGGAGGTGAAGACGCCACATTCGAGTTCCACTCAACGGACCACGGCGGCGATAGTATCCAGGTAGAGTTTCATGTTCCGGTTGACCATGGTCACTGAATATGATCTCTGATTTCTGTTTCAATTTTAAGGTCAAAGAGTAACACGATGATACGACGGAAAACACGGTTCTTTGTTGGTCTCCTTTTGCTGGTCCTTATCGCTCCCGAGATGATCAACGCGCAGGATAACCCTGATGTCCAGCGATTCTTTCCCCGGCAAGGATTCATGCTCGCCGGTTACGGCGGCGCTGGTTACAATACCATCTTCTCCGGAAACGACACGCCGAACAACTTCTCTGTGATATTCGCCCCCATTATGCTCTTCCAGATCTCCGACCGCTTTCTATTCGAAAGCGAGTTCGAATTCGAATTGGAAGAGGGTGTTACTGCGACCAAGCTCGAATATGCACAGGTTGACGTTTCACTCAACGATAACTTCACGGTCATGGCAGGAAAGTTCCTCCTGCCGTTCAACACGTTCTCGGAACGATCACACCCGGTGTGGATCAATCGGCTTATTAGCGTGCCCGCGCTTTACGGCTCGCACAGTAGCGTCGGTCCTGCGGATCCACTACTACCCATACTCTCCGACATCGGTATTCAGCTCCGCGGCGCCTTCAGTACGGGTCGTTTCAGCACAATCACCGCCGAAGTGTTCGTGACGCAGGGCCCAGTGATCGCAGTAGATGAACACGACGATGGAGAAGTAGGTGCTGAAGCGAACAGCGATGCGAGAGAAGGACTTGTAGCTGCGAAAGCAACCGGTACACTGGGTCGTTTAGGTGGTTTCGATGATCTGGCTTTTGGTGCCAATTCTTCTGATAACAATGAAGACAAAATGATTGGCGGACGAGTCGGTTTCGTGCTTGCTCCCTTTATCGAGATCAACTTCTCCGGCATGACGGCCGCGTACGACGATGCCGGCGACCTCCGCTTCAGTGCACTCGGCGCACACCTGGCAAGCCGCTACAAGAGCTTCGCTTTGCACAGCGAATTCATTCGAACTCGGCAGGATCTGGCTGAACCGGAAGAGCATAACGAAGTGCCCTTTATGAAGGCAGAGGCGAATAGTAACACCGAAATACTGGGCGAGGGATCCACGGAAACTCTTTCCCGAAGCGGTTACTGGGTAGAACTGGGTTATCGCTGGGATAAATGGCAGCCGGTTCTGCGCTGGACGCAAATTTTCGAGGGTGAGATTGATGGAGAACACGTCACGGAAGCAGGCCGGCAACTGGCCCTCGGTCTGGACTACTGGTTCGAACCCGCACTGGCCCTCAAGGTGGAATATCTGATCAACCTTGAAGAAGTGACAATCGACAACAACCGCCTTGCCGTTCAACTTGCTTTTGGATTTTAACCCGGAGGAACCGTCATGCGAATGTTCGCTTTTACACTCACGAGTCTCGTCACACTTTATTTTAGTCTGGCTTTCAGAGCTCCGGATCTGAGACCGGAATCAGAGAATCCGGTGCCGTCGGACACGACCCTGGCCGTGCGTATAGGCCAGGGCGCAGAACTATTCTCTCGCACCTGTCAACGCTGCCATAATCCGCGCGGCCCTGCCGAACGAACGGACCGCGAATGGGTGATGATCATGCAGCATATGCACACGCGCGCCAACCTTACCCGGACTCAGGCCAATCTCGTACGAGACTTTTTGCTGGCCTCGAACGATACCGACCTCGTGCCGGGGCGCCTGCGCTCAAACCTCAATACGCCGGAAGAGGTGACGGACGAATTGATCAAGCAGGGTCGGTTGGTGTATGAGAGCGCGGGAACGTGCTTTGCCTGCCACGGAGCGCAGCTCGAAGGTGGACCGATTGCGCCAAACCTGAACGACGATCAGTGGAAAAGCGGTACTGGAGATTTTGCATCCATCCTGACAACCGTCCGAAACGGTGTCTCGGGCACGGCAATGGCGGCTTATCCCGGCGGCATCAGTGATGAACAGGCCCAACAGGTGGCCGCGTACGTCTGGGCCGTGGCGCACAATCGCGTTGAACAATGAGCATCCCCGGCCTGACAGGCCAGGCGGCTATACCATCCTGTAGACGCCTGATTCGCGCGCCGGATCTACCCGAATACCCAAACCAAGATAGACCTATGAAACGTTTCGCTTTACTCTCTACACTGGCCCTGTTCGTATTGAGTCTTTCCGCCTTCCGCGGTGGACAGGACGATGCGATGCGCAAGATCGTTATCGAATCTGTCGGCAACGAACTCAAGTTTGCCCAGACGGAATTCACCGTGAAAGCCGGCCAGGAAGTACGCCTCGTTTTCGTAAACAAGGCGACGGTGCAGGGGATGTCGCACAACGTCGTCATCCTCATCGACGAGGCCTCCATCGACCGTGTTGGTCTGGCCGCGATCCAGGCTGCGGAGAATGACTATATACCTGAAGACGAGGCGATCCTCTTTTATACACCGCTGGCTACGCCCGGAACAACGGTCGAAACAACCTTTATAGCACCCGATCCGGGCACATACTACTTTACGTGCACGTTCCCTGGACATTTTGCGCTGATGCGCGGTGTGATAACGGTGACGTGATCAAGGACGTCTCGACGATACGGGTCGTTTCAACCTTTCGCTCAGCGGTCGCACCTGCTTGAAGGCAAGGTTGAGTGAAATGTGATACGAAAAGCCTTTGGCGCTACTTTTCACACGTGCGCACTCAATGATTTTGCCCGCCCGTCTCCATATCCATTTTCATGAACTCCCGCATGAAATGGGCATAGTCTACGGTGTATAAAGAGTCGGATGCGTCGGCGGAAAAGTCAAAATCCGGATCAGACGGAATAATTACCCCGGCAATAACCCCCATTCCACCCTTCACGATAGTGGTGGCATTCGGATTATCGTATTCCGCAGTGACTCTGTAGACATGATCCGGTCGTATGAGTACGCCGTACGAACCGTAAAATTCACCACGTGTAATGCTATCGAGTCGTCCGTTCTCGCCCAAAACCGGCATGCCCGTCCAGATGATTTCCCCTTCCGTAACATCCTCTAAATAGATTCGAGTGGCCATGTCGTGCAGATGACTCCCGATGGCGATGATACGGCCTTCGGTTACCGGGCTTCCCTCCCATGAGCGAGTTGTTTTGCCCGGGGGTAAATCAAAGGATTTGTTTCCCGTAGGGAAAAGTGTATCCATCTGAAACGGTATGACTCGAACCAGGGGCCACGGCAGTCCTCTTTTGGTAAACTTTAAACGCACTTTCAACTGGACCCCATCGTACGACTTGTCCGTCGGGTTGTGCAGCATGGCCGTAAGTAAAAACGTGTCCCCTTTCTCAAAAGCGATGCCGAGCAATGTTTTCGGCACCCGGTAGGGTCCCGTTTCTTGCCCCGCCGCGAAAAGTCTTCTTGAAATGGGAAGAAACATCTCGCGATGTCCCGGATCTATGATGTTAAAGTGATGCAGAATGCGTCGTGGCAGTTCGTTCCCCTCTGTATCAACGAGATCATACTCGACACCGTACATGTATCCCGCCACAGGCATTTCAATCTGGATGAGCGGTGGAAAGACTCCAATATGCGTATCATCGTCTGGGTCGCGAACCATGGGCAGCGGAAGTGACACAAGCGGGGTTTCAGCCAGTAGTGCATCGCCGTCCACTTCAGCAACGACGTGTTGCACAGTCTCCTGAGCGTGCAGAGGGATAGATATTGCAAGTAGAGCGATAGAAATAACCGCGAACGGGATGCCTGTCATGCGCCTTTCAAACAGTTGATTCCTGATACTTCGCGCGCAGAACATAACATGCGTTTTGTGTAGTGGGCGCTGTCTTCTTCAGCACAATTAGCTGCGGCGTCGTATCCGAGTATTGTGCACACAATCTGTTGCCGCTTCGGGCGTTGACTTTGCAACAGCTGGTGGATGAATACAAGTATAACAAAGAAGACGATACGGTCCGGTCATAATTCGAAGAACCCCAATCGGTTAGGATTGTGGAAACGGACACTCTTGCATTATGCGCAGTTTTTGTTATATTTGCCGCCCATGAGCAATAAACGCCATCATAGCACCCGGCATCATCACAGCCACTTTTTGCGCAGAGGCCTGGCCCGGGTGACTTGTTGATACAAAGTTCCTGATCCCAGACGAATACCGGACGCCGGCCTCGATGGTCGGCGTTTTTTGTTTCGGAAAATCCCCATCGAGGTATCGGATCCCTGATAACACCGAACCTCATGGTAGAATTTATATCGAAAGTAAAGTCGCTCAAGCTCGGCTTACCGAAAGGAAGAATGGAAACGGGCGTTCTCGCGCTTCTTTCCGATGCGGGAATCGATGTTCAGAACTCCGAGCGTGACTATCGCCCATCGGTTTCACTCGCAAACGCGGTTGCCAAGTCGATGAAGCCGCAGAACATCATCGAAATGATCGCACTCGGCAGAAGAGACGCCGGGTTTGCCGGCGCCGATTGGGTGAAAGAACTTGATGCAGACGTCGTTGAAATTCTGGACACTGGGCTTGATTCCGTGCGACTGGTTGCAGCAGCTCCACCTGAAATAGCCGCAAACGGTTCACTTTCAGATGGCCGGCTGATCGTCACGTCCGAATACGAACGAATCGCACAGACGTGGATCCGCGACAAAAGCATCGACGCTGATTTCGTTCGCTCCTACGGAGCCACTGAAGTCTTCCCGCCCGAGGATGCCGACATCATTATTGACAATACCGCAACGGGGGCGACACTCCGTGCCAATCGTCTCAGCATTATTGACACAATCATGCGCTCCTCCACCCGGTTGTTTGCCAGTAGGGCTGCGATGGCGGACGCCGAGAAACGCGAGCGGATAGAAGCGCTCGGGCTCGTGCTTCAAAGCGTACTTGAAGCGCGTCGCCGCGTGATGCTCGAAATAAACGCTCCCGGCGACCGGCTCGATGCCATCGTTGCATTGCTACCCTGCATGCGCGAAGCCACGGTAGCGCCTCTATTTGGAGATGCAGGCTTCGCTGTCCGAGCCGCAATACCACGATCGGATCTGCCTACTCTTCTTCCGGACCTGAAAGCCGCCGGCGGTACGGACATCGTGGTGTCCTCGGTCGATCAGATCGTGCCGTAGTCATGAGAGCGGGTAAACAGTGGATCGTGAATCTCCGACGTCAACATAACAGCAGCGTCAACCAGGACCTGGGATCGCAGGTGCAGCTTGCGAAGCCGGATGCCATCGTTTTCGACCTGGATGGCGTGCTCGCCGACGTCCGTGAATCGTATCGCGAATGCATTATCCGTACGGCTTATGTTTTTGGCGGTACGTTGAACAATGAAATGATTTCGGCAGCGAAAACGTGCGGAAATGCCAACAACGATTGGGAGCTCACGCGTGATTTACTGGCGGCTGAGGGCATTTCCCTGGAGTTGGAGGAGGTAACGGACGTATTCCAAAATTTCTATCTGGGAACCGCTGCATCTCCAGGCTTGCGCTTGAAGGAACGACTCCTGATCGAACCTGACTTCTTGAGCGCGATCGCAGAACGCTTTCAACTCGCCATCGTCACCGGTCGACCGAGAAATGAGGCGACCTGGTTCCTGCGCCGATTCCGGATTGAGCACTTTTTTAAATGCCTCATAGGGCTCGAAGACGTGCGAAGAAAGCCGGATCCGGAAGGAGTGCAAAAAGCGATTCAGGAACTGGGCGCTGCCGCGGCCAGGATGATCGGCGATACGCCGGACGATCTGATAGCCGCTCGTGGTGCCAACGCGGTGCCACTGGGCATCGCCCCTCCGGGGGAGGAAGCTATGCGACTCGCCCTCCTCAACGCAGGTGCGCGCATTGTCCTCACGGACGTCAACGAATTGGGAAAAATGCTATTTGAAAGTAATCCGTCATGAATACAAGAACTGCAGAGGTCAACCGCGAAACCTCGGAATCAAACGTTTCGGTTCAGCTCAGGCTGGACGGGTGCGGAAACACCCAGATATCTACTGGAATCGGATTTCTAGACCACATGCTGATCGCCTTTTCTCGACATGCTAGGATGGATCTTTCGATTTCGTGCAGGGGTGACGTGGAGGTTGATGATCATCATACGGTCGAAGATTGCGGCATTGTCCTCGGCAGAGCCCTGGCCCTGGCCCTGGGCAACCGGGCAGGCATCCAGCGATTCGGATACGCTTATGCCCCGCTCGATGAAGCACTGGCCCGGGCTGTCGTCGACCTATCCGGAAGATCGTCTGCGGACGTGAACCTGGGTCTTGTGAGAGAGAAATTGGGTGCACTCTCGTGCGAAAACATTCCTCACCTATTTCGGTCCGTCGCTATGAGCGCCGGAATCACGCTACACCTGGACGTTCTGAAAGGAGACAACGATCACCATCGCGCAGAAGCCGCCTTTAAAGCTTTTGCTCTGGCCATGCGCGAAGCGATTGCTCTCTCCGGCTATGGCGACGTTCCTTCCACAAAAGGCACGCTGGATCGCGTCGATGCAGAGGACACGACATCGCAAAACCCATCCGCAGGACTTATTGCCGAAATGACAATTCCCGAAGGAAATCTTGCCCGGAGGAGATAACACATGAAAGTTGCCATCGTTGATTCCGGAGTCGCCAATCTTGCTTCCGTCGAGAATGCTTTCCGGACGCTTGGCGTCGATACGGAGCGGGTGTACACTCCCGGAGATCTCGAAAAAGCCGGCCGTCTGGTGCTGCCAGGCGTTGGATCGTTCGAGACAGGCATGGCCCGAATAAGAGAACTCGGACTGGAAGAAACCATTAAGTCACTCACCGGGAGCGGAAAACCGCTTCTGGCCATTTGCCTGGGCATGCAGCTGCTGAGCGAAGCAAGCGATGAATCACCGGGCACCCGTGGCCTTGGGATCATTCACGGTCGATGTCGACGACTTCCTGATTCTGTTCGCGTACCTCATTTGGGGTGGAATCTGGTAGAAGCATCTCCTGACTGCGCGACTCTTTTTACAGGAATGGCGGCATTTGCCAATTCATACGCGCTTTTTTCGGCCCCACAGGGATGGAATGCCGCAACAACGGAGTACGGCAGCCGATTTGTCGCCGCGCTCGAGCGCGGCCGCATTCTGGCATGTCAATTTCATCCGGAGCTTTCAGGCGACTTCGGCCTCGATCTTATTCGCAATTGGCTCTCTCCCACCGAGAAGACCTTTAAGGGGCTATCCGGGAACGGACATCAGATCAATCGCATTGAGAGCGAAACGGCTCAATATCGCACGACGCTTAAGGCGCGTGAGGCGGCGCTGCGCATCATTCCATGCCTGGATGTTCGCGACGGCCGCGTCGTGAAGGGCGTTCAGTTCCAGAACCTCAGGGATGCGGGAGATCCGGGCGAACTCGCCGCGAGATACGAGAAGCAGGGGGCCGACGAAATCGTCATGCTTGATATAGCGGCCGCCCCACGAGAACAGAATACGCGGATTGAGACCGTACGTCGAGTACGTCGTCAGCTACATATTCCGCTGACTGTTGGAGGAGGTATAAGAAGCGTAAAGGACGCCCGGAGGATCCTCGAGGCGGGAGCGGACAGGATCAGTGTAAACAGCGCGGCCATCCGAAATCCGGTTCTGTTATCGGAGCTGGCCGAAGCATTTGGGCGACAGTGTGTCGTATGCGCCATTGACGCCCGATGTACCGATTCGGGCTGGGAGTCACTCATCACCGGCGGCCGCGAAGAAACGTCGCTGAACGCCGTGACGTGGGCTCGTCAGGCGGAATCCCTGGGTGCCGGTGAAATCTTGCTCACGAGCTGGGACAGGGACGGAACTCGAACAGGAGTCGATCGGGAATTGCTCGTCGCCGTCTCGGCAGCTGTGCGCATTCCCGTCATTGCTTCAGGCGGGATCGGAACGGCTGAAGATGCTGCAACGGCTGTCAGGTCCGGAGCCTCAGCGATTCTGGCTGCTTCCATTTTTCACGATGAGGACTTTGAAGTGGGAGATCTGAAAGAACACCTGCAACAGAAAGGATTTGAGGTACGAGTGTGATTATTCCAAGCGTAGATATCCGAGGTGGTCGTTCCGTCCAGCTTCGGCAGGGGCGTGAGTTAATACTTGACGGCGGCGACCCCATGGAGCGACTGGATGAATTTTCGGTCGCCGGTGAAGTAGCGGTGATTGATCTGGATGCCGCACTCGGTACAGGGTCAAACAGAGAGCTCATCCACAACATGTGCCGGGCTTTTCCGATACGTGTGGGCGGGGGTATTCGTACCCGGGAACGTGCACTGGAATGGCTGGACTCCGGTGCTGAAAAAATCATCGTCGGCACGATGGCCGGCGAAACATTCTGCGCGGCACTGCCAAAAGAACGCATCATTGCCGCAGTCGACTCCCTGCGAGGTGAAGTCGTTGTCGACGGGTGGCAGACGCAGACTGGAGAGTCCGTCTTCGACCGCATACGACGTCTTGCGCCATTTGTCGGTGGTTTTCTCCTTACTCAAGTGGAATTCGAGGGCGGGCTTTCAGGATTTGACCTGGAGCTCATCCGTTCGGCACAAGAAGCGGCGTCCGGCGTCCGAATTACGGCCGCCGGAGGCGTTCGATCCGCAGATGAAGTTGCCGAACTGGATCGAATGAATGTCGACGCACAGGTCGGAATGGCGCTCTATACCGGTCGTCTCTCAGTAGGAGAAGTGATCGCGGCCTGCCTGAACCGACCCATCGACGGCCGTTTCTGGCCAACTGTCGTGTGCGACGAGCAGGGCGGAACGCTGGGCCTGGTGTGGAGCAACGCAGAATCCATTACGACTGCAGTCGAACAGCGTCGTGGAATTTACTGGTCCCGTACACGTGACGAGTTGTGGATAAAAGGCGCAACTTCCGATAATACCCAACAACTGTTACGAATCGATCTCGACTGCGATCGGGATGCGTTACGATTTACGGTCGAACAGGTCGGGGGTTTTTGCCACCTGGGAACGAGGTCCTGCTGGTCGGATACGTTCAGTCTCTCATCGTTGGAGACGACGCTCAGAGATCGAATCATTGCGCGAGATCCGGATTCGGGAACGGTTCGACTCGCTCAAAATCGATCGCTTCTCAAAGACAAACTGATCGAAGAGGCTATTGAGCTTGCTGAAGCGACAAAGAAAAAACAGGTGATTCACGAAGCGGCCGATCTGCTGTATTTCCTTTCTGTTGCGATTGCAGACTCTTCTGTCTCGTTCCACGATGTCGTACAGGAACTATCACTGAGAAACAAGCGCGTCCTACGCAGGCCCATGCACGCAAAAGTTTCAACATCGACAGAGGCAGCCGTAACCGACTCTTCGGTCGTTCCTTCAAATGCCACCCTGTTATGAAGAAACAATCCGTATTCCCCAGACGCGATTCGATTGAGGCATTCGAGCGCCGTATCGGATCGGTTTACTTTCGAAGCGTCGAGGAGCCGGTAAGAGATATAGTCGAATCGGTTCGAAGGGGTGGCGAAGCGAGAATTCGTCAGCTCAGGCAAACGTACGATGATCTTTCAGGCTCAGATCCACTTTTCTATGGCGAAAGCGAATTGTATGAAGCTTTTGAATTGTTGAGCACAGAAGAACAGGGTCGCCTTCAAGCCACTGGTGCACGTATTCGTTCGTTTTCCGAAGCCCAGCGCGGCTGTCTTTCCGATCTTGATGTGGCCGTACCCGGAGGTCGTGCCGGACACCGTATTGTTGCGATCGAAAACGCCGGATGTTACGTGCCTGGAGGAAGGTACCCTCTCGCTTCTTCGCTTTTAATGACGGTTATTCCTGCTCGGGTTGCCGGCGTTCGATCCGTCTGGGTTGCAACGCCACGGCCTGATCCCATACTCCTGGCTACCGCATGCATAGCCGGCGCCGACGGTTTAATCGCCGCAGGTGGAGCACACGGAATCGCCGCACTGGCTTTCGGAGTGGGACCTGTACCGTCGTCCGACATCATCGTGGGCCCCGGAGGCCGGTATGTCACAGCTGCAAAAAAAGTCCTGGCTGGAGAAGTCAGAATTGACATGCCGGCCGGGCCATCGGAACTGGTCATTATTGCGGATGACGCAGCAGATCCGACGCTATTGGCTGCGGACCTCCTCGCACAGGCGGAGCACGACGTCGAAGCCTTTCCCGTTCTGATTTCGCTTAGCGAGTCACTCATCACTCGTGTCGAAGCAGCACTTGAAAGTCAGCTGGATACCCTGTCTACAGCGGCTACGGCTCGGATCTCATTCAAAAATGGAGGGTCGTTTCTCGTCTCGAATGATCGAGAAGCCGCGCATCTCTGCGACTCTCTGGCTCCCGAGCACGTACAGGTTTGCACCAGAAACCCGAAGGCGACAGCGGATCTTCTTCAGCACTACGGCTCTCTCTTCCTCGGCGAACGATCTGCCGTGGTATTCGGAGACTATGGAACAGGACCGAACCATGTGCTGCCAACAGGCCGTAGCGCACGAACAACTGCAGGCCTTTCCGTATCCACGTTTTTGCGCATTCAAACCTGGCTTTCCTTAAATGAAGCTTCGCCTGAGTTCGATACGCTTGCAACCGAATCGGCCTGGTTGGCGCGGTTCGAAGGCCTTGAAGCGCATGCGCGGGCTGTGGAAATGCGCATTCAACAAAATGTCCGTTTGTAACGGATACGAATTATATAGGAAAAGCCGTGCTCCCGGATTGATTTACCGTCAACGCGAACGACCTTTCGATTCCCGTTCACGTTGCCGTTCACGAAAACAACCGAAGAGTCTGATCATGGCACTCCAACCCCGACTCCGTTTTTCCCTACTCGCTCTTGCCGTTTTGTTTGCCGCGGGCTTCGCTGATGTATACGCCCAGGAAACGAGGGCGCTTGATCACGAGGACGTTGAGAATTGGAATTTGATTTCCGGAAACGCCATATCGCGGGATGGCGGGTGGGTTCTCTTTGAAGTGGGACCGGAAGAAAAAGATGGGAAACTGCGAATCAGAAGCGTCTTCGACGAAACTGAATATGTCATCGATAGAGGCGATGGCGGCATCTTCTCGGGAAACAGTCGCTTCGTGGCATTTAAAATCGTGCCGGCCGTTGACTCCGTTCGGGCGGCGAAATTGGAAAAGAAAAAAGACGATGATCTTCCCAAGGATAGTCTGGGCATTCTGAACCTTTCTACGGGGTCCGTGGACATGTTTGAGCGACTGCTCTC
>CAZGOS010000019.1:19209-24906 GCA_964527795.1 uncultured Rhodothermales bacterium | reverse complement strand
TCGCCCAACGGATTTTAAGTCCGTTGCGTCTACCTGTTCCGCCATCCCGGCATATCCATAAAAGCTAGCGCATCCCCCTCCCCGGCGCAATCAGCAAATCCCAACCGTAAACGAATTGAGTATCTTGGCGTTTCATGTTGTCAAGCAGATAACAAAGCAACCATCGATCTTGAATACCGATCCGCTAGCCGGTGTCCTCTATAAGAAAGCCGACAAGATCCTGGAGCGGTCCTATGTGCCATACTCGTCCCAAGGGCGCTCCGCCGTTCTCCTTCTGGATGACGGTGCTATGATTCCAGGTGTCCGAGTCGAGAACGCTTCTTTTTCTCTCACAATCACGGCTGTTATTAACGCGATCAGCACGGCGGTCGCGCTCGGGCGAACGGATATTCAGGCAATCGCCCTGAGCGATGTGGCCACGCCGGGCGACGAAGCGTTTCTCGAGAGACATCCCTTTGGTCCGTTCACGGCAACGAACAAAAGACTCTATGTACGCGAGGGCACGGACCAACTCGCAAAGCCCGGGTCCTTTCTGGATCCGATTTTACAGCCCCTACAGGATTGCTCGAACGAAACGGCCATCCAGGCGGCCCGCGACGTGTCCAGTCGCGCCTTCATTCCCGAGTCGCAGTTTCCGGTTGGTTGCCTGGTTGAACTGAGCGACGGCCGCCTGATCGCCGGCGTAAACGTCGAGCACCCGCTCTGGCCTCAGATCATTTGTGCGGAGAGAAACGCGTTCGGAACGGCGGTATCGTATGGCCTCAATCCCATCACAAAACTCTACCTGAGCAGCCCGGTTGACCAGCACGCGACGCCGTGCGGGGCGTGCCGTCAGGTGTTGGTGGAACTTGCCCCAGAAGCAGCAGTTTGGATGGATCGCGGAATTCGAGATGCTGAACACGCCCGAATTGACCAGTTGCTGCCTGGCTTTTTCTCCGGCAACGCTTTGCGTCGATCCCTCTGATCGAATTCCTACTCTGCCATTCCGAAGCAATATTGACCAGACCGCATGGTCTTCCAGTTCATCGTTTTCATAACCGGTCTCGTCGTTCTCTATTACGGCGCAGAATGGCTGGTCAAAGCGGCCTCCAGCATCGCTTACCACTTCGGCATCCGGCCGATGGTGATCGGTTTGACCGTCGTGGCGTTGGGCACGTCGATGCCGGAATTTGTTTTGAATTTCTTCGCCGTCCTGGTCGGCGAGGACGCCCTCGCTATTGGAAACATCATTGGATCCAACATTGCGAACATCGGGCTGATTCTGGGCGTCAGCGCTGTTCTGATGCCCCTGGTTGTGGACAATGAAACGCTGAAGAAAGAATACCCGCTGATGGTGGGCACGACGCTCCTCTTTTATGCTCTCGCTGCTGACGGCAAGCTTACGCGCACAGACGGCGCCATACTCGTTCTCGGGCTTCTGGCACTCATGATTTTTCTCGTAATTGATGCCCGTCGACACGCGCGCATCAACGGCGGTTCAAACGCAACTCGAATCGCAGACAAGAAAGTGGCATCCGCCGTCCCGCTTGACGGCACGCTCCTGAATACCAGGAAAAGGATTCTGTACCTGGTTGCGGGTATGGTTGGACTGACGCTGGGCGCCCGATTGATGGTGGTCTCCGCCGTTGAAATCGCGCGAGTGCTCAACATACATCCGGTCGTCATCGGGCTCACCATCGTAGCGATCGGGACGAGCCTGCCCGAGTTGGCTGCATCGGTCATGTGCGCGATGAAGAAGGAGGTGGATATGTCGGTCGGAAACGTCCTGGGCAGCAACATGCTCAATATCCTCTTTGTTGTCGGAGTGATCTCACTCATTCGACCCATCGAGGTGGAGCCCGTTTCGATCACCCAGCATTTTCCCGTTATGATCGCATTTTCTGTCGTGATTTTCCCCCTGGCCTTTTTCCGCCATGCAATCTCCAAAGTGGAAGGGGTGTTCTTGCTCATCGGCTTTGCCGTTTACCTCGGCTGGTTGATTTTCCCCTACGTCTGAGCCGCGCCAGGCTCCCGTCGAAATGGAACTGACGTTTACATACCCGATCATTGCGCTCGTACTGGCCGCGCTCTTTGCCGGCGGCGCAACGTTTTGGGTTTATCGGGATACCGTTCCGGCGCTCAGCACACCGCGTCGCAGCTTTCTCGGCACACTTCGATTTCTTACGCTGACGATCATTTTCTTTCTACTCGCCGAGCCCCTCCTGAGCCGCATTGCCGCCAAAACGGAAGATCCCGTACTCGCAATTTTGGTTGACGAGAGCCGGAGCATGAGCCTTACAGGGTCCGATCGTGAGCAGCAGGCGAACGCAGGCTCCCTTTCGTCCATCCTGCAGCAGATTGCCAGGGCGACAAGCTCCGAGAGATACAGAATTTTTGGTTTCGGCAGCCGGACCAGGGACCTGCCATCCCTTGATTCCGTGCGGACCAACGGCTCCCGAACCGACCTTTCTTCCGGTCTGGACCACGTTCGCAAGTCGTTGGAGAACGAGCCACTTGGCGCTGTCCTGCTCGTATCGGACGGAAGACACAATGGCGGTAGAAATCCGGAGCATGTTGCCGACCTCTATCCTGTACCCATCGTTTCGCTTACCGTAGGCGATACGACCGTCCGGAAGGATATTCGCATCCAGCAGGTGCTCACGAATGATCTGTCATACGCCGGGAGAGAAGTGCCCGTTCGCATTCGTATTCGTAACGAAGGATTCGATGTAGAACCCGTTCAGGTTAGACTTGTCGACGGAGCAACATCGCTGGATTCGGAAAGCCTTAACCTTCCACTTCCGGGCTCTGAAATCGAAATTGATTTGACCTTCGTTCCGGATTCCGTGGGGCTGTTTCAGTATCGAATTGAACTGTCTCGGTTGCCGGGAGAAATCACCCATCGCAATAACACGGAAAGCTTTTCCCTTCAGATTCTGGAACGGGAAAAAAGAATATTACTCCTGGCCGGCGCCCCCTCCCCCGACCTGTCTGCTATGCGGCAACACTTGCAGTCCGATCGAGACACGGATCTAATCGTACGAACGGAAAAGAGTGTCGCAGCCGGTTTTTACTACGGAGGCGCACTCCCGATCGACTCCGACGAGCTCGATCTGATTATACTTGTCGGATACCCCACATCCAGAACGCCGCAGTTCGACATCGATTGGCTTGTAGGAAGCGCCGAATCGGGCACGCCCGTTCTGTTCGTACTGGATCGCTCGGCAGATCTGGTTGCCGTCCAGCGTAATCTATCCAGCGTCTTACCCGTACAACCGGCCGTTATTCGACCGGGTTATGTCGAAGGCGGTTTTGTACCTGCGGAGCGCGCGTCGCGTCATGCGATTTTTGAGATATCCGATCGTCGCAATATTCAGCGATGGATGTCACTTCCGCCGCTTTTTTTGAACCAAACGCGTTGGGAAACCGCCCCGGCGTCCAACGTTCTGGCAACGACACGCATCCGGGGAATCTCGGTCGATGACCCCGTCATGGTTGTCGGCAAAATCGGAAACCGTCGCTCTGCAGCGCTTCTTGCGTCGGGGTTCTGGCGGTGGACGAACGTTCCTGAAGACCTGGAAGAAGACGCTGTGCGCTGGCGCCAACTGATAACCAATCTCATTCAATGGCTCGTAACAGCCGAAGATGACCGTCTCGTCCGAGTCGCTCCCGTCGAAAGTCTGCTTGATGAGGGCGATCCCGTGATTTTCGGCGGACAGGTGTATGATGAAAGCCTGCGACCTTTAAGTGATGTATCGCTCGCCCTGGAAGTTCGTCACCCAACAGGTGAAATTTTCCCCTATGTCTTGCAAAGCGTCGGCAACGGACAGTATCGACTGGATCTCGGATCGCTGCCTCGCGGAACGTATTCCTTTGTTGCTACGGCTACCCGAGACTCGGGCGTATTGGGAATAGATCGAGGCAAATTCACGATCGGTGCGTTGTCGATTGAATTCCGGAATCCATCCGCTGATGCTCGATTGATGCGTCAGATCGCCCGACGATCAGGCGGAGTCGCTTTAAGAATCGATAGAATCCAGGAGATACCGGCTATTCTCTCTTCGTTTTCGTCCTATGCGCCCGTTACGGAGACCGTAGAGAGCCAACTCCGCCTGTGGAGAGCCCTTCCATTTCTCTTCGTTATTCTCATTCTGATGACACTGGAATGGTTCTTCCGGAAGCGATCTGGTCTGGTATAGATCTTGTGGCCTTCTTACAAAATGTGAATCAATTACAGAGCCACGTAGATGTTTTGTAACAATTTAAGGGTATATTTCGCGCTTTAATTATTGCGATTTCCAAATATTTTCCGTTTTCACGCCGCTATGGCGTAATTATGACTGAGACCCAACGTCTTATTGGCTTACCTCTCGACGTCGAGGAACTGGAGCAGATGACCGATTTAACCGCTGTCCCGCAGCGGCTCTCTCCTCTTCTGTCCTCGATCCGCCGCCATCTGCATAGGAATCCTGAGATCGGACTGGCTGAATACCAGACGTCACGATTCATACGTGAAGTTCTCGAAATGCACGGCCTGACAGTGACGGGACCGCTTGCCGAAACCGGATTGATCGTAGATATCAAAGGAGAACATCCGGGTCCGGTTGTTGCTTTCAGAGCTGACATCGACGCCCTGCCCATTCAGGACACGAAGGAAGTCGCGTACGCGTCCGTTAATTCGGGCATCGCCCACCTCTGTGGTCATGATGTACACACAACGTTTGCCATCGGGGTCGCTCTTCTTCTATCGGGCCTTCAGCACATTATGCACGGAACCGTTCGCGTGATCTTTCAGCCCAACGAAGAAGGTTTTCCGAGCGGCGCTCCTCTCATGATCGATGACGGCGCCATGGAAGGGGTCGATACCATTTTTGCATGCCACGTGGATCCGACGCTCCCTGTGGGTGAATATGGATTAGCGACAGGCCCGGTCACCGCGTCCGCAGACCGTTTCCGCGTTCGGGTAATGGCTCCGACGACCGGTCACTCGGCTCGTCCTCACCAGGCTGTCGATACCATCTGGATCGGCGCCCAGATAATGACAGCGCTGTATCAGATGATCGGCCGCCTCTCCGATGCGCGTAACAGCGCTGTGCTGGCAATTTGCCGAGTACATGCCGGCGAAGCCTATAACGTAATGCCCGCGTTGGCTGAGTTCGGTGGCACCTTTCGCTGCACGGAGCATGACGATCGGGCGCTGATCCGGGAGCAGATCATCCGTACGACGACCGATATCGGGCGCATGTACGAGGCACGCACGCATGTGGACTTCGATCACGGATCCCCTCCTGTCATTAATGACAGGCAACTCGTGCAACTTGTTCGAGAAACGATTATTGAGTCGCATGGCGAAGAGGCCGTCTTTGATATACCTCGTCCCAGCATGGGCGCAGAGGACTTTGCACATTACCTTGACCATGCACCCGGAATGATGCTCCGCGTTGGAACATCCAATGGATCGGCGACCTCGCATCCCTTGCACGATTCCGATTTTGACGTGGATGAAAGGTCCCTCCCGCTCACAGCCCAGCTCATGGCGCGCGTGCTCGTGCGATATCTTCAGCATCCGACAAACGGGATTGCGTAAAGGCGTTACTCTTTTCTTCTGTTTCTCTCTTTAGGTAGCAGTGATTCAGTCCCTTCACTCTACCTGATCGCATTTGATGCGTGAAGAGAAATCTCTTTTCCTGATCTCCAGATTCCCTTTTGTCTGGTTCT
>CAZGOS010000019.1:9133-19109 GCA_964527795.1 uncultured Rhodothermales bacterium | reverse complement strand
GTCATCAATGAAATACATGCCGCCCCTGAGAGCGGCGTTCCCGAATTCGTCGAACTATACAACATCGGGAGCGATGGTGTAGATCTAAGCTCGCTCACTCTGGAGGACAGTAGACGCGTGCCAGTCTCTTTATCCGGACAAACGATCCTCATGCTCAAACCCGGTGAGTATGTCGTATTGACAAAATCCACGCAGGGCCTCGCAGATCGCTACGGAGAATTCAACAGCGTGACGGTGAATCCCTGGCCGGCCCTGAACAACACCGGGGACGAGATACGCATCGCTATTGGCGGCGTCGGGGTCGACTCGGTCGTTTACAGCTCCAACTGGCTGACCCCCAGGCGGTCACTCGAACGCATCAATCCGTTCGCACCGGGGGCGTCGAGACGGAACTGGAATGCAAGTGTGGCGCCGCAAGGTGCGACGCCCGGACGCGAAAACTCGGTATTCGAACTCGACGTGGAACCGCCTGCCGTTCTCAGCGCTGAATATGTGACCGATACCTCAGTCGAAGTGCGATTCTCCGAACCGATCGATCCGACGTCGCTGGAGATGCAGCCTATTTTACTGGACGAAATCAGGTCGGCACGTCTCAACTTTTCGTCTCCCTACGAAGTCGTGATTCTGGAGGCACAAACCGGCGCACGCGAAATTGTTATCCCGTTTTTCTCGGATTATTCCGGTAATGCATCCGGCCCCGTGAAGCTGGAGATAGCCCAGCGCCCGAAGTACGGTGATATTGCGATATCGGAAATTATGTTCGATCCCCTGGCCGACGGATTCGGCCGGGATTATCCCGAGTTCATCGAACTCCTTAATCTCGGCGACTATCCAATATCACTTGCAAACGTGCATCTGCAGATCGGTACACCGTCCTCAATCGAATCGGGAATTGCTCTCCGAAGACAAGGCTTCGTGCTGAACAGAGACGCTTTTGCCGTGGTCTATTCCGAGCCCAACCCCGACCGAGTAGATCGGCCCGAATCTGTGTCTACGCTCGATGAATCCTACGGCATAACGAAAACGGATGCCCCGATTCTGCCGGTTCCTGTACAAGGCAAATCTCTCGGTCTCAGAAACACAAGGGACCGGATCGAGATATACGAAAGTCCTTCCCGCACTGTTAGTTCAGTTACTTACGATAAAGAATGGCATGATGATCGGTTCGCCGTGCACAAAGGCCGCTCGCTATCACGAACAAGCGTAAATACGACCCTCCCGGAGTTCCTTTCCTGGTCGTCTACTGCTCATCAGTCGGGGGCGACTCCCGGGGCCTCGGACTTTACCGACCACGCCCTTCCGGCCGAACAACCCCGGTTTGGAGACCTGCGCATCAACGAGATCATGTTTGATCCTCTAGCCGATGAGCGAGACGGCCGCCCGGACCAACCCGAGTTCCTGGAACTCATCAATGCCGGTTCCCGTGCGCTTGAGTTGAACGGCACGGTTCTGATGAGTCGAAACTCGGAGAGACCCGAAGCAGACTCACTCAGGTTGGCGTATCGACCTTTAAATCTGCTTCCGGGAGAGATCGCCGTAGCCTTTACGGTTCCGGGTTTTGTCCCTGACGGAGACGAGTTCGCCCTGGTTTACCTGCGCGATGCATTCCCTGAATTTGCGCCCGACCATTCTTCCCTCCTTCTGCCGCTCAGATCCTCGCTAAGGCTCGGCAATGACGGAGAAACGCTGTTAGTCGCCGCGCCGTCGGGCCGGATTCTTGACAGTCTGTCGTACGCGCCTGACTGGCACCATTTCCTTATCCGCGACGGAAAAGGATCCTCGCTCGAACGAATCGACGCGCGTGGTCCCTCCGGCACCCCTGATAACTGGACGACCAGTGTTGCCGCACCGGGTGGCACGCCCGGTACGCAAAACTCGGTCGCGATCCCGCAGACGCCGATGCTACCCGAAAAGATGATGGCAGTTGATCCCAAAACGTTTTCTCCAAATGCAGACGGTGTGCATGACGTCGCCCGGATTACGATTACGACTCAAGATGCTCAGGGAGCCGTATTTATCCGCATTTTTGACCTTAACGGCAGGAGGGTCCGCGAGCTTCAGAATCCTGCGCTTCACGCCTGGAAAAGCACATACTACTGGGACGGCCGCAGCGACCAGGGCCGTCCGCTTCCTGCCGGTATCTACATCGTGTTTGCGGAAATCGTGTTTTCTGAAAACGCCCGGACAATTCAGCGGAAAACTCCTTTGGCACTGCTCTATTGATACTTTTCCCAGACTGCGCCATCGCGGGCATAAGGGCCGTTTCCAACCGTTCAGGTGGAACAGCCGGTATCTGGAATCGTTGCATCGCCTCGATAGCAGTGGATGCGTGCGCAGATCGTAACCGAAACACAGTTCAGGTCAAGAAACAGGTCCGGAAACAAATCAGGGAACAACGGAAGCGTGAAAAATAGTCCTATCGCAATGACAGACCGCGCTGCCGCCGAAATCCGAAGGATTATGGCGTCGAAGGAGATCCCGGACGGATATGCGTTACGGGTCGGTGTGCGCGGTGGAGGCTGTTCCGGGATGAGTTATATCCTGGGTTTTGATCGGCAACGTGAACAGGACCTGGAGTTTGAAGTGGACGGTTTTGCCGTACTCATGGACAAAAGACACGGACTTTATCTGATGGGTACAACGCTGGATTATTTGCATGGTCTTGACGCCCGGGGCTTCACTTTCGATAATCCAAATGCGACGGAAACCTGCGGATGCGGCTCCAGTTTTGCTGCATAATGCCATGCATCCGGTCCGTTCCGCGCGATCCGTAACGTTTTTATGTTAGTCCTCATCTGCCGGCTCGCGGCAGTCGAAGTGAGTAGATGAGAACATTTGGGGCTATATATTGCTGAAAGTCTTCGCGCAGTCGAACTGGAACAGAAGACGCAGCTTGTAACATCGGCATAGTATTCTCGAACTTACGTTGTATGGAAGGAAACTTTTCAAATCGTGTTCGTGATGTCATCTCCTACAGTCGGGAAGAAGCCATACGACTGGGTCACGACTATATCGGGACCGAGCACCTTCTGCTCGGAATTATCAGGGAGGGAGAAGGTATCGCTGTCAAGATTCTCAGAAACCTTGGCTGCGATCTGTTCAAGCTGAAAAAATCTGTCGAGGAGACCGTGCGCAGCACCGGTGGCACTCTGACGGTTGGCAACATCCCGCTGACCAAGCAGGCGGAGAAGGTTTTGAAAATCACGTACCTGGAGGCTAAACTCTACAAGAGCGACGTGATCGGTACCGAGCATCTTCTATTGAGCCTGCTGAGAGACGACGAGAACCTTGCCGCCCAGATATTGCAGCAGGGCTTCTCTGTCACATATGATGCAGTACGGTCCGAACTCGATACGATTATCTCCGGAAAAGCATCTTCCCGATCGAAATCGCACGGTGGTTCGGGTAAGAGCGGCTCAGGCAAGTCTTCATCCGGACAAACGGAGCGGGGCAAAATGGAAAAAAGCAAAACTCCAGTACTTGACAATTTTGGCAGGGACCTGACCCAGATGGCCAACGACGACAAACTGGATCCCGTGGTCGGTCGGGAAAAAGAGATTGAACGTGTCGCTCAGGTGCTCAGCCGAAGAAAGAAAAACAATCCTGTGCTGATCGGCGAACCCGGCGTGGGTAAAACGGCTATCGCGGAAGGGCTGGCCATGCGCATTGTGCAGCGCAAGGTGAGTCGCGTGCTCTACGACAAACGCATAGTAACTCTCGATCTGGCTGCACTTGTCGCCGGCACGAAGTATCGGGGGCAGTTCGAGGAGCGCATGAAAGCCGTCATGAACGAGCTCGAAAAGAGCCCGGACGTCATCCTTTTCATCGACGAACTCCATACGATTGTCGGGGCCGGCGGAGCCTCGGGCAGTCTCGATGCGTCGAATATGTTCAAACCCGCGCTTGCCCGCGGCGACATTCATTGCATAGGGGCCACGACGCTGGACGAATATCGCCAGCACATCGAAAAAGACGGGGCTCTGGATCGACGATTCCAGAAGATTCTGGTTGAACCTGCGACACCCGAGGAGACCATAGAAATCCTTCAGAATATCAAGGATCGATATGAAGCGCATCACAATGTGAGCTATGCAGATGATGCGATACTGCTGACCGTTCGATTATCCGAACGCTACATCAGCGATCGCTATCTGCCGGATAAGGCGATTGACGTGATGGACGAAGCCGGTGCCCGTGTGCATCTGAAAAACATTCGTGTACCCGAATCCATTCGCAAACTCGAGGAAGAAATCGAGCACGTGCGGAAGGAGAAAAATCGTGTCGTCAAGAGTCAGAAGTTTGAAGAAGCGGCCCGCTTACGCGATTCGGAGAAAAAGCTTCACGAAGAGCTTGCACTGGCAAAAACCGAATGGGAAGCCAAGGCCGAAAAGGAGGTCCACAATGTGACCTCGGAAGACATTTCCGAGGTTGTGGCCATGATGACGGGTGTTCCGGTCGATCGGATTTCCGAACCGGAAACGAAGAAGCTTCTTAACATGGAGCAGGCACTCGCCGAGCAGGTCATCGGGCAGAGCGAGGCCATTCGAAAGCTGTCGAGATCAATCCGGCGTACCCGGGCCGGACTCAAGGATCCAAAACGACCCATCGGCTCATTCATCTTCCTTGGGCCCACGGGCGTCGGCAAGACCGAGTTGGCAAAAAAACTAACCGAGTATCTCTTTGACTCACAGGAAGCACTCATCCGCATCGACATGAGTGAGTACATGGAGAAATTCTCGGTCAGCCGCCTTGTCGGTGCCCCTCCGGGATATGTCGGCTACGAGGAAGGTGGACAACTGACCGAAAAGGTCAGGCGTAAACCCTATTCCGTCATTCTCCTGGACGAAATAGAAAAGGCACATCCGGACGTATTCAATATCCTTTTACAGGTGCTCGACGATGGTCAATTAACGGACGGGCTCGGCCGAAAAGTCGACTTTCGAAATTCGATCATCATCATGACATCGAATATCGGCGCGCGAGATATCAAGGATCTCGGCAAGGGCATCGGATTCGCCCAACAGGACACGGAGTTCGATTACCAGACTCTCAAGAGCACGCTCGAAGATGCGCTCAAGAGGGTCTTCAATCCCGAGTTTCTGAACCGCATCGACGACGTTATCGTATTCCACCCGCTCGAGAAAGAGCACATTTACGAGATCGTCAACCTGATGGCCTCCGAACTCTTCGCGCGTGCCACAGAAATCGGTATCAACGTCGACCTGAAGGAGTCGGCTAAACGTTTCCTCGTCAAGAAAGGCTTCGATCCGAAATTCGGGGCAAGGCCGCTCAGACGAGCTATCCAGAAGTATGTCGAAGATCCGATGGCAGAAGCCATACTGGGTCACGACCTGGACGAGAGCGACATGCTCGAAATCACCTACGACACGAAGAATGACAAGGGCGAACTCTCGTTTAAAAAGAAAAGGAAAACAACACGCACGCGGAAAAAGACCACTAAAAAACCTCGGGAAAGTGCCAAGTCGTGCAATGGCGACTCAGCAACGCCGAAGGCGTCTCCGGCGCCTGACGTGCCACGCGATGGACCACCCGAGAAAGAACCAGAAACGAAAGGCGAGAGCTCAGGAGACTGAGTTCACGGCGAAGCCCTGCTGAATGAATACGAACTTCACCCCTGTTCCTTGCGCGGAGCAGGGGTTTCGTTTTTCTGGAGGCATTTTTTCCGGACGCACGACCGGACATATTTGTGGACGTATTTCTGGACGTTCCGAGACCAGACAACCGTTGGATCTACCAGTACCTGCGAGAACCATCGGACTCAGCAACGGACGAATAGGCATGACGAGGTTCTTCCTTTATAATCATGCGCAGGCCCATCGCCATCACAAGACCAGCGACAAAACCACCTATGTGTGCACCATAGGCGACTCCACCTCCGATTTGACCGCCGGCCGTTAACGATCCCCATCCGCTCAAAAGCTGAAAACCGATCCACAGACCGATCGCTACCAGAGCTGGAATGGTGATCACCCAGAAAAAAAAGAGAGCGTACACCCTGTTGCGCGGAAAAAGGACCATGTAGGCACCCAGAACACCGGATATGGCCCCCGACGCCCCAAGACTGGGAATCACGCTATCCGGGTCCAGCAGGATTTGAGCGAATGTGGCGGCAATTCCGCTGATCAAATAAAAACCGAGGAAAACTTTCCAACCAAAGCGATTCTCCACATTGTCCCCAAAAATCCAGAGATAGAGCATATTTCCGAACAGGTGAACGAACCCGCCGTGCATGAACATCGCCGTTAGAATCGTGAGGTATATCACGGGCGGTCCAGGCGCCTGCGGAATCTGCACCTGCCTCCCTCCTATCAGCGTACTGACCGGATACTCAAGATCCTCGCCGCTCGTAATCTCATACGGGACCGCACTCCAGCCATAGGTAAAGGCCCCGTCGGAACCCGCTCCCTGCAGCAGGAAGAAAATTGCCAGATTCAGTGCAATCAGCGCAGTCGTTACGTAAGCGGGTCCCGACAGATCGCTGTCGTCGTCGCCAATGGGAAGAAGCATCGTGTTTGCGGATTCGTGTCGAACTCAGCCCAGCGACCAGTTTACTCCACGCCCTATCTCGGGGTCCGGATAGTGCCAGTCAACAGCGCCCTGATCACAAACAAATAGACACGTACCGCACTCGATGCAATCCTCAAACTGAAACTGTACGGTGCCATTCTCGTCATGATAGTAGCACCTGGCAGGACAGGCGTACGTAGTGCCACGATGAGGGCAGGAGGTGTTGCAAATGTTCGTATCAACAATGATATGCGACTTCGCATCGCTTCTCGCCTGATTTCGGTAGGCAACCAGTGCAAGCCGCTCGGAAAGTGATTGATCGCTCATAAGGCTCTTGCGGCTCGAACTCCCAGTTTTACGAGTTCCCAGTAGGACGCATGGCGCTTGATGGACGCACGTAACATGCGGGCACTTTTTTCTGAAGGTTCATTTCCGATGGTAAAAAAGGATCTTCCAAAATCGCATACAATGTCCGGCACCGCCCGATGCATGGCCGCATGATGAAGAAGCGAAACGGCATCCTGGAAATTGTTCATGTCCTGCAGCACATAGCTGTTCTCCAGCGCAGTCTGGTAGTCTTTCAGAGACGATGCCGAAAAATCGTTACGTTCTGTGGCATCGCAGACTGCTTCTGCGGCCAACATTCCGGATCTCATCGCGTAGTCCATGCCCTGAATCGCGCGTCCGGCATTGAGCAGCAGATGGGCCGCTTCTCCGGTCACGAGCACTCCGTCAGCATAGAGTCTTTTCGGAACTGCTTTCACGTGACCTGTCGAGACCGTATGCGCTGAATATTCCAACACGTCGCCCCCGCGAATCATGTCGGCGACAATCGTATGTGTTTTGAACCGGTCGAGCAGATCGTATGGCGTTTTCTGCTTCTCGCGCAGACCATGCATGCCGATCACCAGGCCAATCGATACCGAGTCAAGATTCGTATACAGAAATCCGCCACCTTCGACTCCATCCGTTGAGTACCCGACGAATTCGTTCGTGAATCCGCTCAAACCATTCAGTTGAAAGCGGTCTTCAACGACCGATTGACCCAGGCGGATGACCTCCTTGACGCCGACAGCCATGTACCCGGCGGCAACATATGCAGGTTCCAGTTTAATCTGCCGTGTCAGAAGATTGTTTACGCCCTCGGCCAGGATGACCACATTGGCCGGAATCGTCTCGTTTCCCGCGCGAATACCGGTAACGCGGCCGTTGTCGAAGACAAGCTCATCGACGAGGATATTGGTCGTCAGGAAAGACCCGTCGGGATTGGGACCGGATGCAATCGCCTCCTCGACTTTGTTTGCCAACCATCTATCAAATTTCGAACGAAGTACGGTCACGCCGGAATAGGGTTCTTCGTTGAAATGCGAGGATTTGAAGTCGACGGAAAATCCGGATTCTTCGTCCATCAGAGTGAGCCGTCGATGGTTCACGAATCGTTCGATGCCACCGTCGGATATGCTATAATCCGGTACGAGGCGAGCTAAATCTGTGCCCCAGAGCACACCGCCCGACACGTTTTTTGCGCCAAAGTACTCGCCCCGCTCAATCAGAAGGAAGCAGATTCCGCGACGCGCGAGAACCATAGCTGCGCTCAGACCTGCAATTCCACCGCCTACGATTATGCAATCAAATTTCTCTTCCATCAGGCACGCAATCCCAGGCCCTTGAGCTTCTCAATTAAAAGGGGAATGATTTCGTACAGATCACCGACGAGTCCGTACGTGGCATAATCAAAAATCGGGGCCTCTGCATCTTTATTGATCGCAACGATTACCCTGCTGTTGACCATGCCGGCAACGTGCTGAATAGCACCCGAAATGCCGATAGCAAAATACAGATCGGGCGCCACGACTTTTCCGGTTTGACCGATCTGCGCCGATGCAGGCAATAAACCCGATTCAACGACAGCCCGCGATGCGCCAATAGCTCCTCCGAGCAGTCCGGCGAGTTCAAGAATCAGAGATCGTCCATCTTCATCGCGCACGCCGCGTCCGGCCGCGACAACGATGCGAGCTTCGCCAAGATCGACGGCGTCGGCCACAGTGCCCTCTGAAATGTCCTCCGGATCCCTGAGCCTTTCAACTCCGACTGCTTCTCCAGGAGCAAACCCGAATTCTTCCACCACCGGATCACCCGGTTTCTGCTCAGGCTCGTAAGCTCCGGACAAAACGGAAACGAGAATGCGTGGTTCAGTCGACTCCACCGTTGCCACCTGGTTGGCGGCCATAACCGGCCGATCGGCTTCCAGGCGACGGCCGTCGTACGTGAATGAGCTGACCTCGGGCAGGGCTGCCGCACCGACGCGTACGGAGAGAGCGCCCAGGATGTCCTTTACTGTTTCAGATGAGGAAAAAACGACAACCTCCGGGTCCGTATGCTCAATCACGGATGTCAGCGCGTCGATCAGTACTCTGTTGACAGGATGGTTCAGTGATGGGTCTGGAAGAACCAGGATCCGATCCGGACCGTATGCAGCGATCTCGCCGAGCACTTTGTTCGCGCATGAACCGAGCGCTACGGCGCATACTTCGAGCCCGATTGCGTCTCCTAATGCTCGGCTCCGCGACAACACCTCCAGCGATGAGCGTTTGACATGCTCCTTCTCTACCGTTAAATGTACCAGAATAGTGCCCATATTCCTTCAGAAACAGCCGAAACGGCCGTGCATGATTGATCGCATACGTACAGTTGAGGCTATCAAAACAAACATCAAAACAGGCTCGTAACGCTCGTCAGATTATCCATCAGCGCGGCCACGCTTTCATTCGCATCCCCTTCCAGAATGATACCCGGTGCACGCTTCGGAACGTCATGAAAACCGATTACGCGCGTCACGGGCTGCCCTGCAACGTGACCAGGTTCATCCAGAATTTCCTTACGCTTTGCCTGCATGATTCCTCTGAGCGAGGGAATGCGGGGATTGTTCATATCATTTGAACAGGTGATCAAGGCTGGAAGCGGAAGCTTCAGGAGTTCTCTGCCGGCGTCCGCCTGTCTCGTTACAATAAATGCCTGTCGTTCCTGCTCGAAATCGAGCCCGACTGCATTCGAAACGTATGGGAGGCCCAGTAATTCGGCCAGCATTCCACCCGCCAGACCCGCATCGGTATCCTGGGATTGTTTACCGCACGCGATCAGGTCGTAGTCCTTATCCTGCAGATAACGAGCCAGCATGTTGGCGACGGCGAGGGAATCAAGGGCCGCACCGCTCTCGACCACCAGGTGTGCAGCGCGCGTCGCCCCCATCGCGAGCGCTTTACGAATGGTTTCTGTCGCTTCCTTTCTTCCGACGAGTACCAGATTCACCTCTGCACCCAGTTCGCCCAGCAGCACAAGCGCTGCCTCAAGCGCGGAAGCATCGTAAGCATTGAGCACAAGGCGGCCGGTCTGGACCGTAGCTGATACATCCGGCACCTGCTTGATACATACAAAAATTTTCATCTCG
>CAZGOS010000019.1:0-9033 GCA_964527795.1 uncultured Rhodothermales bacterium | reverse complement strand
GCCACGTATCTACTGGGCGGCTTTGGCGTCTACGCGCCGTTCGGCGATGCAAGCAATTCCACCGGTGGACCTACGGTGCACATCGGTGTCGGAAGAGCTCTTCCACTCAGGGAGTCGACGCTCTATTATGAAGTGGATCCGGCACTGATTATTCAGAAATCCAAGGTCGTTGTCTCAATTCCTTTTCGTATTGGAATTATTCTATAGCGCGCACTTTGGCCGGCCTCTACTTCCATATCCCATATTGCACACGTCGATGTATCTACTGCGATTTCTATTTCGTTACCACACGTAAGGTCCATACGCCGTTTGTGGAGGCCATCCGGCGGGAGATTCAGTTTTACGCCGACGAATATGCATCGTATGAGCCGGTTCAAACCCTGTATTTCGGCGGCGGCACTCCATCGCTGCTCATGACGGACGAGGTGGAACGCATTCTCTCCAGCGTACACGAGCATTTCGACACGTCACAGGTTGAGGAGATCACGTTTGAGGCCAATCCCGAAGATATCACGATCGATTATCTGCGCGACCTCAAGAGCCTTGGCATTGACCGACTCAGCATCGGCATTCAGTCCTTTATCGATTCCGATCTTTCTTTTCTGGGTCGCTGTCACGACGTCAAATCGGCTCGAGCAGTCGTTGAATGGTCCGAAAAAGCCGGATTTGAGAAACGTTCAATCGATTTGATATTCGGTCTACCCGGGCAGTCTGAGAAGAGTTGGGCGGCAAACCTTAAAATCGCCGCCGAGATGGGCATACCTCACATTTCTACATACGGCCTCACGATTGAAGAACGCACGCCGCTTAAAAAACAGGTGGAGCTGGGAAATGTGACGCCGGCAGACGATGAGACGCACTCAGCTCGATTCCACCAGGCTATGGACTATCTGCACGACGCCGGCTACGAACATTACGAAATCTCCAGTTTTGCCAGACCCGGGCACCGTTCCATTCACAATCATCGGTACTGGTCTCATGTTAACTACCTCGGATTCGGCCCCTCGGCTCATTCATTCTGGTGGCGGGGGCTTCCGGCTCGGCGTTGGGCTAATGTCAGGAACCTCAATAAGTATCAGGCTTTTCTTAGCGAGCCGATTCGCCCGATCGAGGAACAGGAGGGCTTGTCTCTCGACAGTCTTGCCCGGGAGTACATCATGTTGAGATTGCGCACATCTGACGGTCTCAACCTCGACATTCTCGAAGAGCGGTACGGTGTAGATCTTCTTTCGGACAAACTTGACGAGCTGGCGCTTCTCGAATCTACCGAATTCATCAAACCGATACGAAATCAACAGATCATCTTATCTGACCTTGGAAAAACAGTATGCAATTCGGTGACCGAAAGACTGCTACCAGTGGACGGAAGTTAATCCTTTCCCTTTTCGCCATTTCATTCATTTCATTTGGCTGTACAAATGATTCGGGCCCACCGATCATTCAGACGGACATCCCTTTCCGACCCGAAGGTCTTCTGGATTTCGTGACGGAAGACGGAACGGTGGTCACACGAATCGCCATCGAAGTGGCCGAATCGGATTCGGCGCAGGCTCGTGGTCTCATGGAACGAAGATCCCTGCCGGCCCGTGGCGGAATGCTTTTCATCGATCAGGAACCGAGTGAGCGATCTTTCTGGATGAAAAACACGCCGATGCCTCTCGATATCATTTTCGTGCGCTCTGATTCAACCATCGCCAACATCGTCAAGAAGACGACGCCCTTTTCGTCCGAAAAAATCAAATCGATCGGAAAGGCCAAATTCGTCGTCGAGGTCAGAGCCGGATTTACGGATCGATACCGAATCACGGATAGTCTGAGCATAACGTGGAAAAGACGGCAATGAACATGCTTTACACGACGCAGCATCGAGGAATGGGGGCGAAACGGGTCGTAATGGGCCTGCCCATGATGTTTACGGCATTTCTCCTGGGATGCGGTTCGCCGCAGTCAAACTCGGCCCACACATCTGATGCATCAGAAGATACCATTGCGTTTCGCATCGATGGCCACCTCAATATCGTGCGCGACGGCGAAATACTGGCTGAACTTGAAATAGAGATCGCCGAGACAGACTCCTCGCGTGCTCGCGGCTTGATGCAGAGAAATCAGTTGCCTCAGACGAGAGGGATGCTTTTCATCTTTGACACGGAAGAGGACCGGGCTTTCTGGATGGCAAACACCCCGCTTTCGCTGGATCTGCTTTTCATCGACGCCGACTCAACGATCATGCACATGGCCAAGTACATGCGTCCTCTCTCAGCACAGGATGTGCCGTCGAACGGGCCTGCCCGGTATGTTCTGGAGGTCATTGCGGGATTTTCAGATACGATCGGAATCATCGAAGGCGATCGTATTTCGTGGACACGACTGCGCGTTGATTGACGGTGGTTAAAGTCCGAAAGACTCGCCGCACGCGCATGTTCGAACGGCGTTGGGATTACTGAAGTGAAATCCCCGGCCGTCGAGGCCGTCGCTGAAATCCAGCTCGGAACCGTCGACGTAGAGCCTGCTTTGCAGATCCATGACGATTTTAATGCCCTCAAGCTCAAGCGACTCATCGGCTTCCCGAATCGTCGTATCCCAACCAAGATCATAGGTCAAACCAGAACAACCGCCCGGCACGACCGCGACGCGAAGCGTGACCTTATCAAGGTCCACGCCTTCTCTGGTGGCGGTATCCCTGATTTTGGCTATCGCCCGTTCAGTGATTCGCAGATCCATAGCATGACCTGTTTTGATGTGAAATGGGCCACTGCATTAGACCAATGCATTCGGCGTGCACAGTACCCGACATAGGCCGGCCATGTTTCCAGACCCACTGCACGCTTCCATGTCCGGCAACCAGGTATCAGGAGACCTGCTTCCTTCCAAATGGGGCTGTTTTTGTCCTATTTCCGACACGTCGTAACATGTCCCGTTAATTGCACGGAATCATGGTAAATTCCTTTTTTTGGATCCTTATTATTCGTAATTTAGACCAAGTCTAAATAAAGGGCATGCACTTCTTGCTGCCTTGACCGTAATAGAGCTGAATCTTCCAAAACGTCGCACAATATGAGCGATTCCAGCACCACGTATTTGCACGACGTAGCAAACTCGGAGTACGAATATGGATTCGTGACCGATATCGAGTCCGAAACCGCTCCGGCCGGCCTTAACGAGGATATCGTGCGACTGATTTCGTCCAGGAAGAAAGAACCGGAATGGCTTCTTGAGTGGCGGCTCCGGGCACTCAAGTACTGGAAAGAGAAGCAAATTACCAAACCCCATCCCCGCTGGGCCCATCTGACCTATCCGGAGATTGATTATCAGTCCATCATCTACTATGCGGCGCCAAAACAGCGCCCTGCCCTCAGCAGCCTGGATGAGGTCGATCCCGAGATAATTGAGACGTTCAAGCGGCTTGGCATCCCGATTGAAGAACAGAAGCGACTGTCCGGCGTGGCGGTCGACGCCATCATGGACAGCGTGTCTGTCGCGACTACGTTCAAGGAAGAGCTTGCTCGTCACGGTGTGATTTTCTGTCCGTTAAGCGAAGCTGTGCGTGAGCATCCGGAACTCGTACGCAAATACCTGGGATCCGTTGTCCCGTATACGGACAATATTTTCGCGACCCTCAATTCAGCCGTCTTCAGTGACGGATCATTCTGTTACATCCCCCCAGGGGTGAGATGCCCGATGGAGCTCTCAACCTATTTCCGGATCAATGAAGCCGGAACGGGACAATTCGAACGCACTCTCATCGTGGCCGATGAAGGCTCGTATGTAAGCTACCTTGAGGGATGTACCGCGCCGATGAGAGACGAAAATCAGCTCCATGCTGCCGTCGTTGAAATCGTCGCTCACAAAAGCGCGGAGGTGAAATACTCGACCATTCAGAACTGGTATCCGGGTAACGAAGAAGGCATTGGCGGCATTTACAACTTCGTAACCAAGCGCGGTATCTGCCTGGATGATCATTCCAAGATCAGCTGGACGCAACTCGAGACCGGCGCCGCCATTACGTGGAAATATCCTTCCGTGCTCCTTAAGGGTGACCATTCCGTCGGTGAGTTTTATTCCGTGGCGTTTACCAAGAATCATCAGCAGGCGGATACGGGAACGAAGATGATTCACATGGGAAAGAACACCAGAAGCACGATCATCTCCAAAGGTATCTCTGCGGGTGTAAGCCAGAATTCGTATCGAGGGCTCGTCCGGGTTCAACCGCGTGCGGACAATGCGCGCAACTTCTCACAGTGCGACTCGATGTTACTGGGCGATCGATGCGGTGCCCATACGTTCCCGTACCTCGAGATCAACAATCCGTCGGCTCAGGTAGAACATGAGGCAACCACCTCGAAGGTCGGAGAAGACCAGATTTTCTACTGCCGGCAACGCGGTCTGTCGGAACAGGATGCGATCAAACTTATCGTCAACGGATTCTGCAGAGAAATCCTGGCCAAGTTGCCCATGGAGTTTGCCGTTGAAGCCCAGAAACTGCTTGCCATTGAGCTCGAAAGCAGTGTGGGCTAGAACCGAATCAACACCAGTTGCAGCGACAAATGTTGTAGCGACCAAATAAGAGATTGTCTATTATGCTTCGCATTGAGAATTTGCACGTCTGTATTGCAGAGGAAGGTATCGAAATTTTGAGGGGGATTAACCTGGAAGTAAAAGCGGGGGAGATCCATGCCATCATGGGTCCAAACGGATCTGGAAAAAGCACGCTCGCGTCCGTGCTCACAGGCAGGGATGGATACGATATCACGGAAGGAAGCGTATCGTACGAAGGCGTGGATCTGCTCGAGATGGCTCCTGATGAGCGGGCAAGAGAAGGCCTTTTTCTGGCTTTCCAGTACCCCGTGGAGCTTCCCGGTGTGAGTATGACTAATTTTCTCCGCCAGGCCGTGAATACAGTTCGTGAACACCGGGGCCAGGACAATCTCAGCGCCGTCGATTTTCTCAAGTTAATGAAAGAACGCGCTGCGCTCGTACACCTGGATCCAAGCCTCAAGCAACGCAGCGTCAACGAAGGTTTTTCAGGTGGCGAGAAAAAGCGTAACGAGATTTTCCAGCTGGCCATGCTCGAACCCAGGTTGGCGATTCTTGACGAGACCGACTCCGGGCTGGATATCGACGCTCTTCGCATCGTCGCCGATGGCGTCAATAGTCTTCGATCGGCCGATCGGGCTTTTATCATCATCACGCATTATCAGCGGCTGCTCGACTATATCGTGCCGGATCTCGTGCATGTACTCCTTGATGGAAAGATCGTGCGCTCGGGCGACAAGGATCTGGCCCTCGAACTTGAAGACCAGGGCTACGACTGGCTGAAGGATGAACTACAGGAATCGGTTTCCTGAAAACCGCCATTAGCACTATCAACGGAATTCAGCGACGCAAATGGCAACACGTTCGACGATAGAAACCGACATCCGTCTCGAAAAAAAAATCATCGCGGCTCATGCAGCGCTGGGTAACAAACTGAACGGTTCGCTTGATTCCGTGCGCACACTGCGCCTGAATGGTTTCGATGCCTTTGTGAAGCTCGGTTTTCCTGAAGTCAAAGCCGAGGCCTGGAAATACACGCCTGTTCGGAAGTGGCTGGATCACACCCTGGATCTCGTGCACAAAGATGTCGACGAAACAGACGCCGATGAGTCCGGCAAGGTGCCCGAGTGGTTGAAGCGTTCAGACGGATTCCTCGCTGTCAGTGTCAACGGAGTATTTCAGGCTCACCTTAGCCGGCTGCCGGATGCCGATTCGGGCGTCATTGTCAGCAGCCTTGCGGACGCGATTAAAAAGCATGCCGGCGTTATTGAGGCGCACCTCGGATCGCATGACCGGCACGAAAGTGATGTATTCACAGCGCTCAACACGGCGTTCATCAATTCGGGGCTTTTTGTTCTGATACCAGAGGGCACGGCGCTCGAGAAAACGCTGTACATCACCGATGTCCTGACTGGCGATCATGCCGCGTTTCGTCAGCCGAGAAACCTGATCGTCGCCGAAGGGGCGGCGTCGGGGAGAATTGTTGAGTGGTACGGAGAGAGCGAAGCCGCCTCGGGTATTGAAAATGCCGTGATGGAGATCTGCGTCGGGCCTGCCGCCACCCTGAACCACTGCCACGTCTTCGATCGTGGCCCGCGTGCCTCGCTCATCAATGCGCTTTACGTATATCAGCATAAAGACAGCTACATTTCGACGAACCACATTTCCTTTACCGGCTCCCTCATTCGGCATACACTCAACTTCCTGCCTGACGCTGAAGGCTGTGAGACGCATTTGAACGGGCTGGTGGTCGCCCACGATGACATGCATGTCGATGTTCATTCTTTTGTCGATCACGCAAAACCCAATTCTGTCAGCAATGAATTGTACAAGTACATTCTGGACGACGATGCGGTAGGCGTGTTCAACGGAAAAGTAATGGTTCGCCAGGACGCCCAACTCACAAATGCCTATCAATCCAACCGCTCCGTATTGTTGAGCGATCGGGCGCATATGTATTCCAAACCGGAACTGGAGATTTACGCTGACGATGTCAAATGCAGTCACGGTGCTACGACCGGGCAACTCGACGACGAGGCCATCTTTTACCTTCGAAGCCGGGGGTTGACAGAGAAGGATGCGCGTTTGATGCTTCTTGAAGCCTTTGCTGCCGAAGTCATTCAGACTATTACGATCGAGCCGTTGCGTGAAAAGCTCATGGTTCGACTTCGCGCTTTACTGAATAGACCCGCCTCCTGATTCGCGATGCTCTCAGCGAAATCACATACGCTACGTGAGTTCGACAGCGCAGTTGAGCTTGATGATCGACTCGATCGCGTTCGTGAAGATTTTCCGATCCTTCAGCAATCCGTGCACGATCAGCCGCTCGCGTATCTGGATAACGCGGCCAGCGCCCAGAAGCCACGCGCCGTCATCGAGCGTATCGAACGATTTTACGAGCAGGAATACAGCAACGTACATCGGGGCGTACATGCGCTGAGTCAGACGGCTACCGATGCGTATGAGTCGGCCCGTAACACGGTTCGCAGGTTTATCGGAGCGGGCAGCGAACAGGAGATCGTTTTCACGAGAGGTACGACCGAGGCACTCAACCTCATCGCACACTCGTACGCCGGACCTCGCCTGCAACCGGGCGACGAAATTCTCCTCTCGATGATGGAGCATCATTCAAACATTGTACCGTGGCAACTCGTTGGTGAGCGCACAGGCGCCGTGTTGAAGGTGATTCCGATCGATGCCGATGGAAGCCTGCAGTACGGGACATTCCAGCATCTTCTGGGCGACCGCACGCGGCTCGTAGCCATTGCGCATATGTCCAATTCACTTGGAACTATCAATCCCGTACGAGAGATGATTCGTGATGCGCACGCTGCGAATGTACCGGTCGTCGTTGACGGCGCACAGGCGGTGCCCCATATGCGCGTCGATGTCAGGGAACTGGATTGTGATTTCTACGCGTTTTCAGCACACAAGATGTTCGGCCCGACCGGCATCGGCGTTCTCTACGGAAAACAGGGACTTCTGGAGGAAATGGAGCCGTATCAAAGCGGCGGCGACATGATCGAATCGGTGAGTTTCGAATGCACGACGTTCAATCGCCTGCCGCACAAATTCGAGGCGGGCACGCCACACACCGCCGGCGCGATTGGGCTTTCGGCGGCCGTCGAGTACATCGAAGGCGTCGGGTACGACTTCATTCAAGCCCATGAGTCCCGGCTTCTCGCTTACGCCGACCATCGATTATCCGAGATCGACGGTCTGCGATTTATTGGTCGCGCCCCGGAACGCGCCGGCGTGATCTCGTTCCTGCTTGGGGACGCCCATCCTTACGACGTCGCAACGATTCTCGACCGATTCGGAATCGCCGTTCGCTCCGGACACCACTGCACGCAGCCACTGATGGATCACCTGCAGATCCCGGGTACGGTCCGGGCTTCTTTTGCCCTGTACAATACACTGGAAGAAGTGGATAGGCTCTGCGATGCGTTGAAACGGGCGGCGTCGATGCTTCTGTGATGGTTACCGGAAAAAACATAGCAGCCATAAGCCGTGAAATAGTCGACGAGTTCGAGCTCTTTGACGATTGGATGGATAAATACGAGCATCTCATTGAGATGGGGCGATCCCTCCCTCTCATCGACACTCGGTACAAAACGGACGAATACCTTGTTCGCGGATGCCAGTCACAGGTCTGGCTGCGAGCAGTGGCGGATGGCGACTGCATTCAATTCACGGCCGATAGTGACGCTCTGATTACCAAAGGGCTCGTGGCCGTTCTTCTTCGCGTTTTCAACGCACAGCCCGCGAGCGACGTAGCCCGGGCCGATTTGTCTTTCCTCGACCGAATCGGAATGAACGAACATCTCTCTCCCACCCGAAAAAATGGCCTGGACTTGATGATCAGGAAAATTCGTCTTTATGCGGTCGCATTCTCTCAATCGCGTGTAGTGTCATGACGAGCACGGAGTCACACGAGTTGGACCTGAATGGACTCGAAGGGCGCGTCATCGAGGCCATAAAGACGGTATACGATCCCGAGATTCCGGTGAATGTGTTTGACCTGGGACTCATCTACAACGTGCAGGTAAATCCGGATTACACGGTTCTCGTGACGATGACGCTTACTACACCCAACTGTCCTGCCGCCGGATTTCTACCCGGGCAGGTAGAATCCCGCGTCAGGAGTATCCCGGAAGTCATCGAGGCGCGCGTGGAACTGACGTTTGATCCGCCGTTTCATCCAGACATGATGTCGGAGGCGGCGCGACTCGAATTGGGATTCTTATAGCCGGACTTAGGGTCTGTTAACACTTCCTGAAATCGTCCTGCTGTAGGCCATTTTCTTTTCCAGCAAGGCAGAAGACGCGCAGTGTAGCACCGCTACATAAGCGTCTGATAACGAAGCTGGGGATGAAAATGGCCCTAGCCCGAGGGGTAGCGCCTGAAAAGACGCTCCTCTGCGTTGTTCGTCGTTCATATGATTCTACCATATTTCATTCCTCACGCCTTGATTAGCGTCTTTTCCGGCAGCTACAGGGC
>CAZGOS010000018.1:0-26947 GCA_964527795.1 uncultured Rhodothermales bacterium | reverse complement strand
TGTCACGTCGTTCCAGCACGTCGATGTGCATTCCCGGTACCAATCCGGCCGCCAATACCTGTGTAAAGAGTTCCGGCGGTTCGTCCTCCAAATGCACGATTTCGGCTGCCACTCCGTCCGGCCAATCCACGATGGATCGGCTTTCGATATTGGCCAGGGCTCCGGTACCGGTTGGAATTGGATCGCCGTGTGGGTCGAGCTCCGGATAACCAAGTCTTGCGTCCAGTTCATCGACCTCCGCCGGAGACAGGGCGTGTTCACGCCGGTCCGCCTCCTGATGCAGTGAACCGAGCGGCATTCGAAGTTCATCAAAGAGATAACGTTCGAGCAGCCGATGGGCGCGAACGACCTGTAGAGCCAGGTGAGTCCCATCTTCGGTCAGCGTGATCCCAGTGCCTAGCGGCTTAAGAAGCCCGTTTGATTCCATTTCGGAAATCTTCTCTACAACGAACGAGCGCTGGAGGTGAAAAGACCCTGCAAGAGATTCGGTTGTAGCGAGATTGCCCTGCAATTGCCTTGCATGGATGTGTTTCAGAAAATCTTCAAAAAGAGCGCGGCCAGCCAGCGTACGCGAAATCTTCCAGCGCGTCAGCAGACCGCGGTGCGGCCAAAAGGTGGCAGCCGTCAGTACGACTGTAATCACCAAAATAACTATAATGAGGGTCAATATTTGCCCGTTCCTATGTCAGGTAATAGACACATTCTGCTGGAATTACGGCGAGAAGATACGGAGAAAGGCAGCTGTGAAAGCGCGCGTTTGCGAAGAAGCTCTAATCAAACCAGCCCCGCCACAGCTCTGATTTCAACTAAAATGTGGAGAGCATTACCTTTTCATATCTGATATTTTGCTATTTTGCTCTTTCGGGTCACGTAGTGAACCCGTTTCGATCTTCTAACTATCTCTTTTTGTAAGTAAGAAAATGAACATTTATGTGGGCAATTTAGCCTGGCAAATGACTGAGGATGAACTGTACGACCTGTTCGCCGCCCATGGCGAAGTAACACGCGCGACGATTATTTCTGATAGAGATACTGGTCGATCGAAAGGTTTTGGCTTCGTCGAAATGGCTAACAAGGAAGAAGCAGAGGCAGCTATCGGCGCTCTGGACGGCACGGCGTTAAATGGGCGGGATATCCGCGTCAATGAAGCTCGCCCGAGACCGGAACGACAGCAGCGCTACTAGGCGCAATCTGAGTAAGGCATTCGCTTGATCCGCGCGCAGCCGATTTTCTACAGTGCGCCCGGAATGTAGTAGTTGAGGAGCAATTCTCTCGCCTGTTCCCGGGCAAACGAGTTGTTATTTCCTGCGATGAATGAAACTGCTATGTCCAGTTCGTGGAGAACGATGTTGTATTGTTCTCCACGTTCTGCGGCGAAGCAGGCGTCTGTGCGCCAGTGTGTCAATTCCGAACCGCCGCTTGTTTTGACGTATGCGATCGCCCGTCCGTAATGCTGACTCGCCTGGAAGTCATTTCCTTCGGGAACGGCTGTTTCCTTTTGAAATAATCAATCCAGCTCTTTCGGATAGCATACGTACGGCCGATGCTCGGGGCTGGTTATACCGGCAATAGCGCTGACACGCGTTGCCTCGGACAGCTCCACCACACTGCCGTCTCTCTGGACGACACCTATGGAATTGTCTACCCTTTCATACGCGGCATGGCCGGATTCGGCAAACGCCAGGTAATAGGAAGTATCGTTCGCGGCCGTTTCGCTACTGCTAAATCCGTTTTGGAGCAGAAAATTCTCCACTCTGCTTCGCCATTTGTCCTGCTCATCGTCGTCGGCGACATCAGACGTAAAAGATACGCGAAAGAAATCCCGATCAAGGATGCGTCGACAAAGATCGGCGAGTATCGCATCTTCCGACCGGCGCCACTGCTTCAAACTGTAGAGTATGTCAGAATCGTCGAGTGCACAGAAGTTGGAGACAACGTCCGCATCGTCGAGTTCGGCACCATCTATTTTTCGCTCAAGGAAGAACTGAAATGCGGGTGAGATGCCGCGGACCTGTTCGAGCGATCCCGCCTTGAAATGGCTTCGAACCCGGCGAATGACGCTGCGAAGCAGATGATCGCCGGCGAGAATCGTTTTATGAAGATAGACCTGCCAGTACATGAGTCTGCGGGCGACGAGAAAGTTCTCGACGGCATGCACGCCCTTGGCCTCCACTACGATCAGGTCTTTCGGACTTCCATCATCGGGATGCACACGCAGTGTTTTGATGATCCGTTCAACGCCGACCCGACCTTCGACGACGCCGGTGTAATACGAGTCGCGGCGCAAATAGTCGAGACGGTCCATATCGAGCTGGCTGGAAATAAGCTGATTGAAAAACCGCCGTTCGTACGTGTTGTCAAACATCTGAACAGCCGTCTCCAGCGCGCCACCGAACTGTTTGTTCAGATGCCGGATCAGTACGCGACTCATCGACTCGTGCTCAAAATCATCGATGAGTTCGTGCTCGAGCGTATGAGAAAATGGCCCGTGTCCGACGTCATGAAGCAGAGCAGCGACGAGCGCAGCCGTATGTTCATCCTGAGAAATATCGGTTCCCTTTTCGGTTAGTGCCGAAAGAGCATCATGCATGAGCGCCATCGCACCGAGGGCATGTCCAAAGCGGGAATGTTCCGCTCCCGGAAACACCAGATACCCGATACCGAGTTGCCGTATCCGCCGGAGACGCTGGACTTCCGCAGTCTGAATCAGATCCAGTACGAGGCCCCTGGGCACGGAAATAAATCCATGAACGGGATCAGAGAAGATCTTGAAGCGGCTGTTCACGTTTCAACGTTGCGAGGATGTAAATACAGGCATTCGTATATAGCAAAGACACACGAAGATATCTATCAATAACTGGTGTCCCAATCGTACAATTTGCGCGTTCCCTGTTCCCTTGATGTTCCAGAGGCGTACCTGGAAAAAGCCCGGTACGCCGTGCGAATGCTACTTCTTCCGTTTCGCGTCGAGCCGGAATGGGTTTCGCCAGACCGGCTGCACGAAGGCGGCATATATTACGGAACGAATCCGGACAACGTTACGACCTCGGCCTGGAGGATCGGGTTGTGCGGTACAACGCTCAGCTTTTTCGACGAGAACTCACCAGAGCCTCCGCACGACCGAATGGTAACCTTGGCCGGGTTCGACGTGCCGTCGCTGTTCGAATGTACGGGAGACGCTCCATTTGATGTGGTAGCAGCCACTTTTTTCTTTCTCTCAGGATGGCAGGAAGTTTTTTCAGAATCACGCGACGAGCACGGCCGATTTCTTTTTGAGACCTCCTTGCAGCACCGTCTTGATTTCGTAACCGTTCCCGTCGTAGAGCTGTACCGCCTGTTGGCTAAGACCGAACTGGGAAAACGGGGCCTTGACATGGAGTCCAAGCAGTGGGGCGACGCCACGTGGGTATTCTGTCCGACACATGATATCGACTATGTGCGCAAGTGGAGACCGGGCATCCTGTATCGGGAGATCGTAGAGCGGGCTGTATTCAATAGTGCGCAAGAAACCGTGTCTGCCAGAATTGGCAGAGCGTCTGCGGCCCTGACGGGCCTTCTTTTGCCGGGCGATCCCTACAGGCGCGCTCTGAAACGAATGAAAACGGAAGTTGCCCGGAGGGGAGGCCGGGCGACCTACTTCTTCAAAACGGCTGCCAGAGGGCCCAATGACGTTCGGTACGCGCCTGACAGTGCATTTCTGCAGGAACAGTACTTGGATCTGAGGCACGCCGGATTCGAAGTCGCACTGCATCCGAGTTATCATGCCTACAATCACGGACGGTACCTCAGAGAGGAGCGCGACGAACTTCGCCGGGTTTCCGGGGCGGACGTCACGACCGCACGCACGCACTTTCTTCGATTCGATGCTCCGGCGACGGCTCGTCTACTGGCGGAAACAGGTTTCCGGATTGATTCATCACTCGGTTTCGCGACGCACGAAGGATTTCGACACGGTACCTGCCAACCTTTCCTTCTCTATGATTTGAGGGATGATGTACCTCTCGATGTCTGGGAACTTCCACTGATGGTCATGGAGTCGACTCTGTTCAACCGTCGCCACCTCGATGCCTTACGAGCCATCGATCGAACGAGGGAAATCATGGACACGTGCCGGAGATACAACGGAATCTTCGTTGGTCTGTGGCACAACATTTTGTGGGACGAAAGCGACTGTCCCGGCTGGGGAGAACATTTCACGACGTGCCTGGACTACGCCGGTCGAGAGCGAGCGATGGTGACATCGCTCAGGTCGGCGTTGGAATCCTGGAATTAGAGGGGCCGGCGCGCCAATCGAAACATGCGGACGCGGATCACAGAGGATATTCAGGAAGCGGCCGGATTTATCCGGTCCGGCGAACTCGTAGCGTTCCCAACCGAGACCGTCTATGGTCTCGGTGCTGACGCGACGAACGAGCAGGCCGTGTTGAAGGCCTTCGAGGCCAAGGCAAGACCCATGGACAATCCCGTCATCGTGCACATCGCCGATTTTTCCGACCTCACCGGGGTGGCGCAGTCCATGTCGGATTCTGCCATGGCACTCATGGAATCTTTTTTCCCGGGCCCTTTGACGTTGATTCTGGATCGACATCCCGGAATATCCGATGTGGTTTCCGCCGGTCTTCCGACTGTGGGCGTGCGCATGCCCATACACGAACTCGCCCTCAAGCTGATTCGTACCGCAGGCAGGCCGATCGCAGCACCGTCCGCCAATCTGTCAGGCAGACCCAGTCCGACCACGTGGCAGGCCGTCAGAGAAGATCTCGACGGGAAGATCGCCTGCATCCTGAAAGGAGAGCGCACACCCGTTGGTCTCGAATCGACCGTCGTCGATTGCGCCAGAGAAGTCCCTGTCGTGCTTCGATCGGGAAGCATCACACTGGAACAGCTTCGATCCGTCGTTCCGGATACCAAGGTAGCAGATGTCGACCGAGATCTTCTTGCTCCACACAGCCCCGGTCTCAGGCACCGCCACTATGCTCCGCACGCGCGGGTCGTACTCATCGACGATACAGAAAGTATCGGCGCGCCTGAGAAGTCAGCCTATATCGGGTTGATAAAGGTCGATAATCCGGGCAGCCTGCTGATCTGCGAACATGTAGCAGATCTGGAAGATTACGCGTATCGCTTATTTGAATTCTTTCGAGAGTGCGATCGCTTTGGAGCGGAGACGGTTTACTGCCACCGCGTTCCACTCGAGGGTTTCGGGGTTGCTTTAATGGATCGTCTTGAACGGGCTGCAAGGGGATGATTCAATGGGTATCTTTCGTGCCAGATTCTCACATCCGTCTCGATCGTTAAAACCTTCTCTCCCATTGTACAGAGTTTTTCTCGGACGCCTCCTCGTACTACTCGTCGTGCTGTTCCTCGGCGCATGTTCGTCTCTCGGACCCGCCCGTGACCGGTCCTCCGATAGAACGGACACCGTTCCTGCCGATTCCGTGCGGCTCCCGGAAGTGACGTTGGACGAATCCGACGACGTTCTGCTTGCGACGCTGCCGCCGCTCGAACGCGAATTCCGAGGTGTGTGGGTTGCCACGGTCGATAACATCGATTGGCCCTCTGAACCGGGTCTTTCAAGTAGTGAGCAACAAGCGGAGATGCGGGCTATTCTGGATCGCGCCGTCGAGCTCAATCTCAATGCAATCATCTTTCAGGTACGACCCACGGCGGATGCACTCTACTCTTCCTCCATAGAACCCTGGTCGGCCTACCTTACGGGCGTTCAGGGCCGGGCACCGGACCCGTATTACGATCCACTCACATTCACGCTCGATGAAGCACATGGTCGAGCATTGGAAGTGCACGCCTGGATCAATCCTTTTCGGGCCTATCATCCAACGGCCGAAGAGCAGTTCGACCTTTCACATGTCTCGCAGCAGGACTTCACGGTCAAATATGGCACCCAGCGCTGGATGGATCCCGGGAATCCGGAGGCCAGGGAGCACTCCTTTCGAGTCATTATGGATATTGTCGAGCGATACGACATCGACGGTGTGCATATGGACGACTATTTTTATCCGTACCCGGTGCAGGATGAAACCGGTAACCCCGTTCCCTTTCCGGACGAACCGTCGTGGCGGCTCTATAGACAGGAAGATGGTTCGATGACACGCGATGAGTGGCGTCGAGACAATGTGGACCGGTTCATCGAAAAAGTATACCGGGGGATTAAGGAGCGCAAACCGTGGGTAAAGTTTGGAATCAGTCCGTTCGGCATCTGGCGGCCGGGCAATCCGGAAGGCATCACCGGATTTGACGCCTACGAGGGTCTGTATGCGGATGCCCGCAAGTGGCTCGTTAACGGCTGGGTCGATTATTTCAGTCCGCAGCTCTACTGGGCAATGGACAGCGAGGGCCAGAGCTATGCGCGACTGCTGGATTGGTGGATCGATCAGAACGAAATGCGGCGACACCTGTGGCCCGGAAACTTTACCAGCCGCATCATTCTTGACGGAAATCGGTACTGGGGCGCCGAAGAGCTGCTGCGTCAGATCGATCATACGCAGAAAACGCCCGGAGCGCAGGGTAACATCCATTTCAGCATGCGGGCTTTGATGCCGGCCGACCATGACATGGGTGACAAGCTCGCTCTGAAAGCGTATCCGGACAAGGCAGTCGTTCCCGCTACGCCCTGGTTGGACGGAACAGCTCCGGGCCGGCCGATAGTGCACGTGAGCAAGACGAATGAAGGAAAACTGGCCACGTTTCTCGACTTGAACGGCGCAGAAATCCGGCAATGGGTCGTTCGCACGCTGGTGGCCGGTGCGTGGCAAATCGAGATCGTTCCGGGCACAGACAACCAATTTCGAATCCCCGCCGGTAGAGGGCGATTTGAAGCGCTGGCGATTGCTGTGTCGGCACTGGACCGCACGGGTCTCGAGGGTCCGGCTGCACTGGTCCGCCTGGTTGAATCGTCGAACGAACGCCGCGGCTGGTAGTCCCATTTCTTATAGCACACGTCTATGCGTCCATATTCTTTTTGCCTGACGATTCTTCTTGTTTTACTGCTGGGCACGGGATGTTCGTCCATCTCTTCCGTGGAAACACGGTCTGAGGGGCCGGCCGATCTACTCGCAGAGGCGGAGGAAGACCTTCAGCGGTTCATTCAGGAATGCACAACGGGAAACTGTGGTATTCGATTCGATCCTGGAAGCGATGTAGACACGGTTATCGTCGATCTTTCACGGCGCTCCATAACCGTCGGATTTAATGAAACGTTCGCACAGGTACCGTTCAGGGAAGCCGGTGTGCGTGCGATCCGCGAGCGAATTACGGAAGAGCTTGGATCTGACTTTGCCGGCTTCTCTCTGGAGTTAACCGCATTGGGAATACCGGTAGAGCAACTGATTCCCAACTATTATCGTCCTGGATCGATTCCGCTGGATGAAGAACGCAGACCCCGGACTCCGAGGGCGCTCCGGTCACATGTTCGCAACATCGATTGGCCCGTCAGTCCTTCGCGGGGACTACTCGGTCGGCATATTGCCATCTGGCCCTCTCACGGATGGTACTATGAAACCGCACTCGATCGATGGGAATGGCAGCGCGCGAGGCTTTTTCAAACGGTCGAAGACCTTCTTCCGATGTCGTTTATCGTACCCTATCTGGAACCTATGCTCAGGCGAGCCGGCGCGTTGGTGTTCCTGCCGCGGGAGCGTGATGTGCAGCGCCATGAGGTCATCGTAGACAACGACGGAACACCCGACGCTCGCCGAAGCCGGTTCTCGGAGCATACGCCGGAGGCCAGGCGGTGGTATACGGGAACGAGCCCGGGCTTCGGTGCGGGGCACGGTCTTCTGTACGGTGCTACGAATCCATTCAAGGAAGGCACGTATCGTATTACTCGGACAGATACCGAGACGACCGCCTATTCCGAATGGATGCCCGACATTCCGGAACGCGGTGATTATGCCGTGTATGTATCCTATGCGCGCCTTCAAGGCGCAACGTCGGACGCGCGGTACACCGTCTATCACCTGGGCGGCGCGACAACGTTTATTGTGGATCAGACCATGGGTGGAGGAACGTGGACATATCTGGGCACCTTCCGTTTTGATGAGGGCGTACACCCGATCGGTGGCCGGGTAGTGCTTGAGAATGCGAGCGTGGCTGCGGGTCGCACACTGTCGGCCGATGCGGTGAGGTTTGGCGGGGGAATGGGAAATATCGTTCGAGGTCGAGCGGCCAGCTCTCGGCCGCGTTTCACGGAAGGCGCGCGTTACTATATGCAGTTTGCGGGCATGCCGGATACGCTGGTTTATAACCTGACCGGAACGCTCAATGATTACGTCGACGATTATCGCGGACGCGCCGAGTGGGTGAATTACCTCAAAGGGGCGCCTTACGGTCCGAACAAGGATCGTGCGTCGGAAGGTCTCGGCATTCCGATCGACCTGTCCCTTGCGTTCCATACGGATGCCGGGGTGACCAGGTCGGACTCGACAATCGGCACCCTCATGATTTATAGCAGCGAAGGCGCCGACACGACGAAGTACTTTCCGGACGGCATGTCCCGGTTTGCCAACAGAGATCTGGGCGACATCATGCAAACCCAGATCGTTGATGACCTGCAGGCTCTGTATGATTCGAACTGGCGCCGGCGCTCGATCTGGGATCGAGATTACAGCGAAGCGGTTCGCCCCAACGTGCCGGGCGTGCTTCTGGAGCTGCTCTCCCACCAGAATTTTGCAGACATGAAGTTTGCCCTCGACCCGCGTTTTCGATTTGACGTGGGGCGCTCCATCTACAAATCCATCTTGCGTTATCTGTCGTCTCAAAACAGCGAACCGTATGTGGTGCAACCGCTTCCGGTATCTCACGTTGTTTCGGAAATCATCGAATCTGATGGTGTGCGATTGAGCTGGATTCCCAGGCCGGATCCGCTTGAGCCGACCGCCGATGCCACGGGTTTCGTCGTTTATACGAGACGCGGGGATACCGCGTTCGACAACGGTACATTCATCACCCAATCCGAGTTCGAGATGACGAATCTGGACCGGGGCGTTGTCTATAGCTTCCGCGTTTCGGCGGTGAACTCGGGTGGCGAGAGCTTTCCGTCGGACGTCGTTTCCATGGGACTTGGTGACGAAACCCGGCCACCCGTCTTGATAATCAACGGTTTCGATCGAGTCTCGGGACCCGGCACGATCGAAGAGGGCGTCTGGCGAGGATTTTCCGGAATCGTCGACGAGGGTGTTCCGGACGGTAAGGATGCCGGTTACGTCGGTGAGCAGTACGATTTTGATATGGACTCTCCGTGGATCGACGACGATGCGCCAGGCCACGGGGCCAGCCATTCCTCGTTTGAGACACAGGTACGAATCGGGAATACGTTCGACTACGCCGCCGTTCACGGGCAGGCGCTCCTGGCATCGAATCGTTCTTTTGTTACAGCCGCGAACGAGGCCGTCGCCGAGCGGTTCGTCGCTTTGCATGCATACGAGTTAATCGATGTCATTCTGGGCGAACAGCGCACAGTGGTCGGTCCAGGCAACAAGAAAGCAGCCTCCTTCCGCACCTTTCCACGCCGGTTGCAGGTTGTGCTCAGATCGTTCGCAGAAGACGGCGGAAAGTTATTTGTGTCGGGCGCCTACGTGGGCACCGACCTGAACGGTAAAATGAGTCGCGAAGATGATCGTCTTTTTTCCGAGGAAGTGCTCCAGATGAAGTGGCGCACGGATCACGCCTCTCAGAGCGGACGGGTCGTTGCTCCCAACGATGTTTTAATGCCGTTCGGCTCGGCGCTGACGTACAACACGGATCCGACGGGACCGATTTATCGTGTGGAATCGCCTGACGCTATCGAGCCTGCGGGCGAAGCAGGAGAGACCCTTCTCCGTTACGGCGATAACAATACCAGCGCCGCGATTGGAGTGCGTGGGGATAACAACGTCGTTGTTTTCGGATTCCCCTTCGAAACCATTATTTCGCAGGCCGACCGGGCGCTGCTCATGCAGGCCGTCCTGAATTACCTGGAAAATTGAGCATGGAAGAGAAATCTGTACGCTCGACGACGCTTGCGGCCTGGCGCTGGGTTCCGTCACTTTATTTCGCGGAAGGATTGCCCTACGTGGTCGTGATCACGGTTTCGGTCATCATGTACAAGAGACTGGATATTTCCAACACGGAAATTGCGCTCTACACCAGCTGGCTGTATCTGCCGTGGGTGATCAAACCGCTCTGGAGTCCGATCGTCGATTCCATTCGAACGAAAAGGATCTGGATCATAACCATGCAGCTGTTGATCGGAGCGGGTCTGGCCGGGGTTGCGCTCACGATTCCCACTTCAGATTTCTTCCGATATACACTGGCGTTCATGTGGCTGCTGGCATTCAGTTCGGCGACGCATGATATCGCAGCGGATGGATTCTATATGCTGGGCCTGGATGATCACGACCAGGCCTGGTTCGTCGGCATACGGGCAACCTTTTATCGCATTGCCATGCTGACAGGTCAGGGTCTTCTTGTCATGCTGGCCGGGTTTCTGGAGATCAAATTTGATAACGTGCAAACGGCATGGTCCGTCACATTTTTTGTAATCGCCGGACTTTTTATCCTCTTTTGTCTGTACCACTCGCGAGCGCTTCCTCGACCTGTTTCCGATGACGCCCGTCGTATTGAGTCGCTCAGCTATCTTGCGCGCGAGACACGGGATACTTTTGTCTCGTTCTTCAAAAAAAAGCACATCGTAATCAGCCTCGCATTCTTCCTGCTCTACCGCCTGGCGGAAGCCCAGCTCGTGAAAATGGCCGCTCCATTTCTACTGGATACCAGAGAAGCCGGAGGACTTGCGTTATCCACGATCGAGGTTGGTTTCGTTTACGGCACCGTGGGCGTAGCTGCACTCGTTGCAGGAGGCATACTGGGAGGGTTCCTCGCCGCGAAGCAGGGACTGAAGTACTGGCTTGTCTGGATGGTCGTCGCGATCAACGTCCCGAACGTTGTCTACGTTTTCCTTTCATTTGCCATGCCCGAAAGCTATCTCGTCGTGAACGCGGCGATTGCAATCGAACAATTCGGTTACGGTTTCGGATTTACGGCCTTCATGCTCTACATGATCTATTTCGCCGACGGTCCGCGAAAAACATCTTATTTTGCTATTTGCACAGGTTTCATGGCGCTTGGAATGATGTTGCCCGGCATGATCAGCGGCTGGATTCAGGAAAGCATCGGATACCAACTCTTTTTTATCTGGGTGCTGGTGGCGACGATTCCCGGGTTCATACTTGTCTATTTCCTTCCGGTCGACCCTGAATTTGGGAAGAAGACCGAATCGGCGGGGGCTTGAACGGGAATTCGGTTGCAGGATGTGACATGATGATAAGAATCCAATGATCCGACGCATTCAGGAAGAGAATTTTGACGAGCTTCTTTCATGTTGGAATGCATCGGCTGAATTCGATCGCATTCCGGAAGTCGTATTCCGGGACAAGCTGGAGGACGACGGGTATCGGGACGATCTGGCATGGGTACATGTTGACGGCGGATCGACGCGTGGTTTTGCGATCGGAGTCGTGCGCGAACGCGAGCAGGGTACTACAGGTTTTGTCAAGATGCTTGCGGTCAGGCCCGAGAGTCGGAGACGGAAAATCGGTAGTGAATTACTGAAGCGTCTACTGAAGCAATTCGAAAAGTCAGGAATACATACGATTCGCGTCGGCGAATCGTCTCCGAATTATCTGACACCGGGTCTCGATGCGCGCTACGAAGCTGGACTCTACCTGTTCGAGAAGCTTGGATTCCACCGAGTGGGAGAGGCCTACGACATGGAAGTTAGGGTGCCGGAACGGGTCGATGATGCAATTTGCGCAGCCGAATGGAACGGCGCCGCCGGTATTGAACTTCGCCGCGCCGGCGGAGAAGACTGGAACGAGCTGAAAAGCTTTCTCGCTCAATACTGGCCAACCTGGATACCCGAAGTCTGGTGCTCCATGCAGAATACCCCTGCGAGTGTGCATATTGCCGTGTCCGCCGGTGATGTCGTGGCTTTCTCGGCCTTTGAAGGCAACAATGCAGGATTGGGCACATTTGGCCCCATGGGCACGGCGCCCGCCTTTCGAGGGAGAGGGATCGGCGAGATGCTGCTCAGGTATTGCCTGAACGATCTGGCTGCAATGGGCTACGAGCGCGTGACGATACCCTGGGTCGCCCCCATTGGATTTTACGCCCGGATGGTTGGCGCCACCATTAAAAGGGTGTTCCTCCGCCTGGAGATGACCCTTTGATTTCTCCGGTCAAGCGGCCCCGGATGAATCACATGACTTCTCGTAGGGGATTCTATCGCGCAACTCCCGGTGAATACCGGCACCGACAGCGTACGCGACTACAGTGACTTCCCGCTCTCGTGATCGAAGAAATGAAACTTTGATCGAAGAAATGCCAGCCGAATTTCTTGCCCGGGTTCCGGTAGTTCCTGAGGAGCAACGCGTGCGACAATTTGATGGACAGTCGAGCCGGCATGTAGGATGATTTCGTTACCCATAGGTTCAAGGAGCTCTACCTTGAGCTCGATTACTACGTTGTCCAGAACGTTGTCTGAAATGTCGTCGTTTTCGGACGAATCCGTTCGAGACACAGAAATATCCTCGGGCCGAATTCCGAGCGTAACTGGGTGATTGACACGGTCGGAGAGCAAAGACTTCTGCTCGTCCGAAAGAACGATCGACAAACCGCTGTTCCCTTCACGAAACGTCAGTGAACCGTTCTGCCGGAGCGAGCCTTCCAGAAAGTTCATCGCCGGGCTCCCGATGAAACCGGCGACGAAACGATTTACCGGGTGGTTGTAAAGATCAATGGGGGTATCGATCTGTTCAATAAACCCATCCTTCATCACGACGATGCGATCACCCATGGTCATTGCTTCGACCTGGTCGTGCGTCACGTAGATCATCGTTGCCCCGAGTTGGCGATGCAGTTTCGAGATCTCCATTCGCATCTGCACGCGCAGCTTCGCATCCAGGTTTGAAAGCGGTTCATCGAACAGAAATACACGCGGATGCCGAACTATTGCGCGTCCGACGGCGACACGCTGCCGCTGTCCGCCGGACAGTGCTTTGGGTTTCCGTTCCAGGATATTTTCCAGGCCAAGTATGTCGGCAGCCTGGCCGACACGTTCCCTGATCTCCTGTTTCGGGTACTTGCGAAGCTTCAATCCGAATGCCATGTTGTCGAATACGGACATGTGCGGATAAAGCGCATAGTTCTGGAAGACCATTGCGATGTTACGATCCTTCGGGGCGACGTCGTTGACCAGATTGTCGTCGATAAAGAGCGAGCCCTCCGTTATCGTTTCCAGTCCCGCGATCATGCGCAACGTCGTACTTTTTCCACATCCGGACGGGCCGACCAGGACCAGAAATTCACCTTCTTCAACGGAAATATCGGCGCCGTCAACGGCTACGGTGCCATCGTCAAAAACTTTTCTAATTCCTTGCAGGACAACACTTGGCATAATTCAAGCCGGAGTTAATCCAGTGGGGCGCCGGAAGCGGCACGTTCGAGCGCCTCAACCAGACGAGAAAGCTGCACGCCGGCCCCGAAGATACGACTGTCGGCACCGGCATACGGAATCATCAACTGGTCTTTCCAGACGTAATTTGCACACGTAAAGAGCACGTTGTCCACTCCAAGCAGGCTTTCGCCGTTTTTTTCCAGGGCTGTTTCGGGTCGCATTAAAGGTTCGATCCGGCTCAAGACCGGATCGGGCTTCGAAAAATCGAGGAGGCCGGCTGCAAGATCGTATTCGCGTGCTCCCGTGGACGTTCGATGCCCCATGTGATAGATGCAAACGAAACGTGAATCGCCGAGTGAGATCGGTGGACCGCCGGCGCCGACCCAGGACTGCTCAAACTCCCGGAAGTGATGGCTGCGAAATAAGATTCCGAGAGATTTCCAGGGACCTTCAGGTTTTTCCGATTCAGCCAGATGAACGGCCATCGCATCCCGGCCAATCATCGGACGATGCAACAAGAGCCACTTTCCATTCACCTGAAGCGGGAAGAGCGCTGCATTTTTTGTCGGCACGTCGTTGATATCACCGGACGCGGGGCCCTTCAAATCCCAACGGACCAGATCCAAAGACGTAGCCAGACAGATCTGCGTGTATCCAACGCCGATGTGCGCGGCCGTGTCCTGTCTGAAGCATCCGATATAATACAGGTAGTAAATATCGCCTACGCGGGTGCAGCGCGGATCTTCCACACCCAGATCGTGAAAGGATTCAGCTGGTTCGATTACCGCGTGTGCATGTCGGTAAACAAGGCGAAGATCGGGCGTGAACAGGGCGAGACCGAGTGAGGAGGAGGCATGTCCACCGCGTGTTTCAGAGTCTCCCTGAGCACGATAAATCATCGCGCATGCGCCACCTGCCCCACGAAGATCATCCGTCTGCTCTTGCGAGAGCGAGAGCCTGCTGCAGAGCCCGGCCAGGGCACCATGGTCCGTGACGAGGGTCGTCGCCGGATTCAAAACAACTCGACTTTCCCAGGAATGAGTCGGGACGGGCTCTAGAATGGGTCGGCCGTCGCTGAGCCGCGTGGGCGAAACGCGTGGCGTTGCATTGATTGTACGCGGTGTTTGTGGTTCCAATGTAACAGGCAAGGTTTGTCGTTATCGTGAGGTCAGGAAGATGAAGTCGATTCGCTCATTACCCTTTCAGCCCGGACGATGCCATGCTGGAGATAAAGTGGCGCTGGAAGAAGAGGAAAAGGGCGATGATGGGCAGCCCGAGCATGAAGGCTGCGGCCAACTGCGGCCCGAGTTTGCCAAACGATCCGCCTCCTACCGAGAACAGGGCTACCATCTGCGGCATGGTCATCCATTCCTCCTTCCGGATAACCATGATCGGCCAGAGCACTTCGTTCCAGTTTCCTATGAAGACAATTATTCCAGCCGTCACTATGGCCGGAATCGACAACGGCCAAATGATGGTGAACAGTATCCTGAGTTCACCGCACCCGTCGATCCGCGCTGCCTCCAGAATGTCGCCCGGGATTGTCAAGAAGCTCTGGCGAAGAATAAGCACCGCGGTCGCGTTCATCAGGAAAGGCACGATCAAACCCACCAGCGAGTCCGTCCAACCGAAACTGACGACGAGCGTGTACAGCGGAATCAGCATCACCATGCCCGGTACCATCATCGTGAAGAGGATCGTATTGAACACGGTTTCCCGTCCCCGCCAGCTCAGTTTCGACAATGCATAGGCGATCATCGAACTAAACAGCAAAACCGAACCGGTAACGGCGACGACGACGATGAGGCTGTTCAGGAACGCCCGGACGATGGGTATCGATTCGAAAACCAGGCGGTAGCTGTCCAGCGTCCACGTCGAAGGCAAAAGCGAAAGCCCGCCAATCTCAAGCTCGGGTTTAAAGGAAGCCAGCATCATCCACACAAATGGATATGCAAACGTGAGAGCGCCCAGAATCAGTGCGATATACAGGAGGAATTTCTTCATTCCGTCAGGGTCTGTTATCAGACCTAATAGATGTCCTCCTCCACGAACCGTCTCTGCAGGAATACGACGACGAAAATGATCAGCGCAAAGAACAGACCCAGCGCCGCCGCATATCCCATGTGATTGAAATAGAAAGCCTGATTGTAGATATAGAGCAACGCAGACAGGGTGCTGTGCATCGGTCCGCCGCCCGTCAGGACATAGGGCTCGATGAAAAGAGAAAAGCCACCGATCGTTGAGAGCACAACGACCGTTACCATCATCGGATTAAGCAGTGGCAGCGTTACGTGTGTCCAGCGCTGCCACGTGGTGGCACCTTCCAGATGCGCCACCTCATACATGGATTCGGGAATATTCTGAAGACCCGTCAGAAACAGGATGATGTAGAAACCGACGTTCTTCCATGTAGCCATGAGAGCAATCGACGGCATCGCCCACTTCGGTGATACCAGCCACGGAACGCGTTCGCCGCCCATCGCTGAAATCAAGCTGTTGACATAGCCCGTTTCGAATGCAAACAGCTGTTGAAACAGAATGGCGACGACGACTCCGGATACAACGACGGGCAGAAAATATATCGTGCGGAAAAAGCTGCGACCCTTCAGTTTCGTGTTCAGTAATTCGGCAAAGAAAAGCGCTACGAGAATCTGAAGCGGAATGTGAATGGCAAGAAACAGTCCCGTATTCAGAATCGCCCGGAAAAACAGATCGTCCTGGAACAGGCGGACCACATTCTTCAAACCGACGAATTCCATGGGCGTAACGATATCCCACCTGTGAAATACGAGCACGAACGCAAAAAGAAGAGGATAGCCGAAAAAGATAGCCAGATGGATCAGGTACGGTGCCGAGAAGAGATAACCGAAACGACTGCCGGCAGAGCGGATTTGGGGCACCTTCATCTTTCGTCGGCCTGGCGATATGCGTGCGATTGCGCTCATTCGTACCAGGCTTGAAGTTCCTTGATGCGTTCGATAGCCCGCGCCGTGGCTTCTTCGGGCGAACGTATGCCGTATACGGCTGCCGCCTCGTACTGCGCTGCGATTGCGTCCAGCATTTCCGGAAATGACCGCACGTCCTCTATGCCACGCGTGAGCATCACCTGCCTTGCAAACGGTACCATTCTCGGGTTTTCCCTGAAATACGCGTCGAAAAACGGATCCTGGAGCAAGCCTGCTCGAATGGGCAGTTGGGTTGCCATTTCAATCAAACGCAGATCGGCTTCTTTCGAGATCAGATACTTCGCAAATTGCCAGGCGGCTTCCGGATAGCGGGTGTTCGAAAAGATCGCAATGTTCTTGTAATCGCCGTACGTGTACGATTCTCCTTCATAATCATCCGGGAGTGGGAGAGGAGCGTGCGCAAACTCAAGTTCAGCCGGTGCGTTTTCTTCCAACCATGCGATATTCCACGGCCCCACGAAATCGGTGGCGGCGGTTTCCTGAATAAAGGGGTTGGATTGAAGTTTGGATCGCGGGAAATATCCATTGGCATAGAGTTCCCGGAAGAAACCAAGAACGGTATTGGATACATCCGGATCGATGCGGAGCTCATTCTTTTGAAACAGCGTGCGTCCGCCCGAGGCCGCGATGTAGAACGCATAGTAGTCGAAGAACCGCTGGTGCCAAATGGGTTGGATGTCTCGATATCCAATCCACTGGTCGAATTGTCCGTCCCCGTCGATGTCCCTGGAAATCTTTTCGGCCGCGACCAGATATTCGCTGTACGTCCGAGGCGGTGATTCAATTCCGGCCTCCCGGAACATGCGCACGTTGTACTGCATCATGATCGGGTTGGACTTCCAGGGTAGTTGGTAGATATGACCGTCGCCGGCGCGCAGGAGCTCAACGAAATCGCCGGGTACGCGAGAGGCCATAACGGAATCGAAGTCCGGAAAGGTATCCAGTGCAAGTACACCTCCCGCGCGGACAAAATCGCTGACAATGCCCGGCCAGATATTGGAGCAGATGTCGGGCGTTGTACCGGCGACGACGGCAGCGAGCAGCACCTCTTCGCTCGACTGTCCCGCGGGCAGAGGCTGAACCGTGACCTGTACATCGGGATTGGCCTCGTTCCACGCGTCTACGAGTTCCACTGCGAGCCGCCTTTCTCCAGGGTTCTGGGATGACCAGTACGTGAGGTGAGCGATTCCATCTTCTCCAGGACCTTCTGCGTCGTCTGTGCCGCATCCGCCGAGAAAAAGTGAGGTGAGAAAGAGAATCGTACGCAGTTTGAATGGATTCCTCATGGAGAAGTCGGAATTGGTTCCGGAACGGGCGAACCCGCAAAGATATCAAGTGATTGCCATCAGGCGGAAGTCAAGTAATACGATCGTTCCTTCTAACTGCCAAAATGGCAAGGGTAGCTACGAATGCCCTTAATCCCATCGGGCATAGACATTCTTCTGTTCATTCACGGATTCCGACCGTTGACCCGTAGAAAACCCCGCGCTTGAAAATAAGCTTCTATCATTCGTCCGGGTGAGTTACTAAAGGCCTCTCAAAAGGGTGATGTTACTTCGGTAGCTGCAGAAACGTCCGTCGTAGTGGGTGCGTCGGACGTTTCTTCTTGTTTCTCCCCTGTTTCTTTCTTGTTTCTTTCTTGACAGCACGGGCAATTCGATTCCAGTCCTGCCTCGACCGTCGGCCTAATCCGGTTCCTCTTCCAGAATGAGGTCCAGAATCCGAATAAGCTCGTCCCTCAATTCGCGACGGTCGACGATCCTATCGATGAATCCTCGTTCTTTCACGAATTCCGATCGTTGAAATCCTTCGGGAAGATCCTGGCCCATCGTCTCCCTAATGACACGCGGACCGGCGAATCCAATGAGGGCACCGGGTTCGGCCAGGTGAATGTCGCCGAGCATGGCAAATGAGGCCGTTACGCCTCCAGTCGTCGGATTCGTAAGGAGAACGATGAACGGAAGCCCCAGGTCGGCCAGCAACGTCAGATTTGCACTCGTTTTTGCCATCTGCATCAGGCTCAGGGCCCCTTCCATCATTCTGGCCCCTCCACTCTGCGCAATGACCAACAGCGCCGACTTCTCCTTCACGGCTCGTCGGATGGCTCGCGTGACGATCTCGCCGACGACAGAGCCCATCGAACCGCCGATGAACGAGAAGTCCATGGATGCGACGGAAATCCGGTGCCCGCCGATTGTACCGGTTGCCGCGCGTGCCGCATCACTGAGTTTGGTCTTCTCTCGCGACGCCTCCAGTCTCATCGAATAACTTTTTTTATCGACGAATTGCAGCGGATCGACCGAGATGATATGCTCGTCCTGAACCTCAAATTCCCCGTCGTCGAAGATATACTGAAAATACTCTTCACTCGTCAGCTTGAAGTGAAACGCGCAATTCGGACAGACTTTGATGTTATTTCCGAGTTCGCGCTGATTTACCGTCGTCGAACACTCGGGACACTTCAACCAGTGTCCCTCCGGTACATTTATTTGCTGACTTATTTTCGTCTGAATACCCGCCGTTTTTCTTCGAAACCAGGCCATGGAACTTTTATCTACTGTCAGAACGGAAGCCGGTCAAAAATTGACCGGGCCGGCTGACGAGCCTCGAACGCGCGTAAATAATACGGCTCGAAGTTCGATGTGTCTTCAAATAATTCATTTTCGATGCGTGAAACCGCCAGCATACCGACGTTTTTAGCCGACGCGGCTTCATCCTTGAATTCAAATGAAGTCATAGAATCGAGCGTGCCGGATAGTTCTATCGCTTTGGGCCCTACCACGAGGCCGCTTCTGATTCCTGCATCGGCCAAACACTGCTGCATGTCGTCGATGAAAATGGCGCATTTCGGGACCCTTTGCACAAAACCATGGCCGTCGTGCGACTGATAAGCAGCAAGGTAGACTTCTCCGCGTCGGGACGGAAGCACCGGGACAACGATGTCTTGCGTCGACTGTTCGTACGAATGAGCAAATGCTTCGAGCGTTGAAACGGCTACAATGCGAGCTGCCGTGGCGTACGCAAGTCCCTTTGCCGTGCTCACACCGATTCGGAGTCCGGTATAGGAACCGGGTCCGGCGGAGACGGCTATGGCCTGCAAGTCGTTCGGCGCCAGAGCCTTTTCTTTCAAACACTCGCTGATCATCGGTACCAACTCGGCCGCATGAGATTTTGGCCGAGCGGTCTGTCGCTCGGCGACGGGAACCCCGTCAACGAACAGGACCACTCCGCATACGTCGGTCGTAGTTTCGAGAGCGAGAAATGATGTCATAATCAGCCGTGTGAAGCAGCTCGGAATTCGATGCTGCTTCGATTGTTCCACCGAGGATTATTAACTTCCAAAAACCGATCACATGGGGTTAAAATGATCGATAACGTGATCGATGCCCCAGATTCTGCCACAGGTTGACAAATGCACTCACGCACGTATCTTAACAATCTTGTTTGCAAATCTCCAGATATTTAGAGAACTAAGGAATTGACGAGATGAACGTATACGAGACCGACCACATTCGCAATATTGCACTAGTCGGGCATCAGGGAAGTGGTAAAACGATGCTGGCTGAAGCGATGCTTCATACGACCGGTGTTATCCAACGAATGGGTACGATAGCGGAGGGCACGACGGTAAGTGATTATCACGCCAGTGAGAAGGAACGAGAGATGTCCGTATTTGCTTCGCTTCTCCATGTTGAATACGGCGGAAACAAAATCAATATTCTCGACACGCCCGGGTACCCCGACTTCGTGGGCGAAGTGGTTGCCTCGTTGCACGTTGCCAATACAGCCGTGTTTGTTATCAATGCGGCTGAAGGCGTTCAGGTAGGCACGGAACTGGCCTGGCGATCGGCTGAGAAATTGGTAACACCGGTGATGTTTGTCATCAATCACATGGACAAACCCAAAGCCGACTTTCGGAGTGTGATTTCTCAGATCAAGGATCGTTTCGGCAGGGGAGCGACGGTTGTCCAGCTTCCTGCGGGCGACGGATCCGGCAGCTTGATCGACGTGCTCGTCATGAAACAGATCTCGTTCGATGCCGACGGCAAGGCGTCGTATTCCGCCATAGACGACTCGTTTACGGCAGAAGCGGAATCCCTGCACAATGAGCTCATCGAGAATATCGCAGAGAATGACGAGAGTTTGATGGAACTCTATTTCGAAAAGGGCACACTGACAGAAGAAGAGATGCGAAACGGGCTGCGCGCGGCGATCGTGCAGCGGGAGATCTTCCCGATTTTTCTTACGAGCGCCACGAACTGTGTGGGTGTCTCGCGTCTGCTTGAGTTTGTCGGCAATGCCTGTCCGAGTCCTGCGGATGTGCCGGATCCTGAAACCGCGGACGGCGGCACAATCTCTGTGGATTCATCGGGTTCGGCGCTAGCGCTCGTGTACCGCACGATGGCGGAACACCACGTCGGCGACTATTCCTTTGTTCGCGTCTACTCCGGAAAGCTGGAGCACGCAAGCGATTTACAGAATGCGGATACGGGAAGCACTGAACGGCTCGGGCAGTTATTTGTCATCAACGGTCACGAAAGAGAGACCGTCGATAGACTCTCTGCCGGTGATCTGGGCGCATTGGTAAAGTTGAAAAACACGCACACCAATGACACGCTTCGTTCGCGCGGCAGCTCCACGAAACTGAAACTCATCAAATTCCCTGAGCCCAGGTATGCAATGGCCGTGGTTCCGATGCGCGAGGGAGAAGAAGACAAACTCGCCCAGGGATTGCACCACTTGCAGGCAGAGGATCCCTCGCTAATTGTCATGCACGACCAGCATTTGAGCCAGTTGGTCCTGGCTGGTCAGGGTGAGATGCAACTCGAGATTGCCAGGTACCGACTGAGGAATCGATTTGGTGTCGATATTGAGTATATCAGGCCGAAAGTGGCTTATCGCGAAACGGTTCAGTCCCAGGCTCGTGCCAAATACCGGCACAAGAAACAGACCGGCGGTGCGGGTCAATTCGCTGATATTGCGATGCTGATAGAACCTCTGGACGGCGAGTTTCAACCGCCGTCGGATATTTCGATTCGCGGTACGGAAGAGGAGGTGACGCCGTGGGGCTCGCGTATACAGTTCATTAACGGCATCGTTGGAGGCGTTATCGATATGCGCCGTTTCTTTGGTGCCATCCGAAAAGGTGTTCTGGAAGCCAGTCAGAATGGACCCGTTGCAGGATACCCCGTTGGCGACGTGCGGGTGGTCATATTCGATGGAGGCATGCATTCCGTGGACTCCAATGAAGCCGCCTTCAAGTCTGCGGCAAGGATGTGCTTCCGTGATGGATTCCGCTCGGCGAATCCGGTGATTCTGGAACCGATATATGACATCGAGGTGCTTTGCCCCGAATCATACACGGGTGACGTGATGGGCGATATGAACACGCGCCGCGCTCGTATTCAGGGAATAGAATCGGAAGGTGTGTTCCAGAAGATCATCGCGCAGATTCCCGAAGCTGAGATGCATCGATACTCGACGATTCTTCGTTCGTTGACACAGGGCCGCGGATTGCATCGAGCTAAATTTGCCCGCTATGAAGCAATGCCCCGCCATATTCAGGACAAATTCGTTGCGGAAGCCCAGGAATTGGCAGAAGCTTAAGTCCCGGGTAGCCTTTGCACGATGGGAACGTTTAGTCGGGACGTTTCTTTCACAGGGTCAGCGACCAGGCCTACTCCATGGCGAACGATAGCAAGACAAACAGACGGGATATTCTCCGAGGCGTTTACGAAGACAACAGGCGCATCGGGCATCGATTCCGCGCTCGCGCTTCGGCGCCGACTGCCCGGACCTACGCCACGGGAGCGGGTGGAGTGATCTTGCTCGTTATTGTTTTGATTCTGGCCACCGAATATGTTTTCCAGGATCGCAGGTCCAGTTCGAGTGAAGCCGTCGAGCGCTCGGCACTGGTCGGAGACTCGAAATCAGCGAGTGGCAGTTCAGCCGGCAGTTCGTCCGGAATTTCGTCCGGAATTTCGTCCGGAATAGCGCCGTCTCGTGACATTCCGGTTCTTTCGGAATCCATCCCCGAAACCGGCGACATTCCTGCGCCTGACGCATATGGCGCTATCGCATCTGCTCCTATGCCTCTGTCCCGGCTCTTCAACCTCGGGGTGCGAACGATCGTTGTCGATGCCGGACACGGTGGTCGGGATCCCGGAGCTCTTGGTGCTGCCGGCCTTATGGAGAAGGAGATCACGCTGGATGTGGCTCTCCGACTTGGACGTCGACTTACCGAGAACCACGGAATACAGGTGGCGCAGACTCGAGATGGTGACCAGACGCGCAGCCTGAAAGAACGCGCTGTTATCGCCAACGAGCGGGGTGCCGATCTATTTGTCTCCATCCACGTCAATCAGTTCCCGGAAGAACCCGTCTACGCACTCGAAACGTACTATTTTGGGCCGCAGAGCAGCTCTTCTGCGCTTCGGTTGGCTGAGCTTGAGAACAAGAACTCCGACTACGCGGTCGCCGAGTTCAACATCATGATCCGGCGCATCGGGGATCGCGTTAAACTCGAGGAATCCAAGCGACTTGCGCTGCATGTTCAGCGAAGCCTGTTTCGCAATAGCCGGGAGCTCAACGGGAAAGTTAAGAACTGGGGCGTGAAGACGGCACCGTTCATCGTCCTGGTCGGCGCCGAGGCCCCTGGAATTCTTTCCGAAATTGGCGTAATTAGCAACAGCGAAGAGGAAGCTCGTCTTCGCACACCCGAGTACCGGGAAAAACTCGCCCTTTTTTTGGAAGAGGGAATCGTAACTTACCTTAACGAACTCTCTAATCAGGAAGCCTCACAGAACGGAGTCACGGAAAATGCCACCGAAGAAGACGTCGACAGCTGACATCCTTTACATTGGAATCGACCTGGGTACATCGCGCAGCGCCATCGTTGCCAGTACCGGCAAGCGGCAGTGGGTTCATAGTTATGTCGGATGGCCGAAGGATTTTGTAGCCAGGAAGATGCTCGGAGAATCGATTCTGTTTGGGCAGGATGCCCTGGACAACCGCCTGTCCGTGAATCTGTCGAGACCACTCGAGCAGGGCGTCATTCGAGACGGTACGGTCCGAGACGAGGAGGCTGTGCGCGAGCTGGTTCATCATCTGATCGAGATGATGGAACCGTCCTCTACGCAGGAAATCTACGCTGCCGTGGGTGTTCCGGCGGAGGCTTTGCGTGTGAACAAACTGGCTATCAGGAATGCCGTCAAAGAATACGCAGATCGCCTCATGGTCGTTTCCGAACCGTTTGCCGTTGCGTACGGTCAGGAAACCCTGAGCAACGCGCTCTTTATTGATATCGGCGCAGGCACGGTTGATTTCTGCATCATGCACGGCACGATGCCGACGGAAGAAGACCAGCGCACGTTGACGACGGCCGGCGACTTTATCGACCGACAGCTGTTATTGCGGCTTGAGGAGAAATATCCGGATGCTTCTTTCAGCGAGACGATGGTGCGTGGATTCAAAGAAGGGAAAGGGTTTGTGGGCAACGCGCGCAACCGCGTGAAAGTCAAAGTGCCCTTCAGTGGTGTCACGAAACAGCTCGACATTACGAACGAGATGCGCCATACATGCGAAGGGGTGATCCCGGCGATAGCGGAGACCGCGATGGATCTGATTTCCAGGTACGAGCCCGATTTTCAGGAAGAGCTGAAAAAGAATGTATTCCTGGCCGGTGGTTGCAGTATGATTCACGGCATGGACGACGGCGTCGCCGAGGCGCTGAAGGAATACGGCGATTTCAACGTGGCCGTCATCGAGGACCCACTCTACGCAGGCGCCGAGGGCGCGCTCGCACTCGCCCAGGATATGCCCGAGGAATACTGGGTGGACATGTAGCCGAGCACGTTTGGTAAGAAGGTTAACCTATCGGCGCGGTATAGTACGATGTTCGTCCTATTTGCAGCGGATAGATAGGTTTCAAGTCTTGACCGAATCTTCCAGTCTGCTCGTGATCCAATGATTCAGACTCACGCCTGCCTGTTTGGCGCGCAGAAAGGCAAGCCGATGCAGTTCTTTTGGAAGTCTCAGGACGAATCGCCCGGAAAACGGGCGGTCCGGGTCTTCTCCTCGTTCTTTGCAGAATTCGAGATAATCTTCGATAGAGTCCTGGAATGCTTTGACGATTCCGTCAGGTGTCTTGCCCTGAAAGGTAACAACGTCTTTCAAATCAAGCACTTCTCCATGGAAGATACCAGCTTCATCGTCGAATTTAACATTTCCCGTGTAGCCTTTGTACTGGAGCATGATTCTAACCTGTTACGCGTTTACTCCGGCCCTCAGCAAAAACTTTCTCATTGATCTGAGAGCACCTTTATCGATTTCTTTATTGGGATGTGGTCTGTGGAGGACAGCTCGGATTCCGTTGAAATGGATTCGTACTCGAGACCCTCGTCCTTCAGACAAATCGGCCCCAAGCGCCACCAGCATGTTTACGACTGCTTTCCATTCGATATCCGAACGAATGGGATCTTCAAATACTCTCTCTAAGGTCTTTCGGTGTTTTCTGCCGACTTTCATAGTATCGTATTTTAATACTATAATATCAAATAAAGGTTGCGCAGGGCGTTAATAGAACAGAGAGACATAAGATTACTGCAGAACGGAGAATCTTCGAGTAAGACAGGAAAGTCAGGAAGCGTGCCTATACCTTCCTGGAAAGGGATACGCATATCCAACTATGGTCGACTCAGAGCACGTCTGGCTGGGAGGGGAGTTCAACTGACGATAAGTCGGCGGGCGAGTCGTGTACGAACGTCTGCCATATTGAAGCACGGGCCGGGGAGCGCCCGTCTATTTGGCATGGCACGTAATGCACAAAACGTCGCCTTCGTTGTTCATCACGAGAAACTTTCCATGCCTGTTCGAATGCGGATCGTGACAACTCGTGCACTGCATCTTTCCGTCGGAGAGCAGATCTGAACTTATCGTGTCACCGAGACCGGATTTGGCAATTGACGGATCTCTAAGTGAGCCGTCCTTCGATGCCAGGGCGGAATCATAGGTAAAAGAGATCGGATGGTCGTTGCTCAAGTCAGCACCGATACTTGCAGTAATCGACATACCATTCGTGCCGGAGTCTGCCTGGAAAATTGAACCCGCGACGGATCCGTCATGGCAGCTCAGGCACATTTTTGAAGCCCCTTCAGGCGGTCCGACGTTGGCGTCGAGTTGACTGCTGGAATACATCACGTAGCCCGGACTCGGGCCCCCCACCGCAAATTCGCCGTCGGGATTCGAATCCGTATTTTCTCCAGGATGACAGGCAATACAGGCGTCGCCGGTTGAATTCCAACTCGCCCCGGAAAAATCGTGAGCTGTTCCTTTAATTTGTGCAGCTCCTGTCTGCGAGAACGTCAATGCCAACGCAACCGACGCCATAAGTGTCATACATCGTTGCATATTCCGTGTATCGATCAGGTTTAAGAACTCCCATTTCCATCATCTCCCTCACGTTGCTCCATCCTCCGATCGACAACTCTTCGGCGAGTGACCATTCAGCTTGAACCAGACCGAACTCTTGCAACAATCCAGGTCTGTTCGGTTCATTCACTCTCGAGCACGATGCATTCACCGAATATCGTATAAAGCAGTGTCCTGCACGCTTCACAGGGATGATCGGCGCACCGGGTGATAGATTAAACACCGTGCGGATCGCCTGGAGCAACGGCGCTCATGGGCAGCCCTTACAAAGAGCGGATGTTCGTGCTTATTATGCGCCGGATAACCTTACGTACAACGATTTTCGTCATGCCTGATTTTTTGGATCGTGCAAAGCATATGTGCTTCCTCCCGTTGTTGGGTGCATGCCTGATGACTGCGTCCGGCATTTCGATCGCGCAGGCTCAGGATGAAGGGTCCAGGGATCCCAGGATGGCATGGTTCGAGGAGGCCCGTCTGGGCATCTTCATTCACTGGGGCATCTACGCCGTAGACGGCATCGACGAATCGTGGTCGTTTTTCAATAAATACATCTCCTACGAAGACTATATGGCCCAGCTTGGCGGTTTTACTGCTGCCGAATACGATCCGGGCGAGTGGTCGAGAGTCATCAAACAGAGCGGCGCCCGCTACGCCGTGCTCACTGCAAAACATCACGACGGCGTGGCTCTGTGGGATACGGAGTTGTCGGATCTGAATGTTGTCGAGGCTACGCCCGCCGGTCGTGACCTGGTTGGCCCGTTTGTCGACGCTCTCCGCAACGAAGGTCTGAAGGTCGGTCTGTACTTCTCGCATATCGACTGGTCGCATCCGGACTACGACGTATTTCGCCGGAACGAATACCGGTACAAGGACGACGAAGAGCGCTGGAGCCGGTTCAGGGTCTTCCACTTCGGCCAGATTCGAGAGCTGAGCAGCCGTTTCCAGCCGGACCTCTTCTGGTTTGACGGCGACTGGGAGCATTCGGCCCGGGAGTGGGGCTCGGCCGCAATCAGAGACTCCCTGCTTTCATGGCAGCCGACTACGATTTTGAATTCACGTCTGAACGGATACGGGGACTATGCAACCCCCGAGCAGGGATTGC